>CAMLDZ010000005.1 GCA_946478985.1 uncultured Solimonas sp.
GGTGCCGGCGCCCTGGTTACCGAGGGCAAGGAGTTCCCGGACTACTCGATGATCACGGGTTCACCGGCCAGGCTGGTGCGCCAGCTCTCGCCGGAGGAAGCCGAGAAGCTGCGCGGCTCGGCCACGCACTACGTGAAGAACGCGCAGCGGTTCCGCGAACAGTTGCAAGCTCTGTAGCGTTGCCGCCCTCGTCCGTCCCTGCCGACACCTGCCCCCGGGAGCGGGAGCAGAGACCCGGGCTTGCCTCTCCCGCTGGCGGGAGAGGTCGGCGCGTCAGCGCCGGGTGAGGGCCGCGGCGACCACAATAAAAAAGGCCGCGCGGATCGCTCCGCGCGGCCTGCTTCGAAACCGATCCCGCTCAGTCCATTGCCTCGTACAGCGGCAGCGTCAGGAACTCGGGGAAGTTCTCGGACAGCGACATCTCCTCGAAGATCTTGGCGGCCTGGTCATAGGTAGCGGTCGCTTCGCCGTTGGCGGTGACCGCGGCCTTCACCTTGGCCAGCTCTTCCGGAATGATCGCGCGGACCAGCGCGGCGTCGACCTTGCGGCCATCGTCGAGCTTGCCCTTGGGGCTGACCACCCACTGCCAGATCTGGCTGCGGCTGATCTCGGCGGTGGCGGCGTCTTCCATCAGGTTGTGGATCGGCACACAGCCGTTGCCGGCCAGCCAGGCGCCCAGGTAGTGGATGCCGACGTTGATGTTGTTGCGCACGCCGGCCTCGGTGATCGGCTGCTCCGGCTGGAAGTTCATCCAGTCCTTGGGGCCGTAGGTGTCGTCGCGCTGCTTGTCCCACTGATTCGGACGGTCGCCGAGCACCTTCTGGAACTCTTCCTGCGCCAGCGCCACCAGGCCCGGATGCGCGACCCAGCCGCCGTCGAAGCCGTCACGCGCGTCGCGCGCCTTGTCGTTGCGGATGCCGGCCATCGCCTTGTCGTTGGCCACCGGATCGTTCTTGATCGGGATCAGCGCGCTCATGCCGCCCATCGCCGGGGCGCCGCGCTTGTGGCAGGCCTTGACCAGCGCCAGCGCGTAGGCGCGCATGAACGGCACTTCCATGGTGATGCTGCTGCGCTGCGCGAGGCAGAAATCGGTATTGCGCTTGAACTTCTTGATGCACGAGAAGATGTAGTCCCAGCGGCCCGCGTTGAGGCCGGCGCTGTGGTCGCGCAGTTCGTACAGGATCTCTTCCATCTCGAAGGTGGCGAGGATGGTCTCGACCAGCACGGTAGCCTTGATCGTGCCCTTGGGCAGGCCGATGTGCTCCTGCGCCATCACGAAGATATCGTTCCACAGGCGCGCTTCGAGATGGCTTTCCATCTTCGGCAGGTAGTAGAACGGGCCGGCGCCGCGCGCGATCTGCTCCTTGGCGTTGTGGAAGAACACCAGCGCGAAATCGAAGATGCCGCCGGACACGCGCTGGCCGTCGACCAGCACGTGCTTCTCGTCCAGATGCCAGCCGCGCGGACGGATCTGCAGGGTCGCAACCTTGTCGTTAAGGCGGTATTCCTTGCCCTTCTCGTTGGTGAAGCTGATCTGGCGGCGAATCGCGTCGTACAGGTTCACCTGGCCCTGGATCTGGTTGAACCAGTTCGGGCTGTTGGAATCCTCGAAGTCGGTCATGTACGAATCAGCGCCCGAGTTGAAGGCGTTGATGATCATCTTGCGCTCGACCGGGCCGGTGATTTCGACGCGGCGGTTTTCCAGCGCCTTGGGCAGCGGCGCGACCTTCCAGTCGCCCTCGCGGATCGCCTGGGTTTCCGGCAGGAAGTCCGGCAGCTCGCCGGCGTCGATGCGCGCCTGGCGGGCGACGCGGGCCTTGAGCAGCTCCTGGCGGCGCGGTTCGAAGGCGCGGTGCAGCTTGGCGACCAGGGCCAGCGCGTCCGGCGTGAGGATTTCGTCGAAGCGCGGCTCGATCGGGGCGTTGATCTGCATGCCGACGGGGAGGCTGAGGCTCATGGGAGGCTCCGTTTGCGTGAGGCGGGGGTCATTCGGGACGGCGATGATAGGTCCGTTGCGGCGACGGATGAATCGACTAGACTGCAAAGCATCTTTTACTTTTTGTATTAACTGCGTGAATCCGCTCCGCGAAATCGAAACCTTCGTCCAGGTCGCGCAGCGCGGCTCGCTGTCCGCCGCCGCACGCGCCCTGGACCTGACGCCGGCCATGATCGGCCGCCGCGTCGATGCGCTGGAAGCGCGCCTCGGCGTGCGCCTGCTGACGCGCACCACACGCAGCCTGACGCTGACGCCGGAAGGCAGCGCCTTTCTCGAAGACTGCCAGCGCATCCTCGAAGAACTGGCCAGCGCCGAGGCCGCGGTCAGCAGCGGCAGCGCCCGCGCCAGCGGCCATCTGCGCGTCACCGCGCCGGCCGGCTTTGGCCGCCGCCACGTCGCGCCGGCGGTCGCCGGCTTTCTCGCCGCGCATCCGGACGTGACGCTGTCGCTGGATCTTTCCGACCGCATCGCCGACATCGCCAACGAGAACATCGATTGCGCGATCCGCCTCGGCGATCTGCCCGACTCGCGGCTGGTGCGCGTGCATCTCGCCGAGAACCGCCGCGTCGTCGTCGCCAGTCCCGCCTATCTCAAGCGACGCGGCACGCCCAGGCACCCCGACGATCTGGCCCAGCACGATTGCCTGCACCTGGGCGACAGCGGCGGCCAGGCGCGTGGCTGGAGCTTCATCGTTGATGGCGAGCTGCGCAGCTACAAGCCGCGCGGACGCTTCGATTGCAATGACGGCGCCGTGCTGCACGAGTGGGCGCTGGCCGGTCGCGGCCTGGCATGGCGCTCGCTATGGGAGATCGGTGCCGATCTGGCCGCCGGCCGGCTGCGCGCGGTGCTGCAGGATTTCGTCGCGCCGCCCAACGGCATCTACGCGCTGTTCGTCGAGCGCCGCCACCAGCCCTTGCGGATGCGGCTGTTCATCGAGCATCTGAAGCAGACTTTCGGCGATCCACACTACTGGGAAGCACACAAGCGCGGGCCCTGAATTCCACGGAACCCCGCGGCAGCAGGACTCTCTAAACCGCCATGCACGCCAACACCCGCCCCACCCTGCGCCCATTGCTGTCGTCCCTGCTCTGCGCCAGCCTGCTGCTCGGCTGCTCTTCTTTCGGCAGCAAGCGGCTGGAGCACGACCAGGTCGACTATGCGCGCGCCATCGACCGCGCGCAGAAGCGGCAGACGCTGGCCAACATCGTCGCCCTGCGCTATGCCGACACGCCGACCTTCCTGCCGGTGACGCAGGTGATCGCCGCATACTCGTTCGAGGGCTCGGTGAGCGGCTCGATCAGCGGCATCATCGGCGGCGACGCCGATGCTTCCGGCACGGTCGGCGCCGGAGCCGGCTACTCCAATCGCCCGACCTTCACCTTCTCGCCGGTCAACGGCGAGGAGTTTGCGCAGAGTTACATCCGCCCGCTGTCACCGGCGCTGGTGCTGCCGCTGGCGCAGAGCGGCGTGCCGATCGACCTGTTGCTGCGCATCGTTGCGCAGTCGGTCGGCGACCTGCACAACAGCGCCGCGCTGTCCGGCCCTTCCAGCGCCGGCTCGGCCGGCTTCTTCGAGATGATCCACCTGCTGCGCAGCCTGCAGCTCAAGGGCGCGCTGACCGTGCGCTTCGCGCGCGACGATAGCGGCAACCGCGTGTTCCTGGCGATCGACCCCACGCACTCGGACGACGACGAGATCCGCAAGCAGGCGCGCCGCGTACAACAGTTGTTGCACCTGCAGGATGCCGACAACGAGTTCGAGATCGTCTACGGAGCCGCGCCCAAGGATCGCAAGGCCATCAGCATCGTCACCCGCTCGGTGCTCGGCATCCTCACCGAGCTGGGTGCGCAGATCGACGTGCCGGAGGCCGACGTCAACGACCAGGCGACCGTCGCCACGGTACGGATGATCGGCGTCGAAACGCGACCGACCATCGCCATCCACGTCGGCGAATCGGCGCCCAAGGATGCCTACGCGACGATCCGCTACGGCCAGCACGATTACTGGATCGAGCGCCGCGACTTCGATTCCAAGTTTGCTTTCAGCGTGGTGCAGAACCTGATGGCGCTGGCGGAAAGCAGCCAGAACGGCAAGGTGCCGATCGTGACCATTCCGGCCAATTGAAAAAGCCCCGGCACGGCCGGGGCTTTTGGCGAATCCGCCGTGAGGGACTCAGACCACCGACAGGCGCACGTCGATGTTGCCGCGCGTCGCGTTCGAGTACGGGCAGACCTCGTGTGCCTTGGCCACCAGCGCCTCCGCCTCGGCTCGTGCCAGCCCCGGCAGCGACGCCGCCAGCGCGACGTCCAGGCCAAAGCCGCCTTGCGCGCGCGGACCGATGCCCACGGTGGCCTGCACCGTCGTTTCGGCCGGCACCTTGGGGCCGCCCTGCGAGGCGACGAACTTCAAGGCGCCGATGAAGCAGGCCGAGTAGCCGGCCGCGAACAGCTGCTCCGGGTTGTTGCCGGCACCGCCGGCGCCGCCGAGTTCCTTGGGAGTGGTCAGCTTGATTTCGAGGCTGCCGTCATCGACGGCGCTGCGGCCATCGCGGCCGCCGATCGAGGTGGCGCTGGTGCGGTAGAGGACATTGATGCTCATTGCGGGCTCCAGATGGATGAGGCGCTGCGGCGCCGGAATCGGATGTTGATAGCCGCGGGCACACGGCCCGTCAGCCGACGCGCTGAACATTACTCGCAATTAAATTGCACACAAAATAATTAAACGAAACTAAAGGAGGGTCTCTTATGCAATTTAATTGCGAGCAACTAAATTGCCTGTTTCTTTTATAGTGGCTGCCGGTTTTCCGGAAGAACGCCATGCCCCGCCCCCCCGCCGATGCCCCACAGCCCCGCGCAGACGCCGCCGAGATGAGCGTGGACGCGATGCTGCAGCTCTCCAATCAGCTGTGCTTCGCCGTCTACTCCACCTCGCTCGCATTCAACGCGGTTTACAAGCCGCTGCTGGACCAGCTGGGGCTGACCTACCCGCAGTACCTGGCGATGCTGGCGCTCTGGCAGTGCGACGACGTGCCGGTCAAGGAGATCGGCCGCCTGCTGCATCTGGATTCCGGCACGCTGACGCCCTTGCTGAAGCGGCTGGAAGCCGCCGGCCTGGTCAGCCGCACGCGCAGCAGCGAGGACGAGCGCCAGGTGCGCATCACGCTGACCGCCACCGGCCGCGCCTTGCGCGAGCGGGCCAAGGCGGTGCCGCTGGGCATCCTCGCCGCCTGCGGGCTGTCGACGCCGACCCTGCTGCAACTCAAGGATGAGTTGCTGGCCCTGCGCGCGCGGCTGGACGCGGCCGCCTGATACCGGACCGTAGCAGGCCGGATTCAGTCCGGCTGCTGCTGGCCGACGTAGGCAAAGCGCGGGACGGGCGCCGCGCCAGGCTCTGGCACCACGGTCTGGTTCCACACCGTCAGCCGGCGCGTGCTCATCGGCAGGCCCAGACGCGGATACAGGCGCGTGTAGACGACGACGGTCTCGTTGCTCTCGTCGGCGCGCGCCAGGCCGAGCGCGAGGTAGTAGTTGCCCTTGTAGTGCCGATAGACGCCGGCGCGGAATTCCTCTGTCTGCATGCTGCGCTCCTGCCCTCGAAAATGGGCCGCCAGCTTTGCAGATCGGCGGCGCCGCTGGCAGCGGCTCGCCGCCGAACCGACATCGAAACGTCACGGCCGTGTTACAGGCACTTCTTAAGTTCGTCCGGATGTGCGCATCGCGCGCAAACACCTGGAACGAACGTGAAACGCAAGCCTTTACTGCGCTCGGCGCTGCTGCCGTTTGCGCTGCTGATTCCCGAGCTGGCCGGCGCGCAGGACGGCGCGGGCGACAACACACAGATAGCCGCCGCCGAGGCCAGCCCTGCGCCGACGGCCGAGTCGATCGAAGAAGTGATCGTCACCGGCAAGCTCGCGTTTCGCAACCGCACCGAGGATCCCAATCCGGTGCTGTCCTACGACCTCGAATACTTCCAGCGCTTCGAGCCGGTGTCGGTCGGCGAAATGCTCAAACGCGTGCCGGGCGTCACCTTCACGTCCGACGTGATGGAGTTCGACGGCGTGTCGATGCGCGGCCTGCCGCCGGGCTATGCGCAGATCCTCATCAACGGCCGCCGCGCGCCGGGCGGTGAGGCCGACCGCAGCTTCTTCGTCGACCGCATCCCGGCCGAGCTGGTCGAGCGCATCGAGATCATCCGCTCGCCGCGCGCCGACCAGCCCAGCGAAGGCATCGGCGGCACGCTCAACATCGTGCTCAAGGAAGGCGCCCAGCTCGACGGCGGCTTCGTCAAGACCGGCGCTCTGGTCAACGACGACGGCGAGGTCCGGCCTTCCGCCGCGCTGGCTTACGCCGGCAGCGCCGATCGGACCAGCTACTGGGCGGCGCTGAATTACCAGGGCCGGCGCAACCCGAAGAACAAGACCAGCCGCCGCTACGGCGGCGAGTTCGAGGAGATCGACAACATCGAGCGCCAGGACGACACGCGCGACGGCGTCGACCTCTCCGCCAACGGCGAGCTGACACAGCGCTTCGACAGCGGCCGGCTGCGGCTGTCCGGCCTGGTGGTCGATACCGACCGCGACGAGGACGAGCGCTCGCTGACCTACGTCGACGATGGCAACGGCAGCATCACCGCGCCCGACGAGGCCGAGCTGCAGCGCGAGCGCATCGGCCAGCAGACCTACCGTTTCAACGCCGACGGTGAGTTCGCGCTCGGTGCCGGCGAGCTGGAAGTGGTGGCTGGCTGGGCGCGCTTCCGCGAGGACAGCCACGCCGACACCGACGCCGGCGACGATCTGCAGTCTCTGGAGCTCGACGAGCACGTCAAGACCGACATCACCGACGACGAGTGGAACGGCCGGCTGGCCTGGGCCCAGAAGTTCGGCGAGCTGCGCCTCAAGACCGGCGTCGATGTGCTGCGCAAAGAGCGCGATGGCGCCGAGGTGGAGTTCGAGGTCGAGGATGGCGCGATCGGCGAACCGGACCCGGCGCCGGGCGCGGTCTACACCATCGAGGAAACGCGCATCGATCCGTTTGCGCGCATCGACCTGCGCTTCGGCACGCAGTGGACGCTGGACCTGGGCCTGCGCGTCGAGACGACCCAGCGCGATGTCGCCAGCGACGCCGGCAAGGCCAGCGACCAATCCACGGAATGGAATCCGTCCGCGCACCTGGGCTATGCGCTGAGCCCGCTCGACCAGATCCGCGCCTCGCTGGCGCGCACCGTACGCCGGCCGGACTACGACCTGATCGCGCCCTATCTGCAGGAGGAAGAACCGACCGATGGCGATGACCTGATCGGCAATCCGCAGCTGCAGAACGAGACCGCCTGGGGCCTGGACCTCGGCTACGAGCGCAAGCTCGGCGGCAGCGGTGTCGCCGGTCTCAACCTGTTCTACCGCGACATCAGCGACCTGATCGAGATGGTCGGCACCGGCGAGACCTCGTCGTCCGGCGACGGCCAGGTGTTCCGCGCCGACAACATCGGCGACGGCGAGACCTGGGGCGCGGAGCTGGACTTCTCGTCGCCGCTGGGCGTCGTCGGTCTGCCGGACACCGGCCTGTTCTTCAACTACACCTGGATGGACAGCGAGGTCCGCGATCCTTTCACCGGCGCCAGGCGGCGCTTCACCAACCAGCCGCACAACGTCTACAACCTCGGCTTCATCCAGACCGTGCAGGCCTGGGACTTCAGCTTCGGCGCCAGCTACTCGGACCGCGACGCCGGTTTCGAGTCGAACCTGGACGAAGAAGTCGAAGTCGACTACACCGGCGATCTGGAAGTGTTCGTCGAGAAGCGCTTCGGCAAGCGCCTGGTGCTGCGCCTGGTCGGCATGAACCTGCTCGACAAGAACAAGACCGAGCGCTTCCGCACCTACGATGGCGATACCGCGGCCCAGATCATCGAGGCGCGCCGCGCCGGCGAGGTCGACGAGAGCGAGATCGAGCGCGAGCGCTCCGGCGCGATGTACCAGGCGACGCTGCGCTATGCATTCTGAAGACCAAAGAGATTCGAGCATGCGCCTGCGCCTGATGCTGCTGTGCCTGCTGCCGGGCTTCGCCGCCTGCGGCGCTGCCAAGCCGGCGGTGGAAACGGCATCCGTCACCGTCGTCAATGAGACCGAGGCGGTCGAATCGCGCGACGACGCCGCCGACGATCCGGCGATCTGGCGCCATGCCGCCGACCCAGCGGCGAGCCTGATCGTCTCCACCGACAAGAAAGCCGGCCTCTACGTGCACGGCATCGACGGCAAGCGCCGCTCGTTCCTCAAGACCGGCCGGCTCAACAACGTCGACCTGCGCGACGCGGTGCGGATCGGCGAGCGCAGCGTGGTGCTGGTCGCCGCCAGCGATCGCGACGATCCGCAGCAGGCGATGCTGTCGCTGTTCACGCTGGACACCGCCGCCGGCACGCTGAAACCGCTGGCGCGGCTGCCGGCGATCGACGGCGAAGGCTATGGCCTGTGCCTGTGGCGCCGCGCCGCCGACCGTGCGCTGTTCGCCTTCCTGGTCACCAAGCAGGGCCAGATCGCGCAGCTGCAGCTGGATTTCAGCGGCGCCGCGCCGGTAGCCAAACGGGTGCGCACGCTCGCACTCAAGAGCCAGTCGGAAGGCTGCGTCGCCGACGACCGCACGGGCCAGCTCTACGTCGCCGAAGAGGATGTCGGCATCTGGCGCTTCGCCGCCGATCCGGCTGCCAGCGTCGAAGCGCAGCGCTTCGCCCGC
The DNA here is from genome assembly GCA_946478985.1 of uncultured Solimonas sp. The sequence continues at coordinate 8,719 of CAMLDZ010000005.1, forward strand.
GTCGACGGCAAGCAGCTGGTCGCCGACGTCGAAGGCCTGGCGCTGGCCGCGATCGGCGAGGACGACGGCTATCTGCTGGCATCGAGCCAGGGCGACAACGCCTACGCGGTCTATGGCTTGCGCGATGCGCGCTACGCCGGCCGCTTCCGCCTGGTGCCGAATGCCGGCGGCATCGACGGCACCCGCGAGACCGACGGTATCGAGCTGATGCTCGGCGACTTCGGCGCCGACTATCCGGGCGGCCTGTTCATCGCCCAGGACGGCGACAACGCGCCGCAGCCGCAGAACTTCAAGCTGACCTCGTGGCAGGCGATCGTGCGCGCGCTGCCGCAGCTGAATCAGCCGTAGCCCGGTTCGCCGCAAGCGAGCCGGGACCGGCTCAGGCCGCGACGAACGCCGTGTGCAGCTGCTCCGGCGCCAATTGCACGCCAAGCGCGGCATCGAGCCGCAGGCAGTCGTGCTCGCGGCGCACGATCTCGAACAGCTGCGCCGCCTCGGGATAGCTGCGCGCCAGCCACACCAGCCACTGCTTGAGCCGACCGGACGCGAAGCGCGGCGGCAGCCGGCGCCGCGTCTTGCGCCAGAACGCCTGCAGCAGCGGCTCGATCGCGTCCCAGCCGAGCGGCTGCGGCTCGCGGCCGGCGGCGACGTCGGCGATCTGCCGCGCCAGATCAGGCCGCGCGATCAGGCCGCGGCCGAGCATGAAATCGCTGGCGCCGCTGAGCTGGCGGCAGCGCTGCCAGTCCTCCACGCTCCAGATCTCGCCGTTGGCGTAGACCGGTACGTCGACGACCTCGCGCACACGGGCGATCCATTCCCAATGCGCCGGCGGCCGGTAGCCGTCGACCTTGGTTCGTGCATGGACGACCAGCTGCGCGGCACCGCCATCGGCCAGCGCGCGGGCACAGTCGAGTGCCAGCCCGGGGTGCTCGTAGCCGAGCCGCATCTTGGCGGTCACGGCGATGGCCGCCGGCACCGCGCGCCGCACCTCGCGGACGATGCGCTGCAGCAGCTCCGGCTCCTTGAGCAGCACCGCGCCGCCACGCGAGCGGTTGACGGTCTTGGCCGGGCAGCCGAAGTTGAGGTCGATCACCGGCGCGCCGAGCGTGCAGGCGAAGGCGGCGTTGTCGGCCAGGCACGCGGGATCGGAGCCGAGCAGCTGCACGCGCATCGGCGTGCCGGACGCGGTGCGCGAGCCGCGCTGCAGTTCGGGGGCGAAGCGATGGAACACCGAGGCCGGCAGGCGTCGTTCGCTGACGCGGATGAACTCGCTGACGCACCAGTCGATGCCGCCGACGGCGGTCAGCACCTCGCGCAGGACGTCGTCGACCAGGCCTTCCATCGGCGCCAGGGCCAGCTGCATCGTCGATACGCTCCTCGGAGTGGTGAGGCTGAAGCGGGCGCGCATTATGCCCGCCCGGCCAGGGCAGCCGGCGCGCTCCCGTACAATCCGCCGCCATGCACACCCTCGTCCTCGACGCCGAACTGCTCGCCACCGTCCTGCAGATCATCGCCATCGACATCCTGCTGGGCGGCGACAACGCGGTGGTCATCGCCCTGGCCTGCCGCAGGCTGCCGCCGGCGCTGCGCGGCCGCGGCATCTTCTGGGGCGCGTTCGGCGCGGTGGCGATGCGCTTCTTGTTCGTGTTCTTCACCGTGCAGCTGCTGGCGCTGCCGTACCTGAAGCTGATCGGCGGCGTGCTGCTGTTGTGGATCGGCATCAAGCTGCTGCTGCCGCAGGACGAGGAAAACCACGAGAACATCCCCGCCAGTACTCATCTGCTCGGCGCGATCCGCACGATCATCGTCGCCGACGCGGTGATGAGCCTCGACAACGTGGTCGCGATCGCCGGTGCCGCCGACGGTCATCTGCTGCTGGTGGCGATCGGCGTGCTGATCAGCGTACCGGTGATCGTCTGGGGCAGCCGGCTGGTACTGGCGCTGATGGAACGGCTGCCGATGCTGGTGATGCTCGGCGCAGCGCTGCTCGGCTGGATCGCCGGCGGCCTGATCGTCGAGGACCATGCAGTCGGTGCCCGGCTGCCGGCGCTGCCGCAACTGCACTGGTTCACCTCGCTGGCCGGCGCCGCGTTCGTGGTGCTGGCGGGCCTGCTGCTGGCACGGCGACAGCGGTCTGCGTAGGGCGGGAGCATCCCGCCTTTTCGCGATCGGCGGCATAGGCGGCTCACGCCGCTCCTCCCGCCCTGCTCGCTACCCGTTCCGCGTTCGCAGATTGACGCGTTCACGAGTCATCGATCCGCGACACCTCGCGCGTATCGCGCATGCCGACGTAAACCAGCAGCGAAACGCCGATGCAGGCGGTCACGTACCAGGCGTAGCCCTGCTCGTGGCCGATGCTCTTGAACCACAGCGCCAGGTATTCGGCCGTGCCGCCGAACAGCGACACGGTCAGCGCGTACGGCAGGCCCACGCCGAGCGCGCGCACTTCGGTCGGGAACAGCTCCGCCTTTACCACCGCGTTGACTGCGGTGTAGCCGCTGACGATGGTCAGCGCGGCGAGAATCAGCCAGAACGCCTGCCACGGCGTCTGCACCACCTGCAACGCCGACAGGATCGGCACCGTCAGCAGCGTGCCGAGCACGCCGAAGCCGATCAGCACCGGCCGCCGGCCGATGCGGTCGGACAGCGCACCGACCAGCGGCTGCAGCAGCGCGAACACCAGCAGGCTGGCGCCGGACACCAGCGTCGCGGTGTCCTTGCTCATGCCGGCGCTGTTGACGAGGTACTTCTGCATGTAGGTGGTGTAGGTGTAGAAGGCCAGCGTGCCGCCCATGGTCAGGCCGGCGACGATCGCCAGCTCGCGCGGATGGCGCAGCAGCTCGCGCAGCGGACTGCGTCTGGCGCGCGGCTGCGCGCGGAAGGCGCTGGTCTCGGTCATCGAGCGGCGCAGCCACAGCGCCAGCAGCGCGCACAAGGCGCCGATCACGAACGGAATCCGCCAGCCCCAGCTTTCCAGCTGCGCCGGCGTCAGTAGCAAGCGCTGCAGCACGATCAGCACGCCCAGCGCCAGCAGCTGGCCGCCGACCAGTGTCAGGTACTGGAAGCTCGACCAGAAGCCGCGATGCGCGCGCGTCGCCATTTCCGACAGATACGTCGCCGAGGTGCCGTACTCGCCGCCGACCGACAGACCCTGCAGCAGCCGCGCGAGCACCAGCAGCAGCGGCGCGGCGATGCCGATCTGCGCGTAGCCCGGCGTGCAGGCGATCAGCAGCGAGCCGCCGCACATCAGCCACACCGACAGCAGCAGCGCCGCCTTGCGGCCGCGGCGATCGGCATACCAGCCCATCAGCCAGCCGCCGATCGGCCGCATCAGGAAGCCCACCGCGAAAATCGCCGCGGTGTTGAGCAGCTGCGCGGTCAGATCGCCGCTCGGGAAGAACACCTTGGCGAAGTACAGCGAGAACGCCGAGTAGACGTACCAGTCGTACCACTCGACGAGGTTGCCGACGCTGCCGCTGAAGATCGAGCGCAGGCGCTGCAACGGCGTCAGGATGGGCGCGGTTTCCATGAGCGTGGAGGCGGGAGCGTGGCCCGACCTTAACAGCTGTGGCGCGACGGCTGCGACACTGCCATGCTCGCGCCGCATCCCACCTTCGTTCCGCTCATGGCGAAAGCCTCGCGCTTCTATCTCTGGGTCCTGGCGGCCGTGCTGGCCGGCGGCCTGCTCGGCCATTTCGCGCCGGCCTTCGCGGTGCAGCTCAAGCCGCTGGGCGATGGCTTCATCGCGCTGATCAAGATGCTGATCGCGCCGGTGATCTTCCTCACCGTGGTGCTCGGCGTCGCCGGCGTGGCGGACGTCAAGAAGGTGGGCCGCGTGGGCGTCAAGGCGATCCTCTACTTCGAGGTGGTGTCGACGCTGGCCCTGGCGATCGGCCTCGTCGTGGTCAATCTGCTCAAGCCCGGCGCCGGTTTCAATGTCGACCCGGCGACGCTCGATGCCGGTGCGGTGGCCCGCTACGCGCAGGCCGCGCACGAGCAGTCCACCGTGCAGTTCCTGCTGCACATCATTCCCAAAACTTTTATCGACGCGTTCAGCGGCGATGGCGATCTGCTGCAGGTGCTGCTGCTGGCGCTGCTGTTCGGCTTTGCGCTGACCGCGCTCGGCGAGCGCGGCCGGCCGGTGATCGAGTTCTGCGAATCGCTGTCGCAGGTGTTCTTCCGGATGATCGCGATGGTGATGAAGCTGGCGCCGCTCGGCGCCGGCGGCGCGATGGCGTTCACGATCGGCAAGTACGGCGTCGACAGCCTCGGCCCGCTGCTCAAGCTGATGGCCGCCTTCTACCTGAGCTGTGCACTGTTCGTGCTGCTGGTGCTCGGCAGCATCGCCCGGCTGCTCGGCTTCTCGATCCTGCGCTTCCTGCGCTACATCGGCGACGAACTGCTGCTGGTGCTCGGCACCTCGTCGTCGGAATCGGCGCTGGTGCCGCTGATGCAGAAGCTGGAGCGGCTCGGCTGCTCGCGCCCGGTAGTCGGCCTGGTGGTGCCCAGCGGCTATTCGTTCAACCTCGACGGCACCAACATCTATCTGACGATGGCGGCGATCTTCATCGCCCAGGCGCTCAACGTCGAACTGACGCTGACGCAGGAGCTGAGCCTGCTGGCGGTGGCGATGCTGACCTCCAAGGGTGCCTCCGGCGTCACCGGCGCCGGCTTCATCACGCTGGCGGCGACGCTGGCGGTGGTGCCGGCGGTGCCGGTCGCCGGCCTGGCGCTGATTCTCGGCATCGACCGTTTCATGAGCGAGGCCCGCGCGCTGACCAATCTGATCGGCAATGGCGTGGCGACGATCGCCGTGGCGCGCTGGGAAAACGAGCTGGACCGCGGGCAACTGTGCGCGACGCTCGCCGCCGACGGCCCGCAAGCCGCCCGGGCCTGAGCGTCCCGGCTACTGGAGCCCCGCCCCGGGACGATCCGGCGACGCGGCGACGCAGGCAAGCCCACGCCGTTTGCCCGATAATGCCCGGCTTATCGCGCGCCGCCCTTTTCCCCCGATGCGGCCCGCCGGACACGCCTAGAACCATGCGAGACCTGAAAGCCTTACGCCAAGCGGCCCTGGATTATCACGAGCATCCGACACCCGGAAAGCTCTCGGTCACACCGACCAAGCAGATGACCAACCAGAGCGACCTCGCCCTGGCCTACTCGCCCGGCGTGGCCGCCGCCTGCGAGGAGATCGTCGCCGACCCGGCCAATGCCTTCCGCTATACCGCGCGCGGCAATCTGGTCGCGGTCATCACCAACGGCACCGCAGTGCTGGGCCTGGGCCCGATCGGCCCGCTCGCCGCCAAGCCGGTGATGGAAGGCAAGGCGGTGCTGTTCAAGAAGTTCGCCGGCATCGACGTGTTCGACATCGAGATCGACCAGCGCGATCCGGACAAGCTGATCGAGACCATCGCCGCGCTCGAACCGACGTTCGGCGGCATCAACCTTGAAGACATCAAGGCGCCGGAGTGCTTCTACATCGAGCGCGAGTTGCGCAAGCGGATGAAGATCCCGGTCTTCCACGACGACCAGCATGGCACCGCCATCATCGTCGGCGCCGCCTTCCTCAATGCGCTGGCGGTGGTCGGCAAGGACATCAAGAAGATCAAGCTGGTGGTCAGCGGCGCCGGCGCCGCGGCGCTGGCCTGCGTCGAGCTGCTGGTGGACCTCGGCCTGCCCATCGGGAACATCTGGCTGACCGACATCGCCGGCGTGGTCTATCGCGGCCGCACCGAGCTGATGGACGAGGACAAGGCGCGCTACGCACAGGAGACGCGCGCACGCACGCTGGCCGAGGTGATCCCGGGCGCCGACATGTTCCTGGGCCTGTCGGCCGGCGGCGTGCTCAAGCCGGAAATGGTGGCGACGATGGCGCCCAACCCGCTGGTGTTCGCGCTCGCCAACCCGACGCCGGAAATCCTGCCGGAAGAGGTCAAGGCGGTGCGCAGCGACGCGATCATCGCCACCGGCCGCACCGATTACCCGAACCAGGTCAACAACGTTCTCTGCTTCCCGTTCATCTTCCGCGGCGCGCTCGACGTCGGCAGCACCACGATCACGCGCTCGATGGAGATTGCCGCGGTGCACGCCATCGCCGATCTGGCGCGGCAGGAACAGAACGATGTGGTGGCGCAGGCCTACGGCATCCAGAACCTGTCGTTCGGCCCGGAGTACCTGATTCCCAAGCCCTTCGATCCGCGGCTGATCGTCAAGATCGCACCGGCGGTGGCGCAGGCAGCGATCGACGCCGGCGTGGCGACGCGGCCGATCGAGGACTTCGACGCCTACCGGCAGAAGCTGCAGCAGTTCGTCTACCACAGCGGCACGCTGATGAAGCCGGTGTTCGCCGCGGCGCGCAAGCTGTCGCCGGACAGAAGCCGCGTGATCTACGCCGAGGGCGAGGAGGAGCGCGTGCTGCGCGCCGCGCAGATCGCCGTCGATGAAAAGCTCGCACGGCCGATCCTGGTCGGCCGCCCGGCGGTGATCGCCGAGCGCATCCAGCGCTACGGCCTGCGCCTGCGCGAGGACGAGCACTACACGGTGGTCAATCCCGAGAACGACCACCGCTACCGCGAGTACTGGCAGGAATATCACCAGCTGATGTGCCGCCGCGGCATCACCGAGCCGTACGCGCGGCTGGAGATGCGCCGCCGCAACACGCTGATCGCGTCGATGCTGCTGAAGAAGGGCGAAGGCGACGCGATGCTGTGCGGCACCGTCAGCACGGCGATCCGCCACCTGGAATACATCGACCACGTGATCGGCCTGCGTGGCGGGGCGGGCACCTACGCGGCGATGAATGCGCTGATCCTGCAGGATCGCCAGGTCTTCATCGTCGACACCCACATCAATCCGGACCCGAGCGCCGAGCAGCTGGCCGAGATCACCATCATGGCGGCCAGCGCGATCAGCGGCTTCGGCATCGCGCCGAAGGCGGCGCTGCTGTCGCACTCCAACTTCGGCAGTCTCGACACCGCCTCGTCGCGCAAGATGCGCGAGACCCTGGCGCTGGTGCAGCGCCGCGCCCCGGGGCTGGAGATCGACGGCGAAATGCACGGCGACTGCGCGCTCGACGAGAAGCTGCGCCGCGGCATCCTGCCGTCGACCACGCTGTCCGGCGAGGCCAACCTGCTGGTGATGCCGAATCTCGACAGCGCCAACATCGCCTACAACCTGCTCAAGACCGCCGCCGGCAACAACGTCGCGATCGGTCCGATGCTGCTCGGCGCCGCAGCGCCCGTGCACATCCTGACGCCGTCGGCGACGGTACGCCGCATCCTCAACATGACGGCGATCGCGGTGGTGCAGGCCAACACCTCGGCCTGAGCCGGCCGCAGCGACGAAAAAGGCCCGGATCGGTGACGATCCGGGCCTTTTTCGTCTGCAGCCGCGGCTTTTACTGACAGGCGACCGGCTGGACCTTGGTCAGGTCATAGCAGCCCCAGCCGAAGCCCATCGGCCAGTAGATCAGCGCCGCCGGCGGCCAGAAGATCGATACCGGGCGGAACTTGGCCTGCAGCTTGCCCTCGCCGACCACCTTGCCGTCCTTCTCCAGCTTGTACGGAATGCCGCCGGCCACCGTCCAGAAATACGGCTTGGTGGTGACCTCGCCCGCGGTGTAGCTGGGCTCGCGGTCGCCGAAGCGGACCTTGGTCTGGTCCGGCAGGCGGAACTGCGCGGTGGTGGTGCAGGCAGCCAGCGCGAGCAGGCCGGCAAAGCCCAGCGCGCGCGCGGCGAAGCGCTTGATTTTCATTGTGGAACTCCCTTTTCTGTAGCGTGTTTACGGCAGTACTAGCGTAGGTGCCGCGGCCGCGGCACTCAACACGGGCCGCGCGGATTTTGCCGCTTCAATGTGTCGGCAGTCGCAGACGCCGGTACAGATCCGCCAGCAGCCACAGCGGGCCGATCAGCAGAAACGCCAAATCCTTGAAGAACGACGGCTGCTTGCGCTCGTAACGATGGCCGATGAACTGGCCGATCCAGGCGAGCCCGAAGATCGCCGTCGCGATCCACAGCAAGCGCTCGCCATAGACCTGCTGCAGGCCCAGCGCGCCCGCGTACATCAGCCCCAGCACGCCGGTCATGCCCAGCGCCAGCGGCCGCGACAGCCGGGCATAGAACAGCAAGGCCAGCGCGCCGGCCGGCAGCGCCGCGTTCAGGGCTGCATCACCGAGCCGCAGGCAGGCTAGCGCGCAAATCACCGAGAACACGATCGCCGGCACGCAGACCCAGTGCAGGCGCTTGTTGATCGGGTGGCGATGGCTGTCGCCGTATTCCTCGAACCACTGTGCGAGCGTTTTCATGAGTGTGGCAACCTTGCGGCGGCTTGCCGCGATCCGGCAAGTATGTGAACGTCGGCGCGGTCGCGGCCATCGACGCCGCATAGTAAATCGCGCCCTCCACCCGCCGAGCCGCATGTCCAGTGCCCCACCCGCGAGCGATCCCGGCGAAACCCTGGACGCCCTGATCGCCCATCTCTACCGCGCCGGCCTGGAGGTTCCTGCCGAGCAGTACCGGCAGTGGGCGCTGGCGCAGCTGATGGCGGCGGTGCCCTGCGACGCCGCGCTCTGGGGCAGCGGCTCAGTCAGCCAGCGGCGCTTCCACACCGTCACCCTGATCGGCCTGCCGGCGGAGTTTCCGCAGGCGCTGCTCGACACCACGCCGATCAACCCGGTGGTGCCGCAGCTGATGCAGAAGCTGGGCACGCCGATCGACATGGCCGATGCAGTGCCGGACGCCGAGTTCTACGCGTCCGAGCTGTATCGCCAGGCGTTCGCGCCGCAGGGCATCGAACGCATACTCTCGACGGCCTGGCTGGACCCGCGCAGCGGCCTGTATTCCCTGCTGTCGCTGTATCGCCGCGATCGCAGCCGGCGCTTCGGCGCCGACGAGCAGGCACGGCAGAAGCGCCTGGTCCGCCATGTGCACGCGGCCGCCTCGCACGCCTTCTTCCTGCATCTGGCGCTGACCCGCGCCAACCGCCCCGCCCAGGCCGTGTGCGCGGTGATCGACGCGCACGGCGTCTTCGACGAGGCCGAACCGCGCTTCATCGAGTGGCTCGACGCGCGCGCGCCGGCGCGGCCGCCGCAGCACCTGCCGATCCCGATACCGGCGCCCGGCAGCACGGTCGACTTCCACGATCTCAAGCTGCGCTGCGAAACGCTGGGCGACCGCTTCCTGCTGACGCTGTGGCAGGCCGGCCCGCTCGACCGCCTGACAGCGCGCGAACGCGAGGTGGTGCTGGCTGTCGCCAAGGGCCTGTCGTTCAAGCAGGCGGCAAAGAAAATCGGCGTGGCGCCGTCCACGGTCGCCAATCACCTGTACCGGATCTACCGCAAGCTGGGCCTCAACAACCGCACCGAGCTGGCGGCGCTGGTCCATCCGGAAACCGCCGCTTCATGACCACGGCCCTTCCGCCCGCCGGCCCGCCGCAACCGCGCTGGCTGGCCTGGTGGGCGCGTTACCGGCATCTGGTCGCGGTGGCCAGTTTCGCCGCCGGCATTGCCAGCTTCGCGCTGGTGCAGCGTCAGGAAAAGTTCGCGCAGGCGCTGGCGATCCTGCTGCCGCTGTCCTGGCTCGCCGCACTGCTGGAACCCTGGCTGATCCGCAAGCTGGCCACCCAGCGCTGGCTGCGGCATTCCTCGCTGCTGCTGCACTACGGCTACCAGGCGCTGCATCAGGAGTCGTTCTTCTTCACCCTGCCGTTCTTCCTGGCGACCACCACCTGGACCACCACGCAGCCCCTGTTCGTGCTGGCGCTGGGCGCGCTGGCGCTGATCTCGATCATCGATCCGCTGTACTTCGGCCGCATCACCTCGCGCCGCGCGGGGCTATGGAGCTTCCATGCCGCCGCCAGCTTCCTGACGGTGCTGACCGCGGCACCGATGCTCTGGCAGATCAGCACCTCGCTGAGCCTTAATCTGGCGATCGGCGCCGCTTCTGCGCTGATCGTGCCGGCGGTTGCCAGCGCATTGCGCGGGCCGGCGACGCTGCGCTGGCTGGTCGGCGTCGGTGCCGCACTGGTGCTGGCGGGCGGCCTGCATGTCCTGCGCTTCGCGATTCCGCCGGCGACCCTGCGCGTCCACGATGCGGCAGCGACGCAGGCGATCGATGTCGAGGCGCGCGAACCCAGCGCCAAGGTCAAGTGGATCGACGCGGCCACACTGCGCGCCGGCGGCCTGTATGCCTGGACGCCGATCCACGCACCACGCGGCCTGTCCGAGCAGATCGTCCACGAGTGGTGGCACCAGGGCCTGCGCGTCGACCGCATTCCCATCGCCATCCACGGCGGCCGCGAGCAGGGCTACCGGGCCTGGACCCACAAGACCGTATTCCCGGACGACCCGCGCGGCGATTGGCAGATCCGCGTGGTCACGCAAAGCGATCAGCTGATCGGCATCATCCGCTTCGAGGTCCGCTAGACTGCCCGCCTCTTGTTAGCCGACGCCAGCCGTGAAGACCCTTTCCGTCGAACAGCTCCAGACCTTGCTGCAGCAGGCCGCGGTCACCGTCATCGACGTCCGCGAGGACGAGGAACTGGCGATCGCCGCCCTGCCCGGCGCCGTGCACATTCCGCTGCAGACGCTGCCCGCGCGGATCGGCGAACTGGACCGTACCGCGCCGCTGGCGATGCTCTGCCATCACGGCATGCGCTCGGAGATGGCCGGGCGCTGGCTGGAGGCGCAGGGCTTCAGCGACGTCTCCAATGTCGCCGGCGGCATCGACGCCTGGTCGCTGCGCGTCGATCCGACGGTTCCACAGTACTAAGCCGGACGCTGGGAACGACCGCGTGGTGGCTAAAGCCGCCATTTCCGGCCAATGGCGCGCATCTTTGTAGTTTTTTATTCCTTTACAGGAATAATCTAGGCCACACATATTCTTTTACATGCGGATCGCGGGTCCGCAGGATATGCGCACCTTCTTTACGCCGAACAGGCTCCCGCGCATGCCCACCCTTGCCCATCCGACTCGCAGGCCGCAAACGCAGCTGATGCGCGCGATGTGCCGCGGCGCGTGTCGGCGCTGAGCCGCCGCCTCCGACCGACCCCGCCGGCGCATCCGCAGCCGTCGGCATTCGCAGCCGGTCGCCGTTCGTGCAATTCCATGCAAAACCATTGCGCCGTGCCGCCCTGAGCGCACGGCACCCTGAATCCTTGCGTCCCGGATCGTTCTGGAGTCCACCGTCGCCATGTTCAAGAAAGCCCTGCTCTCCGCTGCCGTCGCGCTGACGCTGACGGCCTGCAATTCCGGCAACTCGCACAAGTTGCTCAACGTCTCTTACGACCCGACGCGCGAGCTCTACAAGGATCTCAATACCGCGTTCGTCGCCGACTATAAGGCCAGGACCGGCGAGAGCCTGCAGATCGAGCAGTCGCACGGTGGTTCCGGCAAGCAGGCGCGCGCGGTCATCGACGGCCTGGAAGCCGACGTGGTGACGCTGGCGCTGGCGGCCGACATCGACGCCATCGCCGAAAAGGCCAAGACCTTGCCGGCCGACTGGCAGTCGCGGCTGCCGGACAATGCCTCGCCTTATACCTCGACGATCGTGTTCCTGGTGCGCAAGGGCAATCCCAAGAACATCAAGGACTGGGACGATCTGGTGAAGGACGGCGTCAGCGTCGTCACGCCCAACCCGAAGACTTCGGGCGGCGCGCGCTGGAACTATTTGGCCGCCTATGCCTACGGCCTCAGGAAGTCCGGTGGCGATCAGGCGCAGGCGCAGGCCTACGTCAAGCAGCTCTACCAGCACACGCCGGTGCTCGACACCGGCGCGCGCGGCGCGACCACCACCTTCGCGCAGCGCGGCATCGGCGACGTGCTGCTGGCCTGGGAGAACGAGGCCTTCCTGTCGCTCAAGGAGTTTGGTGCCGACAAGTTCGAGATCGTCGCGCCGTCGCTGTCGATCCTCGCCGAGCCGCCGGTGGCGCTGGTCGACAAGGTGGTGGACCGCCATGGCACCCGCAAGGCGGCGGAAGCCTATCTGCAGTTCCTCTACACCGACGCGGCGCAAGAGCTGATTGCCAGGAACCACTACCGCCCGCGCAGTGCCGCGGTGGCGGAGCGCTACGCGGACAGCTTCCCGAAGATCGAGCTGGTGACGATCGCCGACTTCGGCGGCTGGACTAAGGCGCAGGCCGAGCACTTCGGCGAGGGCGGCGTCTTCGACCAGATCTATCAACAGAAGTAAACGCCGCCGCAGCGGCATTGACGCAAACCATCACGCCGATCCCGGTGTCATTGGCGGGGCTGTCCCCATCGCCCCGCCGCTTCTTACGCAATGGAGTTACCGATGTCCGCCACCACCATCAACACCCGCAATCAGTTCAAGGGCAGCATCGCCTCGATCAACCGCGGCGCCGTGGTTTCCGAAGTCGAAATCGAAACGCCGGCCGGCATCATCAGCGCCGTCATCACCAGCAGCTCGATCGACCGCCTCAATCTGCGCGTCGGCGACCAGGCCCTGGCGCTGTTCAAGGCCACCGAAGTGCTGATCGCCAAACTCGACGACAAGGTGGCCTGACGGCCTCGCAGCCGTCGCCACCATCCGGAGTTCCTGTCATGTGCCTGATCATCCATAAACCCGCCGGCATCGCGATCCACGAGGATCTGCTCGCCGCCGGTGCCGCCCACAACGCGGAGGGCTGGGGCCTGATGGGTTTCGATGACAGCGGCCGCGTGTTGCTGGAAAAGCGGCCATTCGTCGATGTGGCCGAGCTGGCGGCAATCGAGCGCCAGTATCGCGGCGCCGAGTACGTGCTGCACCTGCGGCGGCAGACGCGTGGCGGCAGCGGCATCGACAACGTGCACCCGTTCAAGGTCATCGACGGTGTCTGGCTGATGCACAACGGCACGCTCAAGCTCGACACGCGCGTGCCGGGCAAGTCTGACACCTGGCACTTCGTCACCGACGTGCTGCGGCCGCTGGCACAGCGCCATCCGGGCCTGCTCAGCGATTACGCTTTCGTGCAGATCCTCGAACACGGCCTCAAGCCCGAGAACAAGCTGGCGCTGCTCGACCAGCGGCTGCGCCGCATCGTGCTGGTCAACCGCCAGCACGGCGTCGAGGTCGACGGCCTGTGGATCAGCAACACGCGCTGGCTCGACGGCCGACTCTATCCGCTGGCGCAGCCGCTGCAGGCGCAAGAGCGCTCCTACGCGCCCCATGAGCTGCGCTTCCTGTGAGCGGGGCGCTCATGCGCGCGCCGCGGCCTTCATAATCGACGCGCCTTCCGCCTCCGGCGAAGACTGGCCGGCACCGCCACCGCGGTGCCGGTCCCTGCACATCTGGCCATGCCTGGACAACAAGCGAATCACGCACCTATGAGCGCCGTCACCTCCCGCCACCGGTCGCGATCGGTGATTCCCGGCTTCGGCCTGACGCTGGGCTTCACCCTGGTCTACCTGAGCCTGCTGGTGCTGATCCCGCTGGCCGGCGTGTTCTTCAAGTCGGCCGGTCTCGGCTGGCAGGGCTACTGGAACGTGGTCAGCTCGCCGCGCGTGCTGCATGCACTGCAGCTGTCGTTCGGTGCGGCGCTGATCGCGGCGCTGATCAATGCCGTGTTCGGCACGCTGGTGGCCTGGGTGTTCGTGCGCTACCGCTTTGCCGGCAAGCGCTTCTTCGACGCGGTGATCGACCTGCCGTTCGCGCTGCCGACGGCGGTCGCCGGCATCGCGCTGACGGCGCTGTATGCCGGCAACGGCTGGATCGGCCAGTTCCTCGAACCGCTCGGCATCAAGGTGGCGTACTCGCCGCTCGGCGTCATCGTCGCCTGTACCTTCATCAGCCTGCCGTTCGTGGTACGCACGGTGCAGCCGGTGCTCGAAGACGCCGAGAAGGAGCTGGAAGAAGCGGCCGCCTCGCTCGGCGCCAACCGCTGGCAGACCATCACCCGCGTGATCCTGCCGACCGTGCTGCCGGCGATGCTGACCGGCTTCGCGCTGGCCTTCGCGCGCGGCGTCGGCGAATACGGCTCGATCATTTTCATCGCCGGCAACCTGCCGATGGTCTCGGAGATCGCGCCGCTGCTGATCATCATCAAGCTCGAAGAATTCGATTACGCCGGCGCCACGGCGGTGGCCAGCAGCATGCTGATCCTGTCGTTCACGCTGCTGCTGGCGATCAACGCGCTGCAGGCCTGGACGCGGCGACGCCAGGGAGGCAGGTCATGAGCGATCCGCTGAACAAGGACGCCACGCTGCAGGACCCACCGACGATTCCCGCGGAGTTCGGCCAGGGCCCGCTGATGCGGCGCAATGCCGCCGTGACCGAAAGCGCGCTGGTGCGCGGCCTGCTGATCGGCCTCGCCCTGCTGTTCCTGGCCGGCTTCCTGCTGCTGCCGCTGATCGCCGTGTTCGTCGAGGCGCTGCGCAATGGCCTGGCACCGTTCTTCAGCGCATTGGTCGAAGCCGATGCCCTGGCGGCGATCCGGCTGACGCTGCTGACGGCGGCGATTGCGGTGCCGCTCAACGTCGTCTTCGGTGTGGCCGCCGCCTGGGCGATCACCAAGTTCGAGTTCCGCGGCAAGGCCCTGCTGATCTCGCTGATCGACCTGCCGTTCTCGGTGTCGCCGGTGGTCGCCGGCCTGATCTATGTGCTGATTTTCGGCGCCCAGGGCTGGGCCGGGCCGTGGCTGGTCGATCACGGCGTGCGCGTCATCTTCGCAGTGCCGGGCATCGTGCTGGCAACGGTGTTCGTCACCTTCCCGTTCGTCGCGCGGGAGCTGATTCCGCTGATGCAGGAACAGGGCACCGACTACGAGCAGGCGGCGCTGTCGCTCGGCGCTTCCGGCTGGCAGACCTTCTGGCGCGTCACGCTGCCGAACATCCGCTGGGGCCTGCTCTACGGCGTGCTGTTGTGCACCGCGCGCGCGATGGGCGAATTCGGCGCGGTGAGCGTCGTCTCCGGCCATATCCGCGGCCAGACCAATACCATGCCGCTGCACGTCGAGATCCTCTACAACGAGTACCAGTTCTCCGCCGCCTTCGCGGTGGCCTCGCTGCTGGCGCTGCTGGCGCTGGTGACGCTGGGCGTCAAGAGCTATCTGGAATGGCGGCACGGCGACGAACTCGCCGCGACGCGCCGACACTAGTGTCGTCCTGACAGGCGCCGGGCCATCCATGGCCCGGACTTTCAAAACAAGCGTTTTGACAAGCATCCGGCCGCCGATGGCCGGGACTTTCAAATAAAAAGCAGGCTCCTTCCGATGGACATCCGTGTACGTGGCATCGAAAAGCACTTCGGCAGCTTTACCGCGCTCTCCGGCGTCGATCTCGACATCGCCTCCGGCGAGCTGATCGCGCTGCTCGGGCCTTCCGGTTCGGGCAAGACCACGCTGCTGCGCGTGATCGCCGGCCTGGAGTTCCCCGATCGCGGACAGATCGTCTTCGGTGACGAGGACATGGCCGCCAAGCCGATCCGCGAGCGCCGCGTCGGTTTCGTCTTCCAGCACTACGCGCTGTTCAAGCACATGACCGTGCTCGACAACGTCGCCTTCGGCCTGCGCGTGCGCGAGAAGAACGAGCGGCCGCCGGAGGCGACGATCCGCGAACGCGCCCGCGAGCTGATCGAGCTGGTGCAGCTCGCCGGCCTCGAGAAGCGCTATCCGAGCCAGCTGTCCGGTGGCCAGCGCCAGCGCGTCGCACTGGCGCGTGCGCTGGCCATTGATCCGCGCGTGCTGCTGCTCGACGAGCCGTTCGGCGCGCTCGACGCCAAGGTGCGCAAGGATCTGCGCCGCTGGCTGCGCGCGCTGCACGAGCAGACCGGACAGACGACGATCTTCGTCACCCACGATCAGGAAGAAGCGCTGGAACTCGCCGACCGCGTCGTCGTCATGAGCAAGGGCCGCATCGAGCAGGTCGGCACCACCGACGAGGTCTACGAAAAACCGGCAACGCCGTTCGTCTTCGAATTTCTCGGCAACACCAATGTGCTGGCCGGCGACGTGCGCGGCCGCGAACTGTATGTCGACGGCCACGACGCGCCGATCACCACCGACTCGATCCATCCGCCCGGCGCCGTCGACGTCTACGTGCGGCCGGGCGATCTGCGCATCGCCGACGGCGGCCCCGGCTTCGAGGCCGTGGTGCGCAGCGCACAGCGCACCGGTCCGATCGTGCGCTACGAAGCCAGCACCGTGCATTCCGGCCAGACCATCGAGATCGAGGTACCGCATCTGCACCGCGATACCAAGCTGATGCAGCCGGGCCAGCAGGTGCGGCTGCGCCTCAACCAGTTCAGCGTCTTTCCGCGCGGCAGCAAGAGCGCGCCGGCACGCGGCAGCGATGCGCCGGTGCTGATTGGCAGCGAGCGCGAGCGCGGGCGGCTGGGCTAGGCCAGCTGCGCTGGCGGCCCCGCCAGTCCACGCAGCAGGACCAGCGCCAGCAGACCGCAGCCGGCGATGACGGCCGCCAGCGGCACCGCCGTGCCGTTGTGCGCGTGGCCGACGATGAAGCTCGATACCGAGGCGATCAGGAACTGCAAGGTGCCAAGCAGCGCCGCGGCAGCGCCGGCGCGATCGCCGAACGGCGCCATCGCTGCGGCTGTCGAGTTGGGGAAGCTGAAACCCAGAGAGGCGACGCAGAGGAACAGCGGAATCATCAGACCGATCGGCCCCAGATCGATCCAGGCAACGGTGAGCAGCAGCAGGCCGAACACCGTATAGGCGCTCAGTGCCGTCCGCAACACGTGCTGCACGGCGAAGCGGCGCAGCGCCAGCGAGTTGAGCTGCGAGGCAGCGATCAGACCGAACGCATTGGCGCCGAACACCCAGGCGTAGTGCTGCGGCGTCAGCGCATAGATACCGATGAAGATGAACGAGGAGCTGGAGATGTACGCAAACATCCCGGCCTGCGCGGTCGAACCCGCCAGCGCATACCCCATGAAGCGGCGGTGGCGGATCAGCTTTTGATAGACCCCGAGCGAATGCGAGAGCGACAAGGTTCCGCGCGGACCGCGCCGCGCTTCCGGAATGCCGAAGCCCACCAGCAGCATGGCCAGCACGCCATAGCCGACCAGCACCGCAAAGATCGCCTGCCAGCCGAAGAACTGGTCGATATAGCCACCGGCCAGCGGCGCGAGGATCGGCGCCACCCCCATGATCAGCAGCAGCAGCGACAGCACGCGCGCCATGCTCTCCAGCGCGAAGCAGTCACGGACGATCGCACGCGTGACCACGATGCCGGCGCAGCCGCCGAGCGCCTGCAGCGCGCGTAGCGCGATCAGGCTGTGGACGTCGGGCGCGAACACGCAGCCCAGCGAGGCCAGCACGTAGAGCGCCAGGCCGAACAACAGCGGTTTCTTGCGGCCCAGCGCATCGGAGATCGGCCCGTAGAACAGCTGGCCCAGCGCCAGGCCGATGAAGTACGCCGCCAGCGTCAGCTGTGTGGTCGCCTCGTCGGCACCGAAGTGCAGGCGCAGTGCCGGCAGCGTCGGCAGATACATGTCGATGCTCATCGGCCCTATGGCCGTGACCATCGCCAGGATGCCGATCAGCCGCGCACGCGTGATGCCGGGAGGCATCGCGGGCGCGGTGACCGGCGGCGGGTTCACGCTGCCGACCGCATCTGCGGCAGCAAGCGCGGGCCTTCAAGCCTTGCCAGTGACAAGGCTTGCCGCGCGAGCCGGCGGGATTGAGGCCCTGCCAACTTTTTCCGCCGCACCATCATGGGCTCAGGCCTCCGGACGCATCTGCGGAAACAGCAGCACGTCGCGGATGCTCGGAGAATCGGTGAGGAACATCACCAGGCGGTCGATGCCGATGCCGACGCCGGCCGTCGGCGGCAGGCCGTATTCGAGCGCGCGGATGTAGTCGGCGTCGAACACCATCGCCTCGTCGTCGCCGGCGTCCTTGGCGGCGACCTGCGCCTTGAAACGGCCGGCCTGATCGTCGGCATCGTTCAACTCGGAGAAGCCGTTGGCGACCTCGCGTCCGCCGATGAAGAACTCGAAGCGGTCGGTGACGTCCGGATCGGCGTCATTGCGGCGCGCCAGCGGCGAGACTTCGGTCGGGTACTGGGTGATGAAGGTCGGGTCCATCAGCTTGGCCTCGACCGTCTTCTCGAAGATCTCGGTCAGGAGCTTGCCCTTGCCGTAGCTCGCCTTCGCATCGGCACCGACCTGCTTGGCATACGCCGCAAGGTAGTCGCGGTCGTCGAACCGGGTCGTATCGAACTCGGGATTGAAGCGCGTCACCGCTTCGCGCATCGTCCAGCGATTGAACGGCTGTGCCAGATCGTAATCGCGCTCCTGATACTGCAGCTGCGCGCTGCCATTGACGGTCAGCGCCAGATCGCGGATCAGGTTCTCGACCAGGTCCATCGCGTCCAGATAGTCCGCGTAGGCCTGGTAGAACTCCAGCATCGTGAATTCGGGGTTGTGCCGCGTGCTCAGCCCCTCGTTGCGGAAGTTGCGGTTGATCTCGTAGACCTTCTCGAAGCCGCCAACCACCAGACGCTTGAGGAACAGCTCCGGCGCGATGCGCAGGAACAGGTCGCGGTCCAGCGCGTTGTGATGCGTGATGAACGGCCGCGCGGTGGCACCGCCGGCGATCGGCTGCAGCATCGGCGTCTCGACCTCGACGAAGCCGAGCGCGTCGAGGAACTGGCGGATGAAGCGCACCGACTGGCCGCGCTTCTCGAAAGTGCGCTTGACCTCGGGATTGACGATGAGATCGACGTAGCGCTGGCGGTAGCGGATCTCGGTATCGGTCAGGCCCGCCCACTTTTCCGGCAGCGGCCGCAGGTTCTTGACCAGCAGCTGGATCTCGCTGGCCTTGACCGACAGCTCACCGGTCTTGGTCTTGAACACCGTGCCGCGCACGCCGACGATGTCGCCGACGTCGTAGCCCTTGAACGCCTCGTAGGCCGCCTCGCCCACTGCGTTGAGCTGCACGAAGATCTGG
Source organism: uncultured Solimonas sp. (assembly GCA_946478985.1). The sequence continues at coordinate 27,621 of CAMLDZ010000005.1, forward strand.
ATGCGGCCGCTCATGTCCTGCAGCTGGCCGAAGCTCGCCTTGCCCATGATGCGCTTGGCCATCAGGCGGCCGGCGATCGCGAACACCTGCGTCTCGGTTTCCAGCGAGGTCGCCTCGCGCTCGCCGTAGAAACCGTGTAGATAGTCGGCGGTGGTGTCGCGCTTGAAGGTGTTGGGGTGCGCGTTGCCGCTGGCGCGCAGCTTTTCCAGCTTCTCGCGGCGTGCTGCGATCACGTAATTTTCGTCGACCGCCGCCGTCTCCGGCGCCGCGGGATTCTGCTTGTCGCTCATTGGCTTACAGCCCCTGCTTCAAACTGGCTTCGATGTACGGGTCGAGATGGCCATCCAGCACCTTCTGCGTATCCGCAATCTCGACGCCCGTGCGCAGATCCTTGATCCGCGACTGGTCGAGCACATAGCTGCGGATCTGGCTGCCCCACTCGATGTCGCTCTTGGAATCTTCCAGCGCCTGCTTCTGCGCATTGCGTTTCTGGATCTCGGCCTCATAGAGGCGAGCCTTCAGCATCTTCATCGCGCGGTCGCGGTTGGCGTGCTGGCTGCGCTCGGTCTGGCAGGCGACGACGATGCCGCTCGGCACGTGCTTGATGCGGATGGCCGACTCGGTCTTGTTGACGTGCTGGCCACCCGCTCCGGAGGAGCGATAAGTCGCCACTTCCAGATCGGCTGGATTGATCTCGATCGCGATGTTGTCGTCGACTTCCGGCGACACGAAGATGCCGGAGAACGAGGTATGGCGACGGTTGCCGGAATCGAACGGCGACTTGCGCACCAGGCGGTGCACGCCGGTCTCGGTGCGCAGCCAGCCGTAGGCGTACGAGCCTTCGATATAGATCGTCGCCGACTTGATGCCCGCGACTTCACCGTCGGAGCGCTCCATCAGCTCGACCTTGAAACCCTTGCCTTCGGCCCAGCGCATGTACATGCGCAGCAGCATCTCGGCCCAGTCCTGCGCCTCGGTGCCGCCGGAGCCGGCCTGCACATCGAGGTACGCATTGTTGGCGTCGAGTTCGCCGCTGAACATGCGCTTGAATTCCATGTCGGCGGCGACCGCTTCAAGCTTGGCCAGATCGCGCGCGACCTCATCGACGATGCCCTGATCGCCTTCCATTTCGGCGAGTTCGAGCAGATCGAGCGCATCCTTCAGGCCCGTCTCGGCACGATCCAGCGGACCGATCAGGTCCTCCAGCCGGGCGCGCTCGCGGCCCAGGTTCTGTGCGTACTCGGGTTTGTTCCAGACCTCGCTGGTTTCCAGCTCGGCATTGACCTCGACCAGTCGATCCTTCTTGACGTCGTAGTCAAAGATAGCCCCGCAGCGCGTCGAAACGCGTCTGCAGAGCCGTCACCTCATTGCGTAACTGATGTGCTTCCATCGAAATATCCAGCTCTTGGCTGAAAAGGTTGCGGATTATACGAGCGCGCCGGCCGCAAAGTCGGGCCGGCCGCGGTGAAAAGTTCGCCAAGTCCGTCAGATGACGGCAAAATGCCGGCCTCGCAGACCCACCCCCGTCCGTCAATGGCTGACAGCCGGCACGACGCAAGCCCCTGGCTCCGGCCATAAAAAAAGGCCACCGTTGGGCGGTGGCCTTAAGAGACCCCATGTGCGGGATCTGGAGGAGATCGTTGGAGAGGAACCCTGTGTTTCGCTCTCGATGGGTGTATTAAACTGCTGATGCTGCATCGCAACAAGTGATTTTTTCTGCAGAGACAACTTAGAAAAACTAAACTACCGCGATGCGCCTCCCCCCGCTCAACTCGCTACGCGCCTTCGAGGCGGCCGCCCGCCACTGCAGTGTCTTCAAAGCCGCCAAGGAACTGCACGTCACACCGGCCGCTGTCAGCCACCAGATCAAGGCGCTGGAAGAACACCTCGGCATCGAGCTGTTCAAGCGGCAGCCGCGCCGGCTGACGCTGACGCCGGCGGCCGAAGCCTGCCTGCCCAAGCTCACCGCCGCATTCGGGCTCATGGCCGATGCCGTCAACAGTGCCCAGCAACTGGCGCGCGCCGGCCGCGTGATGGTCAGCTCGCCGCCGGCGCTGGCTACGAAATGGCTGATTCCGCGGCTGTCCAAGTTCCGTGACCTGTACCCGGAAATCGATCTGCGCATCGCCGCCCGCCAGACCCGCCGCGACTTCGACCGCAGCACCACCGGACAGGTCGACAATCTCCTCGAAGACGCCGACATCGCCTTCCGCCTGGGCGATGGCGACTACCCCGGCTACATCGTCCACAAGTTGTTCGATACCTTCACGCTGCCGATGTGCAGTCCGCGGCTGTTGCAGGGCGAGCATCCGCTACGCACGCCGGATGACCTTCGCTATCACACCCTGCTCCATTACGAGAGCGACAATGGCTCGATGGACACCAATCGGCCCAACTGGAATTCATGGCTGAAAGCGGCGGGCGTGCGCGGCATCGATACCCGCCGCGGCCCGACCTTCAACCACGTCACGCTGGCGATGCAGGCCGCCGAGGACGGCCTCGGCGTGTTCCTCGGCATGCCCGCACTGGCATCCACGGAAATGGCCGAAGGCCGCCTGGTCACGCCGTTCCCGCTCAAGTTGCCGGGCGGCGCCGGCTATTACCTGCTGCATAACGAAGAGTCGCAGCGTCAGCCGACGATCGTCGCATTCCGCGACTGGGTGCTCAGCGAAGCCCGGCAAGAGACCTGGACCGCCGACGCCGAAACCGCAGCCGGCGACGCCGAAAAAAATTCGCCGACAACCATTGCAAGCCCACGGTCGCCTGACTAGAATTCACGCCCCGACGCTTCCGCGATAGCTCAGTCGGTAGAGCAAGTGACTGTTAATCACTGGGTCCCTGGTTCGAGTCCAGGTCGCGGAGCCACCTTTTCCCACTATGAACCGCAGCAGATTGCCGGCCACTCAGCTGCCAGCAATCGGGTTCGATAGTCGCTCTCAGCACGCCTAGACCGCAGACCCACGGGCTTGCGCCCATGCCGCGGCCGCGTGCGCGGGTTGGCTTGGCCGCTTCGATCCTTGCATCTCCGACGGCAAATGTGGCGCCCACGTCGCGTTGGGCTCGGCCATCGCCTCGCGCGTTCTGCCCGCGGTCGGCCTGCCTGACCTCTCGACAATCGTGAACGGCGGCGCACGCGGCCCGAGCCCGAGCCCACGACCGGTTCCATCGGTGCGACTGCCGCGCAGCGCCCTTGTCGCAAGGCGGGCTTGCCGGCGAGCCGAAAACTGGCGGCGCTTATACTGCGCTGCCATCGCTGCCCCGACTGCCTGATGGCCGTCCGAAATGACGCGAGCCGAGGAGAATCTTGCAACGTGACCACGGTCGCAGATTTGTCTCTGCACGAGTTACAAAAGTTTTATGTCGACGTGATTCCGCATCATGTCCATCTGGGCATTCGGATCGTCGACTGCAAGGCGGGTCGACTGAGCATCGATCTGCCTTTTTCTGGCCGGCTGGCGAGGCCCGACGAAGGACTGCACCCGGGCGCGATCACCACCCTGATCGATGCGCCCTGCGGCTCGGTGGTTCCTACGCTGCAAAGGCGCCCAGAAGAGCAGCCACCCTCGACCTGCGAACAGACTTCCTGCTTCCGGCGCCAACTCGTGCCGGTGCCCGCTGTGTCGCGGAGTGCTTTCATTTCGACGCGAATCTCGCCTTTGTCCGCGCATCGGTTTACGAAGCAGACCGCCAATCGATCATTGCGGCCGCGTCCGGCACGTCGCTGTCTTCATCGCCAGGCCGGGCGAGGACGTCATCAGGGAGGCATTGGATGGCCGTTCCGCATTCTTGCCCGACGCAAGGTCCGGCGCGCCAGCGGCCGCATACGAACAGATGATGGACATCGGCTCGGAGCGCGATGAGGGCCGGCGGCAGGTGCAGATGGCACTCCAGGACCACATCGTCGGAAACGAGAAGCTCGGCATCCTGCATGGCGGCGCCGTCGCCCGCTTGCTGCAGGTCGGCGCGTTGCAGGAACTCCAGCTGGCGGGCGAGTCCCGGCAAGCGCGGATCTTCAGCTTCAATATCGAGTTCTTGGGCCCCGCCTTCGCCAAACGCACCTGGGCGCGCGCAACGGTCGTGTCACGCAGCAAACGCTTCGCCAACCTCAGTGTCACCGCGCATCAGAACGAAACCGAATGCATTGCGCGGGCAACTGCCCAGTTCGCCCTGTTCTGATCGTCGCCAATCGCCGCGGCTGGCGGCGCTCCGATCAGTGGTTTGGCACCGCCTGCCCTGGCCTCCAAGATCGCTGCGCAGCAAGGAAGGCAGAGCGAACGCGAGCAGCTTCCTATAATAGTCACCCATGCGCCGCTTCCTCGATCTGGTCTACGCGCCACTGGCCACCTTGGTGCTGGCCGTGTTCGTGCCCGTCGCCTGCCTTGCCGTCATTGCGGGTCCGACGCTGAGGCTGCGGCGCGAGACTGGCCGCATCGCGGTGCGGGTGCTGCTGAGGTGCATCGGCGTGCCGCTGCGCGTGCGCGGCCTGGCGCATCTGCCTGCGCGCCCCGCCATCGTCGTCTGCAATCACGCCAGCTACTTCGATGGCATTGTCATGACGGCGGTGCTGCCGCGGCGCTACAGCTTCGTGGTCCAGGACGGCGCCGGCCGCTGGCCGCTGATCGGCCTGTGCCTGCGTCGCATGGGCGTGATCTTCGTCAACCGCAGCGAAGCGCGCTCCGGCGCGCGCACCATGCGCGCCCTGATGCGCAGGCTGCTGCAGGGCGAGTCGCTGACGGTGTTCGCCGAAGGAACCTTCAAGCCGCAGCCCGGACTGCTGCCGTTCAAGATGGGCGCCTTCCTGATGGCGGCTCGCTGCCGCACGCCGGTCGTGCCGGTGGCGATCCGCGGGTCGCGCCGGCTCTATGGCGGCGGCCGCCGGCTGCCGCGCTGGAGTGCGCTGGAGATCGACATCGCCGCACCGCTGAGCGCCGACGGCGAAGATCGCGACGCGGCCTTGACGCTGCGCGACAACACTCGCGCGACGATCCTGCGTCTATGTGGCGAGCCGGATCTGGAGAGCGCCGCCGAGCGCCGCGCGGAGCTGGAAACGGTGACCCTGTCATGAAGTCGCGACCGCGTCTCTGGCGCAACTGGTCCGGCACCTTGCAGTGCCAGCCGAGTCATTGCGCCGAACCCGGCAGCCTCGAAGAAATCCAGGCCGAGGTCGTGCGCGCCGTCGACGAGGGCGAGCGGCTGCGCGTGATCGGCAGCGGCGCCTCGGTGGCACCGCTGTGCTGGACCGACGACAACCATATGTCGCTGGCGCGCTTTACCGGCATCGAGTCCGCCGACGTGCAGCGCCGCCGCGTCTGGGTCCGCGCCGGCACCTCTTTGCAAGCCTTGTACGAGCTTCTCGCCGAGCGCGAACTGGCCCTGGAAGTCGGCCCTTCCTTTTCGCAGGCGACGATCGGCGGCGCGATCAGCACAGCGACCCATGGCAGCGGCATGGCCTTCGGCAATCTGTCGAGTCTGGTCACCGGCCTGCGCCTGGTGCTCGCCGACGGCTCGGTGCGCGAGCTGTCACGCGAGCAGCAGGCGCAGTGGTTTGATGCCGCGCGCGTCTCGCTCGGCGCGCTGGGCGTGATCTCCCATGTCGAGCTGCAATGCGTCGATCACTACCGCCTGCTGGTGGCGCAGCGGCGCAGCAGCTTTGGCGAAACGCTGGCGCGGCTCACCGAAACGCGTCGCGAGCATCGCAACTACGAGCTGCACTGGTTTCCCTACGCGGGTGTGGTCCTGCAGCGCAGCGCCGATGAAACACGCGTGGCGCCGCAGCACCCATGGAACCTGCGCGCTGCACGCGCACGCTTCTTCGACCAGCTGACGATTCGCGCGGCGCGCCGTGTCGCACAGCGCTCGCCGCAGGCAGCCGAACGCGCCGGCAGCTTCGTCGCCTCGCGCATCCGCTTTCGCGGCGGCGTCCGCAACGCCGAGGACGCCTACCAGACCGACCGCATCACGCGCGTCCTGCATCTGGAGTACGCAGTACCGATCGAACACGCCGTCGAGACCCTGCGCCATCTCGAACGGCTGATTCGCGCACTGGATTTCCGCATTCACGTGCCGATCGAAGTCCGTTTCGTCCGCGCCGACGATGCCTGGCTGTCGCCTCAGTACCAGCGCGACAGCGCGACGATCACCCTGCCCGCCTATAGCGAGCTGGCGCACTCGGGCTATTTCTCGGCGATCAGCGAGCTGTTCGACCGCGTCGAAGGTCGCCCGCACTGGGCCAGTGCGCACGACAAGACCGCCACCGAGTTGCAGGCGCTGTATCCGCGCTTCGACGACTTTCGCAAGCTGCGCGCCGAACTCGATCCGCGCGGCTTCTTTCTCAACCCGCATCTGGCCAAGCTGTTTGGCCTGAGCCTGCGCTGACCCGGCGCCAAACCACGCTCCCATGACGCACGAATTGCCGCTGTCCCCGCTGGCCCGCTACGAGCGCGATCTCGCCAGCGGCGGCTTCACCGCGGACGCTTCGCAGCGCCGCGCCATCGAGGCGCTGCAGCGCGTCTATCAGGAGCTGGTGGCCGCGCCGCCCAAGCGCTGGTTCCGCCGGCCGCACTACCAGCAGGTGACCGGCCTCTACATGTGGGGCGGCGTCGGCCGCGGCAAGACCTATCTGATGGACAGCTTCTTCGACGCGCTGCCATTCGCACGCAAGCTGCGCACGCATTTCCATCGCTTCATGCTCGACGTGCACGAACGGCGCAAACGCTACCCGGAAGAACGTGATCCGCTGAAGCTGGTCGCCGAGGAATACGCCAGTGAAGTGCGCGTGCTCTGCTTTGACGAGTTCTACGTCTCCGACATCGCCGACGCGATGATCCTGGGCCGGCTGTTCGATAACCTGTTCCAGCTCGGCGTCACACTGATCGCCACCAGCAACATCCCGCCGGAACGGCTCTACGAGAACGGCCTGCAGCGCGCCAACTTCCTGCCGTTCATCGATGTGCTCAAGCGCCATGTCGGCGTGCTCAATGTCGACGGCGGCGTCGATTACCGCCTGCGCACGCTGACCCACGTCGACATCTACCGCCACCCCTGCGACGAAGCCGCCGAGCAGGACCTGGCGCGCTGGTTCGTCGAGATCGCGCATGCCAGCGGCATCGAGCGCGACCTGTCGATCAACGGCCGCGTCATCCACGTGCGCCGCGAGCACGAGGGCGTGGCGTGGTTCGACTTCGACGAACTCTGCGAAGGGCCGCGCGGCGCCGCCGACTACATCGAGATCGGCCGTACCCACCACACCGTGCTGATGTCCCGCGTGCCGCAGCTGACGGTGTTCCGCGAGGACGCGGCGCGCCGCTTCATCAACCTCGTCGACGAGTTCTACGACCGCGGCGTCAAGCTGCTGCTGGCGGCCGATGTCGAGTTGTCGCAGCTTTACGTCGGCGACAAGCTGCGCTTCGAGATCCAGCGCACCCTGTCGCGGCTGACTGAAATGCAGTCCGAGGAGTATCTGGCACGGCCGCACCTGGCTTAGATTCCGCCGACCTAGCGCGGAATTTGCGAGCCGAGAACACGGCACGCCGTGAACGCTTGGTCATCACGCTGATAACGGCTGTCGTTACCGTCCCGGTAAACGGCCGGAAGGAAATCGGATGCGAATCATCACCCTGCTGCGCGCCGTTCTGGTGCTGGTCCTGGCATCGCTGCTCGCCTGCGGCGGCGGCAGCCGTTCCGCCGACGATGACGCCGGTTCCGGAGGAGGAGGAGGAGGTGGTGGTGGTGGCGGCGGCGGTGGCGGCGGTGGCGGCGAACCCGAGCCGGAAGCCTGGGGTCCCGGCGACTATCCGCGACGCCTGACCGAGCAGACCTATCTGACACTCGACGGCATCGACGGCCAGCAGGGTCTTACGCGCCAGTTCAAGGTCCATGTTCCCAGCGGCTACCAGGCCAGCACGCCGGCGCCGGTACTGTTCTGCTTTCACGGCTATCTCGACAACGCCGTCAACTTCTGCGTGACCACCGCCGGCATGCCGGCGAAGTCCGACCAGGGCGGCTTCGTGCTGGTGATGCCCAATGGTTACAACAACAGCTGGAACGGCGGCACCTGCTGCGGCGACGCCAGCCAGATGAAGCTCGACGACGTTGCCTTCGTCCGGGCGATCGTCAACGAGCTGGACCAGCATCTCAACATCGATCATCGCCGCATCTATGCGACCGGCATGTCCAATGGCGGCTATCTGAGCTACCGCCTGGCCTGCGAAGCCGCGGATCTGGTCGCCGCGGTGGCGCCCGCGTCCGGCGCCTTGGGCACCAACCAAGACACACCCGATGTCGGCGTGCCGCGCACCTCGGACTTCGCGCGCTGCACGCCGGATGCGCCGGTATCGTTGCTCGAACTACATGGCAGCGACGATCCCCTGAACTGGTATACGGTGTTCGTGCCGCCCTCGCTGCAGCGCATGGCCGAAGTCAACGGCTGCGACAACATCACCGCCCCCACCAGCCAGCCCGTCAGCGGCGGCGACACGTCCTGCAGCAGCTACCAGAACTGTGATGGCGTCACGGTCACCGCCTGCGTGGTCAATGGCGGCTCGCATTGCTGGTTCGGCGCGTCCGGCTGCGATGCCGCCAGCAGCGGCGGCAGCGACACCCTGGTCAATACCGATGCCGTCTGGAGCTTCGTCTCCAAATTCAGTCGCTAGCACCGCCGGCGCGGCCCCTCAGAGCGGCTGCCAGCGCAGCCCGGGCACGTCCAGCAAGGGCAGGTACAGCGCCGTGCGCACCGGCTCGTCGCCATAGCGACGCAGAATCGCCGCATAGCTCTGCAGTTGCGGCGCGTAGCGCTCGCGCTCGGTGGCGATGAAGGCGGCCAGATCGCCACCCTGGTGACGGCTGGTCTTGAAATCGACGACCCAGCGCGTGCCTTCGGCATCGATGAAACTGCGGTCGATCACATAACGCTGCGCCACGCCGTCGAGCGCCGCCGTCAGCGCCCATTCGCTGCGCGCCTGACGATGCGCCGGATCGAACAGCCAGCGGCCGCGCTCCTCGTCCAGCAAGCTGGCAATGCCCTGCTCGACCAGCGCCGCTGCCGCCGCGCTGCGTGCCAGCGGCACGCCCTGCGCCTGCAATTCCCGCGGCAGCTGCTCATGCAGGGCCCGCCGGCGCGCCGGGCTCCAGCGTTCCAGCGGTTCCGCCGCCAGGCGCTGCGCCCAGCGGTGAAAGACCACGCCGACGATCCGCGCCACCTCGCCCGCCCAGTCGAACGCCGGCGCCTTGCCGGCACCGCGCGTTGTCGGCGCCTCCACGGCCGGCAGCCCCGCCATTCGCGGCGGCGTGCGCCAGTCGGCGCGCAGGCGCCGCAACAGCGGCGGCGCCGGACGCTCAGCGTTCAGCGGTGCGTCGCCTTGCGCGGCCGGCGGCACGCCGGCCGCCGCGTCGCGAAACGCCGCTGCCAGCGCCGGCCACAGCCGCGCCAGCAAGCTGCTGGGCGGCGGCGCCTTCGGCGCGCCATCGTCGCCCAGGCCGACATGACCGATCAGATGCAGGCGTCGCCGCGCCCGCGTCGCCGCCACATAGAGCAGACGCCCATCCTCGAATACCTGCTTGTCGGCTTCCAGCGCGCGCAGATAGCGGTAGCTGGGGTCGGATTCGTCGCCGCGCGGCTGCACCGGCGCGAGCAGGAACGCCGCTGCCGCGCGCGAGAACATCACCGGCGGCGGCGTGTCGCTGCGCGTGGTGCGGCCCAGGCCCGGCACGATGACGGTGTCGAACTCCAGACCCTTGGATTTGTGGATCGTCATCAGGCTCAGGCTGCCGTCGGCCAGCGGGTCCGGCGTGGCCCGCAGCTCGCGCAGATGCAGATCGAGTCCGTCCAGGTCATCGAGCGTCGCGCCCGGCGCCAGTTCCTCCAGCGCCGCGAAGAACTGTTGCGCATCGCCCAGATCGCGCGGCTCGCGCAGCGCGGCCGGACCACCGAGCGCGTACCAGGCGCTCTCCACCCAGCGTCGCAAGGGCTTGCGCCCCTGCTGCGCGAGCGTCGCCTCGATGATCTCCAGCGCCCGCATCAGCCGCGCGCGAGCCGGTCCCTGCAAGCGATCGAGCCGCTGCGGGTCGCGCAGCGCCAGCAGCAGCGGCGTATCGGCGCCCAGCCCGCCGGACAAGGCCAGCAGATCGCCCAGCTGCAAGCCGCAGTACGGCGCGCGCAGCAGCGCCAGCCAGGCAACGCGGTCGAGCGGATGCAGCAGGGCTCGCGTCAATGCGCGCAGGTCTTCGATCACCGGCCGGCTGGCCAGGCTTTCCAGATCGACCGCGCGGTACTTGAGGCCGGCGCCGCGCAGTGCCGGCATCAGTTCGTCCAGATGCGTGCGGCTGCGTACCAGCACGGCGATGCTGCCCTGCGGATCTTCGCGCCGCGCCGCCGCGACCAGGGCGACGACCTGCGCAGCCTCGGCGCGCGCATCGTTGTCGAAGCGCGGATGCACGAGCACTGCCGGCGCCTCGGCAGCCTGTCGCGTCGCCACCGCCTGGTTGTAGGGCACGGCGCCGCGGCCGATGTTCTCCTGCGACGGCAGCACCTGCGCGAAGGCGGTGTTGACCCAGTCGACGATGCCGGCGTCCGAACGGAAATTGCAGCGCAGCGCCAGGGCGTCGAGCTGCAGCGCGCCGATGCCGCGGCGCCGTGCATCGAGGAACAGGCCGACGTCGGCCTCGCGGAAGCGGTAGATGCTCTGCATCGGGTCGCCGACGACGAACAGCGTGCGGCCGTCGCCCGGCTGCCAGCCGGCGGTGAGCCGGCGCAACAGCGCGATCTGCGTCTGCGAGGTGTCCTGGAATTCATCGACCAGCAAATGGCGGATGCGGTAGTCCAGCGCCAGCCCCAGCTCGGTCGGCGCCTCCTCGTCGCCGAGCGCCAGCACGGCGCGCGCCGCCACCTCGGTGAAATCGACCTCGCCGCGCATCGCGAACACCACGTGCAGCTGCGCCGCGGCCAGGCGCATGACGTCGAGCAGGGCTTGCAGGACCTGCCATTGCGCGTCGTCGTAGCGCGGCGCCGGCAGTTGGCGCAGCGCCTGCAGCGCGGCGAGCAGGCCCGGCGCGTCCTTGAGCCTTGCGATCAGCTGCTGGTGGGCATCGCGCGGCGCACCCAGCGCCTCGGCCTCGGCCTTGGTCTTGGGCGCCGGAAAGCCGAGGTTCTTGTCGAGCCGCTTGCGCCACTCGCCGTCGGCGGTCAGTACCAGTTCGGCGAGCGCGAGCCAGCGCGGCAGCGCGTCCGCCTGCGTGTCCGGCCATTGTCCGTCGCGCAAGCGATGTACCGCCCAGTCCGGCGCCGACTCGTAGCGCTGCGAGGAGGCGTGTGCGGCCGAGGCCAGCCAGATGTCGCGGCCGTCCGCCGGCAGGCACTGCTCCAGCGCCTGCAGCGCCTCGGTGATCGCCTGCTGCAAGGCCGCTTCCAGCTCCTCGCGCGCGGCGCGGCCGCTGGCGGTGACGAAACGCAGCCATTGGTCGCGTCGCGCCAGCAGACCCATCAGCTGCTGTTCGAGCAGGCCGCTGCGATTGTCGAAGTGACGCAGCACGCGTGCGATCGCCTCGCGGTGGTCGCTGTCGGTCTCCAGCGCATCCAGCGTGGCGCGCGCCGCCTCGCGGTACAGCTCCTGCGGCTGGTCGGCGATCTGCACGCGGCCGCCGAAGCCGGCCGTCACCGGCATCTGCTGGCTGATCTGCATGCACAGCGCGTCGATCGTCATCACCCGCAGCCGCTGCGGGTTTTCTTCCAGCCCCCAGCCGCGCTCACGCGAACGCTGCAGCACGGCCAGCGCCAGCCGGCGCGTCTGCGCCTTGACGTCGTGGCCGGCAGCCCTCACCCCACCATCGGCTTCGCCGATGGTTCCCTCCTCTCCCGCGGTGCGCGAGGGGGGCGCAGGCCGGCCGCCGGAGGCGGCCGTCGCAGCATCGGCGATCGCCCGGAACACGCGCGCACGCATTTCTGCCGCCGCCTTGCGCGTGAAGGTGATGGCGACGATCTCCTCCGGCTCGTCGACGCCCGCCAGCAACACCAGCACACGCTGTGTCAGCAGCTCGGTCTTGCCCGAGCCGGCGGGGGCCTGGACGATGCAGCTCGCCCGCGGATCGAGCGCGGCGGCGCGATCGGCGGCGTCGGCAATGTTCTGCGTGCTCACACCGCCACCTCGTCGCCTTCATCGAGCGAGACTTCATCGCGGATGCGGCAGACCGCGTGCAGGCCGCAATCGCGGCAGCTGACGCGCGGCTGCTTGGGCAGCACCGCCGCCCAGCCGCGTCGCACCTCGCCGGCCAGCGTCGCCAGCTCGCCGCGCCAGCGGCCGAGCAAGGCGGTCCAGCTGTCGGCATCGCGGCTGCCGGGGTCGGCGGTGAACGGTCTGATGCCATCACCAAAGCTGTCGTCGCGCCCCAGCCCCTGCAGGCCGACGTCGCCGGCAGTGATGCGCGCAAATGCCAGCGCGGCGATGTCGGGCTCGACCAGCGCATACAGCAGCAATTGCGGATCTTCGGGCCGCCCGCCGGCCCAGGGCGGTGGCTGCCGCGCGCCGGTTTTGTAGTCGAGCACGATGCGCTGGCCATCCTCGCTGGCGTCGATGCGATCCGGGCGCAGCTTGAAGCGCAGGCCCTCGAATTCGGTGACAGATGCGGCGCCGTCGGCCGACTCGTGCTGCTCGATCGCCAGCACGCGGAACGGCGGGCGCTGCAGCTCGGCGTCCAGCCAGGCGCCGATCAGTTCGCGCAGTCGCGCCGCTTCCAGTTCGCGGAACTGCGCCGGCAACCGCTTCGGCGCCTCCGCCTGCAAACGCTGCAGCTCCGCCTCGACCGCGTCGTGCAACTGCGCCGCACGGCTCTCGGCGCTCAGGGCGCGCAAGCGGGCCTGCTCCTGCCATCGCCGCCACAGGCGTTCCAGCACGCGATGAACCAGGTTGCCGCGGTCATAGCCCTGCAGGCCGTACGCGGTCGCCGGCAACGGCCGCAGGCCGAGCCGCGTGACGGCGAAGCCGCGAAACGGACAGCGCGCCTGCTCGCCGAGCACGCGCGTGCCACCAGGCAGCACCGCCTGCGCGTCCGGCGGCGGCGCCTGCGCATCGTCGAGCATCTCGATGGCGCGGCTGTCGAAGCTGCGCTGCCAGTGCTGCGGCCAGGCATCGCCGTCGAGTCGGCGGGCATCGTCGAGCCAGCTCGCCAGCAAGGGACTGGCGGCGCGGCTGCGCTCCTCGCTGCCCAGTGCATAGCTCAGGCGCAGCTCGCTGCTGGCAGCGCGCCAGCCCGCCAGCTGCGCCTGCGCGTACGCCAGCTCGCGCGCGGCGGTGGCATGCGGCAATCCGTGCTGGCGCTGCAGCGCATGGGGGATGAACGGCTGCGGCCGGCTCGGCGCCGGGAAGTGCTCGTCATCGAGTCCGGCGACCCAGAGCGCATCGAAGTGCAGACCCTGCGCTTCGAGCAGGCCCATCACCTGAATCGGCGTCGGGGCCGACTGCGGCTGGAACACCGCGTCGGCGGCCAGGTCACGCAGCTGCGCGACCGCCGCCGACAGCGGTACTCGCCCCAGCACGCGGCCCAGCCGGGCGAACTCGCCGAGCAGCTCGCGCCAGCGCGCCAGCGCCTGGAATTCCTCGCTGTCCAGCGGACGCGGCCCCGGCCACTGCGCGGCATCGAGGAACTGCGTCAAGGTCTCGTTCCATTGGTCCGGCGTCTGCCGGCGCCGCACCGCGAAAGCGCTCAAGGCCTGCAGGGCGGCACGCAGCGCCGGCGCGGCCAGGTCCGCGCAGACGGCAGGATCGACGCGCTGGGCGCCGGCGCGGCGCAGCTCGGCATCGAGCGTGGCGCGTTGCAGACGCATCGCCTCGTCGGCGCCCCAGTACGGCGAATTCAGCAGCGCCGTTGCCGCGGCGGCATCGAGCCCGCCGGCCAGCCACTGCAGCAGGCGCAGCGCCGTCTGCACGATCTCCAGCTGTGCCAGCGGCACGCCCAGCGTGAGGTTGTAGGGGCGCGGCAGTGCGTGCGCGTCCACCGCATCCAGCTCCGGGCACAACTGCTCGTCGAAGATCCGCTGCACGGCAGGACGCCGCGCGCCGAGGTCGGCGACGATCACGCCGATCCGCGCATCCGGCCGCGCCTCGACGTACTGCCGCGCCCACTGCGCGGCGGCCCGCAATTCCTGCTCGTCATCGGCCGCGATCTGCAGCTGCGGCCGCGCGGGCTGCGGCTGCGCGACGTCCGCGAGCCGTTGCAGCTGCGTACCGCGGGCCGCCAGCGCCTGCAGCCAGTCGCTCAGCCGCGGCGTGGCGTCGACAAAGCCGCAGAACACGCAGTGCGCGGGAGCCTCCAGCTGCGCCGTGCGCAGGGCATCGAGCAAGGCCTGCTCGTTCTGCTGGGCATCGACCGCGTCGAGTCGCAAGAGGCGCTCGCGATAGCGGCGCGCCCAGCCATTGAAGCTTTCGATGTCGGCCTGGCCTTGCGCGTCGAACGGCAAGGACAGGCGGTACTCGTGCGCCAGCCGCCAGGCTTCGGCAGCAAGCTGTGCGGCCTCGGCTTCGCGCAGCAGCGGCGGGCCGTCGCTCTGGCTGATGGCCAGCCGCCACAGCAGTCGCGACTCGACCTCGCTCAGCCGCTCCGGCAGCGGCGCGCGCCGCAAGGCCGCCTGCGCGCGGCGCGAGTCGTCGAGCAGCTGGACGAAGACCTCGAAGCCGACGATGGCAGGCGTCTCCCACACCACGCTGCCGGCTTGCTGCTGCCAGCGCGCATAGGCCGCGTGCAGGGCCTGCGCCTGACGGCTGCTGGCGCAGACCAGCTGCGGCGGCGCGGCGCCGGCCAGCGCGGCGAATACGGCGTCGGCAGCGACGTCCGGCAGATCGGAAAAAACGACGGGTGCATCGGTCATGGAGGCGAAGTATCGCCCGGCGGCAGGCTCGAAAGCTGAGCCCGATGCACGCCGCTCAGATCGGATCGACGGCGCGGCCTTCGAGCCAGCTGATCGCTTGCCGCGCATCCATCGCCGGCTGCACGGCATGGCCGGCCAGACGGTGCACGCCGGCGGCCGTCCAGCGGTTCTTCTGCAAGGCGCTCTGCACATTGGCAGCGATCAGCGGCAGTCCGGCCTCCTGCGCGGCGGTGCGAGCGGCGCCGATCTGCGCCTCGTCGCTGTCCATCGTTGCCAGCAGCAGCGCGACCGGCGGACTCTCCAGCGAGGGCAGCGGCAGGTTGAAGTCGCGCAGGGCCAGACGCACGCCGCGACGCAACAGCTGGGCGGCGGTGGGATGCAGGATCTGCGCGTCGGCCAGGCCGTCGGCGTTGAGCGCCAGGATCAGGCGCGCGCTGTCGACCTGATACCGCGTCAGCAGCTCGCCCAGATACGCCGGGAATTCGCCGCCGCGCAACTGCCAGCCGGACACTTCGATGATGAACGGCAGCTGCGGCAGGCCATGGTGACCCGCGGCGAGATGATGTTCGCAGGCATGCGTGATCTGCCAGAGTTCCAGATCGCCGATCAGGCCGGCACGCGCCGCCGCGCGCAGCAGTTCGTCATGCTCGATGCGGCCGAAGCGCGGATGCTGCCAGTACAAATGCGCGAGCACGGCGACCACCGCGCCGCTGTCGAGGTCCATCACCGGCGACATGATCAGATGCAGCTGGTTGAGCGCCACCGCCGCGTGCATCTCGCGCTCGAGATCGAGGCGGCGGCGGCGGTCGTCGTCGATCTCGGTGGTGAAGACGCGATAGCAGCCGCGGCCGGCCTGCTTGGCGTCGTACATGGCCTCGTCGGCATGGCGCATCAGGCCGTCGGGCTCGGCGTCGTCGAGCGGATACAGCGTCACGCCGATGCTCGGCCGGCAGATCAGGTGATGCCCCGGGATGTCGAGCGGATGCGCAAAGCGGTCGAGCAGCTTTTGCGCAAGACGTGCCGCATCTTCGACCCCGCGCAGGCCGGCGGCGAGAATGACGAACTCGTCACCGGCCAGCCGCGCGACCGTATCGGAGGGACGCATCGTCGAGCGCAGCCGGTCGGCAACGGCGCGCAGCACCAGATCGCCGACTTCATGGCCGTGCGTGTCGTTGATCTCCTTGAAGCGGTCGAGATCGAGAAACAGCACGCCGAGCAGGCGCGCGCTGCGCTGCGCCGTCAGCCAGCTCTGCTGCAGGCGGTCCTGCAGCATGGCCCGGTTGGGCAGGCCGGTCAGCGCATCGTAGTGGGCCAGATGCTGGAGTTTCTCCTCCGCGGCGATGCGCTCGCTGATATCCACGGCGATCGCCATGAACACCGGCGGCTCTTCGTCACGCGAGAAATTGAGCCGCACCTCTACCGGATAAGTGCTGCCGTCGGCGCGGCGATGCCGGCTGCGATAGACGACGTGGTCCTGGTCGCCGCCGCGCAGCTGCAGCAGATAGTTGCGGAACACGCCCGGCTCCAGGGCCTCGCTGATATCGAGCGGCGTCATCCGCAGCAGCGCCTCATGGCGATAGCCCAGGTTGCGCCGCGCGCCGCGGTTGACCTCGAGCAACATCAGCGATTGCGCGTCGAAGATGTACACCTCCTCGACTGCGGCATCGAGCAGGCGACCGAGACGGCTCGCCAGGTTCTCGCCGCGCAGGCGCTCGCTGATGTCGCGGATGATGACGACCAGGCCGGATGACTGCTCGACGTGCAGCGGCTGTACCCACAGTTCGACCGGGAACGTGGTGGCGTCCTTGCGCCAGCCGACGATCTTCGGCAGCGGCGCGCTGCGCTGCGGGTTCTGCGCACTGCCGGCGATGTAGTCGGTGATGCGGATGCCCGGCGTGTTGAGAAACGGCACCGGCATCAGCTTGGTGACGGTGAAACCCTGCAGCTCGTCGCGCGCGTAACCGAACATGCGCTCGGCACGCGCATTGGCGAAGCGCACGACGCCGGACGGATCGGTCATCAGCACGCCTTCTTCGAGATGATCGACCACCGCCTGCGACAAGCGCGTCTCACGCTTGAGATGGGCGATCTCGCTGACGTGCTGGGTAACATCGCGGCACAGCATCACCACGCCGTCGATTGCGTGCTCACTGTTGCGCATCACGCTGGTGACCAGTTCCACCGGTGTCCGCGCGCCGTCGCGCGCGCGCAGCCAGCCCTGCTGCGGCGGCGCCTCGCTGCCTGATTGCAGCGCAAGTTCGGCGGCATTGGGCATCGGCTCGCCGTTCTCGAGGACGATGTGGATGATCGAGTAGACCATCCGCCCCCTGGCCGCGGCATGTGTCCAGCCGGACAGCCGTTCGGCGGTGGCATTGATATGGCGGACGCGGCCCTCGCGATCGGCGGTGACGAATCCATAGCCCATGGCGTCCAGCGCGGCGCCGGCGCGCGCATGCAGCTGCGGCAAGGCCGAGGGCGTGTCGATGAGGTCCGCAGCTTGCGCATCGCGCTGCGGATTGGCACGACGTCGCCAGTCAATGTCGTTGCTGCGCCTGCGCCGCTGCAGCAGCAGGCCGATGGGCAGCGCCAGGAGCGCCAGCATCAGGATCGCCCGCCCGGCGCGATGCAGGCGGCGGATGTCGTCGTCGCGCGCCGCGCGCACAGCGGCGACTTCGAAGCTGTAGCTCGCCGAGCCGATAACCTTGCCGCTGCCGGCACGGATCAGCAATCTGCCAGGGGTCCCCGTCAGGCGGTACAGCGCTGACTCGATCGAGCGGCCGAAGCCGCCATTGAGTCCCCAGTTCGCATACAGACCCCGGCTGATCAGTAGCTGCCCATCGGCATCGAAAACCGCAAGGCTGCGCAGGCCATAGCCGGCGAGGTTGCGCGGATCGACCAGGGTCTCGACCGCCGCCTGCACGGCGGCGCCGTCGTGCGGTCGGGAGACCAGCGCGGCGAGTTGCTCACCGAGATGGCTGTCGATGAACGCCCGATCCAGCGCCGCCTGCGTGAGGTGCGCGTGGCGCAGGCAGCCGCCGCCGATCAGTGCCAGTGCGAGGCTTTGCAGCAGCAGCACACCGAGCGTCAGCCCACGTCGTGACCAGAGCTTCCCTGCATCTGGTGCCTGCATTCATCGGGTTCCCGAACCGCTGCGGTCGCCGCAGGGCAGCAGACCGGGCGACGGCATCGGCCTCATTGGCTGCCGCCACCGCCGCCGCTGCTCTTGAAGCTTTCGCGCTTGAACTGCTCCGGGATCGGATAATCGAAGCTCTTCACGTAGCGCTGATACGTGCGCTCGGCGACCTCACCGGGGACCGGCCGTGATTCGCTGGCCTGCGCCGCCGGCGATTTCTGCAGGTCGAGCCAGGCGCGTGTATCGGTGCCGAGCGGGGCCGGATCGGCGGCCTGCGCCGCAGCGCCGGTCAGCAGGCAGGCGGTAGCGGCGATGAACGCGGCATGGAGGGTGGATTTCATGACTTCTTTACTCCTGCAGCCGGTGCAGGCTGCTTGGGGGACGGCGAACTGGAAGAAGGTGCGGCGGCAGGCGGCGGCGAGCGCAAGGCCAGCGCGTCGCGGCGCAGGCGCGCGACGGTATCGGCCGGCACCGCGGATTGCTGGATCAGGCGCTGCACGGTGGCCTCGTCGCGCAGCACCATCAGCAGCAGAAGTAGATTGTTGCGTGCCTTCTCGCTGCCGGGGTCCAGCTCAACGGCGGTCGCCAGCTCCAGCCTGGCCTCGCTGAAGCGACGCGCCTGGAGCAAGGCATAGCCGAGATCGTTGCGCGCCGAGGCATCGGCCGGGGCGCGGCGGGTGGCCTCGCGCAGGTTGGCGATCGCGGCGCCAAGATTGCGCGGCGCATACAGCAGGCCCAGCCCATGATAGGCATCCGCCGCGCGCGGGCTGCGCAGCAGGCTGCGATACAAGGTGTCGGCGGCGGTGAACTGCCCGAGCTGGCGACGCGCCTCGGCTTCGAGATAGCGAAGATCGTCGTTGTTCTGGCCGGCCGCCTGCTGCTGCTGGATGTGGGCCAGCGCGGCGTAATACTGCTGCTGGTCGAGCATCTTGCGGATCAGATCCAGATAGACCGCGCGGTCCGTCGTCGCCAGCTGGCCGGCAACCGCCTTGTCGCTGCGCACGGACGGGCCGGCGCAGGCGGACAGCAGCGCCGTCATCAGCAGCGCTGCGATCGAGCGGCTCAGCGGCGCTGAATGTCTACCCGCCATTGACATTGCCCAGCGCACGGATAATGCCGAGGAACGCCGGGCCGGCAACAAAGATCAGCAAGGCCGGGAAGAAGAACAACACCATCACCAAGGTCATGCGGCCCGACAGCAGATTGACCTGCTCGCGAATCTCGTAACCGCGACGCTCCTCGATGACCTTCAGCGTCTCCAGCAGCGGCTCGCGCAGCTCGCCGCCGTAGCGATCGACCTGGCGCAACAGGCCCAGCACGGTGCTGAGGTCGGCAACCTCCAGCAAGTCGTCGAGCGCCTTCAGGGTTTCACCGGTCTCGGCGCCGGCCTCGATCTGGCGGATCGCCAGCTCCAGCTCGCGGCCCAGCTCCGGCAGCACGCCGCCGCCTTCGCGAACGATGCTGGCCAGCGCCTGGCGAGTCGACAAGCCGGATTCGAACAGGAGCACCAGCAGGTGCACGAACAGCGGCACCTCGCGGCTGATGAGCTTGCGCCGCGCCGCCGCGCGCGAACGCAGGATCCAGCGCGGTGCCAGAAAACTCAGAATGGCCGCCACTATCACCAGGAGCATGCCGAACAGCAGCTTCTGGGGCGACTCGCTGAACACGAAGAACGCGGCGACGCCTGCAAAAATTGCCAGCGGCAAGCCGCCCTGGAACAGATACCAGCCGAGCCGGGCCTGCGCGCTGCGCCAGCCGGCCTGCTGCATCAGCCTGCTGCTCTCGCCTTCGGTATCGACCATCTTCTCGATGGCCTTGCCGCTGCGGGCGACGCCCGCCATCAACGGCGGCGGTGCCACTTCGAAATCGGCACTCGCGGCGCCCGGCGCCACCGGATCGAGGCGATTGCGGATCTGTGATTCCTGCCGCACCCGCAGCAGAACAAAGATCAGCGCCCCCAGGGCCAGCGCACAGACCAGGATGGCGGCGCTGACGATCATCGCAAAGGTGGTGGGAGACATCGCCTAGACTCCGGTCGACTTCATCATGCGGTAGATCACCAGCATGCCGAGCGCCTGCATGCCGACCGACCCGGCCAGCATGATCTTGCCGCTGGTCTCCGCCCACATCTGCGTGTAATAGCCCGGATTCATCCAGATGATGTACGCCATCAGCAGCAGCGGGATGACCGCCAGCACGACCGCAGAAAAGCGGGTTTCGGCGGTCAACGCGCGCAGCTCCCGCGCCGCGTTCTCGCGCTGCCGGACGGCGGCGATCAGGCTGCGGAAGACATTGCGCAGACTGCCGCCGAACTTGCGGTTGATCGAGGCAGCCAGCGCCATGATCTTGAGATCAGCGATCTGGTGAATCTCCGCCATCTGCATCAGCACACTCTCGATCGGTGCGCCCAGCCGCACCTGGCGGCCGACGCTGACGAACAGCGGCTTGATAGGTTCCGGCGCTTCGCGTGCAGCAGCGCCCAGTGCTTCCTCCAGGGTGTTGCCTGCCGCCAGCACGCGGATCGCGCTTTCCAGAAACGATGGCAGCTGCTCCATGATCTTGCGCCGGCGCTGCACCGCGCGCTGCATCAACACAAACCAGCCGATCGCCAGTCCGATCGCCACCACCGCCAATCCGCGGGCGACACCGACCAGCATCAGCGCCAGGGGGATGAACAGCGCGATGCCGATCAGGATCCGCAGCACCGCGCCCGGCGACAGTTCGACACCCGTGCGCCAGATCAGGTGGCAAAACCAGCGCAGCAGCGGATTCTGTATCTGGTTTTGCGCATTGATCTGCGCCAGCACCAGGGCCGCTTCGTCCTGCCCGTTGCCGAGCACCCGCAGCCGCAGGTTGACGTCCTCCTGCCGCTCGCGCTCGCTGGCGCGGATGAACAGCACTGCGGCGCCGCCGACCAGCAGCAAGGCCACCAAAAGCACGATTACCAGGCTCATTGCACGCTTCCCCGCAGATCCAGATGCTCACCACGTTCCACGTCGTAACGGAACACATCGCGCATCTTCAACGCCGTCCCGTCCAGACCCTGCACTTCGGTTATCGACATCACGCGCCGCTCGCCGCCCTTCAGGCGGCTGACTTGAACCAGTAGCTGAATGGCCGCGCCAATCTGCGCGCGGAAGGCTTCGGCGCTGCCGGTGTAGCCGGCGAACCCTGCCAGCATTTCCAGGCGCTGGATCGCCTCGCGGCTGGAGTTGGCGTGCAGCGTCGTCATCGAGCCGTCGTGGCCGGTATTCATGGCCTGCAGCATGTCCAGCACTTCGTCGCCGCGGACCTCGCCGACGACAATGCGGTCCGGGCGCATGCGCAGTGCATTGCGCACCAGATCACGCGCCGTCACCGCACGCTGGCCTTCGAGATTCGGCGGCCGGGTTTCGAGGCGCACGACGTGGCCGTGCTCGAAGCGCAATTCAGCGGCGTCCTCGACGGTCACCACACGCTCGCCTTCCGGAATCCAGTTCGACACCAGGTTGAGGAAGGTGGTCTTGCCGGAACCCGTGCCGCCCACCACGATCATGTTGGCGCGGTGCTCGACGCGATGCTTCAGGTAGTCCAGCTGCGCCGGGCTGATGGTGCCGAAGCGCAGCAGATCATTGGCGGTCAGCGGCGACTTGCGGAACTTGCGGATCGAGATGCAGGGGCCGTCCAGCGCGATCGGCGGGATGATGGCGTTGACGCGTGAACCATCCGGCAAACGGGCATCGACCATCGGCGTCGATTCGTCGACGCGTCGGCCGATCGGCGCCAGGATGCGCTGGATCACACGGATCACATGCGCGTCGTTGAAGAAGCGTACCGGTACGCCGTAAAGGCGGCCGGCGCGCTCGACAAAGACCTTGTTGGGGCCGTTGACGACGATGTCGTTGACGGTGTCGTCGTCGATGAGGCCCTGGATCGGGCCGTACCCCATCAGCTCGTCGCGGGCATCGCGCGCCAGCGCCTCGGACTCGCGCTGATTGATCGGCAGCCGCTGGTCGACGACGTAACGGCGGATCTGTTCGAGCACGAAACGATCGATCTGTTCCGCCGACCAGCGGTCTATATCGAGATTGCGCTCGTCGATCTGCTGGATGAGATAGCGATGAAAGCTGTTCTTGATCTGCAGGTACTGATCGGACAGCCGGAACCGGGCGATCTGGGCGTCTGGCGTGGTGCTCATGCGCGCGATCTCGCCCCGGGCCCTAGCCGAACAGGCGCGACAGCGCGCTGCCCTTCGGCGCTTCGATCTTCTGCTGGCCGCCCAGCAAGGCGCCAGCCAGCGCGCGGATGTCGGCGCAGAACGGCTCCTTGGGCGCCATCGTGAACATCGGCTCGCCGGCGTTCATTGCCTGAGCCCGGCCGTGGCCAGGGCTGGCCGACAGCCGCGCATACAGCGGCAGGTCGAGAATCTCCGCCAGATTTTCCGGTTCCAGACCGACGCGGCGGCGATAGTTATCCACCACCAGCGCGGTGCGATCGAGCGGGCAGTCTTCCAGGCGCAAGGCGCGCAGCAGATATTTGTTGTGACGCGACTTGACGATCGACTGATCGGACAGCAACAGGCTGCGCTCCGCCTGCGTCAGGATGCCGGCAAGGCTGCTGCTCGGCAGATGGCCGTCGAAGGCGATGACGATGCAGCCGAACAGGCCGCGCAGCACCTGCAGCAGCTTGAGGAAGTCCTCGTAGTTGAACTGCGGCCGGCCGGTCAGATCTTCCGGCAGGCTCAGCACGTACAGGCCGCTGGAGTGGCGAGAGAAGGCGGTGTCGATCAGCGTCTGGTCGCAGCGATACACGTCGTTGATCGCGTCCAGCACACTGTACGACTGGCTGATGTTGAGGAATACCGCGGCGGCGCCGGGCGGCGTGGCGACATCGAGCAGCAGCGTCGACTCGCTCTTGGGCAACTGCGCCATGCAGGCCAGGGCCAGATGCTCTGCCACAAACGCGATGGCGTCGGATGGCTGGCTGGCAAACACGCCAAACAGCCTGCCCTGCTTTTGCGCCGCCCGCGGGCCAGTCTGCGTATTGCGCCGCAGCAGCTTCGACAGCAGGGCGGCAACGTCGGTCTCGTCACGGCGCAGCACGAAGAAGTCGCGAGCGCCGGCACGCATCGCCGCCAGCACGATATCCGGGTTGCTGTCGGCGCCCAGCCCGGCGATCGCGACGTCCGGCATGCGCTCGACAAAGCGCTCCATCATCGTCAGGCGCGCCTCCAGATTCGAGCGCTCGAACTGGAAGAAGACCGCGTCGACCCGCCCCATCAGCTGGACCCGCTCGATCAGGTCTTCCGGATCGAGCGGGCGCAGCAGCGAGAACTCCGCACCGTTGCCGGCGGCGTTCTCCAGCCAGCTGAGGTAGACGGGATCATCGGCGACGACGACGGCCTGCGTTTTCATTGTCTTTTTTCCACTGAGGGCTTCGACGGCGATTCTACGACGCCGCCTCTCCTCAGCGGCTGAATCCGGATTCGAAGTTGCCGCGCTCCAGCAGAATGTTGCGGGTGATGCTCGGCGTGCCGGCGTATTGATCGCCCGGCAGCTTCGGCAGCGGCACACCCTTGGCCAGCGGCTTCACCAGATGCGGCGTCACCACCATGATCAGTTCCTTGTCGGTTCGGTCCAGCGAGGTCGACTTGAAGAACGCGCCGATTACCGGGATATCGCCGAGCCACGGCACCTTGTTGACGTTGTCGGTCAGGTCGCTGCTGATCAAGCCCGAGATCACGAAGCTCTCGCCGTCGCCCAGCTCGATCGCCGTGTCGGTGCGGCGCACCGTCAGTGCCGGCACCGCGACACCACCGATCTGGATACCGGCCGAGAAGTCGAGGTTGCTGACTTCCGGCGCCACCTTCAGGGCGATGCGATTGCGCGCGAGCACCGTCGGCGTCAACGCCAGCCGCACACCGAATTCCTTGTACTCGACGGTGATCGCCGAGTTGCTGCCACCGCCGCCGCCCTGGCTGACCGGCACCGGGAATTCGCCGCCGGCCAGATAGCTGGCGGTCTGGCCGCTGGTCGCCACCAGGCTCGGCTGCGCCAGGGTGCGCGACAGGCCCTTGCCCTCCAGGATGTTCAGCAGGGCGGTGATGTTCTTGCTGGCGTCGAAGACGACGATGCTGAACGCGTCCGCAAGCGAACTGGCGAGGCTGCCGGCCAGACCCGCCGCATCGGGCGCGTAGTCGACGCCGCCGGTGGTCCCCGGCGCGTTGAAGCTGCCGGAGGTCTGCGAGGACTTCGGATTGCTGACCGCGACATTGATGCCGTAGCGCTGCAGCGTGGTGCGCGAAACCTCGGCAATCCTGACCTCGGTGAGCACCTGGTTTTCCAGATCGACGCCGCTGCGGTCGGTGATCACGCCGTCCTTCTGTCCGGCAGCGCCCAGCACGGCGCGGCGATGCGCGAGCAGGTTGGGCAACTGGCCGTCGACGCCGCGGCCCGGATCGACGGTCGCTGCGCTGAGCTCCGGATCAGGCTTGGCCGCCTTCAGCGGATCGGTGACCAGCTGGATGCGCAGCGTGTAGCGCCGCGGATCCTGCTTGCCCTTGACCCAAACCATCAGGCTGGTGATGCCGATCGCCTTGCCGGTGACCAGCAGATCACGCTTGTTGACGAGGCTGATGTCCGCCACCGTCGGACTGCCGATCGCCACGCGCGTCACATCGGTATCGGACCGCAGCAGCTTCTGCGTGCCCTGCTCGACCATCACCACCGGCGCCGCCGGCGTTGCGCTGGCCACGGTCGGCGCCTGCTGCGCCGTCGAGACGCCGGTGGCCGCGACCAGCGCCACCGCCAGGGCTCCCAGACACTTCATCTTCATTCCACTGCCGATCGTCACGTTCATGACTTGATGTCCCTTAGCGTCCCAATTACTTCGCCACAACCGAACTGCGCTCACCGCCACGGAAGATCTCGACGCGTGTCGTCGGCACCACCGCCCCGGGCGGCGGCTTGATGCGCGCCAGTTCCTCGGAGGTGATGACCTTTTCCGGCCGGGGCTTGGTCGCGGCGGTCTTTGTCTTGTCGGCCACTGCCAGGGCCGCCACCGCGGAGCCGCCGTTCGGCGTCAGCGCCGCCGCCGACGGCGCGGCAGCCAGGGCTTCGCTCGCCGCCGC
This sequence comes from uncultured Solimonas sp., assembly GCA_946478985.1. Next base: position 52,716 of record CAMLDZ010000005.1, read on the forward strand.
GTCCTCGCCCTGGTCCTCGCTCTGGCCGTGCAGCGCCAGGCGCAGCTCGCCCAGGCTGGCGCCGAGCATCAGCTTGGTGGTGTCGGTTTCCGGAATCGCCAGTACCGCGGTGCGCGACTGGCGCTGCTGCTCGTTGCCGCCTTCGACGCCTTCCGGTCGATCGATGATCTGCTCCAGGTAGGCCAGCACCCGGACTTTCTCCAGCAGCACCCGCGACTGCGGCTTGTCCACACCCTCGGCGCCGCGCAGGAAGATCAGGATGTCCACCACGTCGCCCGGGCGCAGGAAGCCGCCCACGGCCAGCACGTCGGTGACGGCGATCGAAACGCCCTGATAGCCCGGCGGGATCGCGCGGGCCAGGATGTTGCCTTCACGGAAATAGCGCCGGGTCAGGGGCGCGCCGGTGTCGACATCGACCAGCGGCTGCTTGCCGACCACCTCGTCGATGCTGCTGTAGGGATCGACCGGCTTCACCGCCACCGGCACCAGGGCCAGGGCATCGCGAGGAATCGGCTTGTACGCTGCCAGCGGTTTGACCGCCACCACTGCCAGCGTCTGCTCGACCTTCTCCTGTTTGACCTGCTGCTCCGCGACCTCCGCCTTCTGTGCGTAGTCGCGGCTCATGCGATAGCCGACTGTGGCGAGGACGATGGCCAGCAGCACGGCGACCGCCGCAAAGATCTTCAATGCGGTACTGCTCATATGCACTCCCGTTTTTCACTCACGACGGTAGCCTCCCACCGCCGCTTGAATCCGCCACCAGCCTGCCCTGCTCGGCCGGTTCAGGTGGAACAAGTCTATTGATTGACCGCTCCGCCATTGCTTCCCGCGTCGGCGGAAATACGCCGGCTGTCGGCCCAGCGGCGTCCGCCGGCACCTGACACGCCGGATCCGAATGCGGGAAGTGGGCTGACAGGAGAAACCCTACACCAGGGGATGATCGTACGGGGAACCCGTGACGGCCCGCCGGAACTAGCGAAACAGGAGCGGCCCCGACAGCATTTCGACGACGAATGCGAGGGCCAGCATCGGCGCCGCCGCGAACTTGTGGCGGCGATGGGCCGCTGAAAGGTAGTACAGGCCGGCGGCGGTCAAACCCATCAGGATCGATGACCACAGCACCATTTCGAAGCCGCGGGTCGTCCCCAGCAGCAAGCCGAGCACGGCGGCAAACTTGACGTCACCGGCACCGAAGCGTTTCACGACATAGCCTGGCAAGGTCAGCGCGAACCCCAGGGCCATACCCCCCAGGCTCGACGCGCGCGCAGCCCCCAGCAGCCCTTGCGGCTGCAAGATCAAGGCCAGAGCGGCGGGCACCAGAACCAGCACCAAGGCCAGGTTCGGCACGCGCCGCTGCTTCCAGTCGTACCAGGAGATGATGGCCGCCCACAAACCTAGTGCCGTCTCCACTACCGCCATCATCAAGTCCCCTTGAGAGCCTTCATCGGACAGCGGTGCCAACCATCATGAGCGCGGCCGTTCGACCTTTCGACGATCGGAGCAGCCAGCGGTGCACACTTCGCAGGACTTTGGAGTGCCTGGCGCGGGAAACACGCGAGCAGCACGGCGGGCTGATGTGGCCTGCCGGTCTGGCGTCGGCAAATCAAGATTTTAAATGACGTATCGCAACAAAGGCCCGACCACCGCACGAGTGGCCATCGGCTTTACGCAAGCAGCAGGCTGCAAGGCCCAATCAAAAAGATAAAACTTTTTAATCAAGGGCTTGCAGATTCCACGCTGCTGATTTTATCTGAGGCATCAGTAAACAGCTCCGACACCCCGCTGCCGACGAGGCTAACGGCAATCACGATTACCGCGGCGATGAGACCCGCGACCATCGCATATTCGATGGCGCTCGCACCCTCATCGCGACGGAGCAAGCGCGCCATCCGCACACTTACGGCCGACATGGGATGCCCCTCATGATCAGTGCCCAGAAACATGCGCCGCGGCGCTAGGCCGCCCCGCATCGGAACCTCGCCTCTTCGCAACCAAAGGGCCGCCGCACGAGTGTGTTGCCAACCCGCGGAACCCTGGCCCCGGAGGATACCGGGGCCAAGGGGCCGTGCAACCGGGCGTCCGACGCGGCCGTGCGTACGGAGTGCCGGTCAGGGAGCGGCAGCGTTGGTCAGGCTCGTGTCAACCTTGGTGAAAATATTGTTGAGCTTGGGGCCGATCAGCAGCAGCACGGCGACGATCGCCACGGCGATCAGGCCGACGATCAGGCCGTACTCGACCGCGCTCGCACCTTCTTCGTCCTTAAAGAAATTCTTGATCTGGGTCAGCATGAGGTCACTCCTGGTAAAAACGTAAAAGAATCAAACTTGAAAATCGGCACCGCCGCCGTCGAATCGATCAGTTCAGATCGTGGCCTTACTATCCGCCGCCCCTAGCAAGCCGTCAAAGCAGCTTAAGGACCTCATATCTACCGCTTATCGGCCGTGCCCTTTCACACCGCTAGCGGAATGACGAAAAACCACGAAATGTAGTCATTTTCCTACAACATCGACATAAAGCCTCATGCCACCGCCACCGCGAGTCGGATCACCCGTTCTGTAAATACAGAAGTCGCTTGATCTCGCGCTGCCCGCGTTTAACGGACTCCAGTACGACGCCGCAGGTAAATGCCAGCATCGCACCCGTCATTATCCCGGTGCACAAGATGGCGGTCGGAAGCCGTGGAACCAATCCGGTTTCCATGTAGACCATGAGCAGCGGCGCCGCCAGGCCCAGCGACACCATGGCCAAGGCAGCCGCCACGCCGGCAAAAAAAAACAGGGGGCGCTCTGCCTTGAACAGGGAAATGATCTTCCGCAAGATCTTCAGCCCATCGGGAATCGCTCGCAGCTTGCTCCGCGAACCCAGGGCACGAACGACATAAGGGGTTTCGATCTCAGCCAGCGGCACGCCCAAGGTCAGGGCGTGTACCGCAAGTTCGGTTTCTATCTCGAAGCCGCCGGAGAAAACCGGGAACGACTTGGCAAATCGTCGCGAAAACACCTTGTAGCCGGACAGCACATCCTCGATCTGCCTTCCGAACAATCCGCTGATTAGAAGGGTGAACACCCGGTTACCGAGTCGGTGTCCCGGGCGGTAGGCGGCGTCCTGCCGTGCAACGCGGCGACCGTTGACCAGATCCAGATTCTGCGCAACCAGTAGTTGCAGCATCCGCTGCGCGGAAGCAGCATCGTATGTCGCATCACCGTCGACGAGGACGTAGTAGTCCGCGTCCACGTCCGCCAGCATCCGGCGCACTACATGACCCTTGCCTTGCCGCCGCTCGGCTCGAACGACGGCACCGGCTGCCTCGGCGCACGCTGCCGTGCCGTCGCTGGAATTGTTGTCATAGACATAGACGACCGCCTGCGGCAGCACGGCACGGAAGTCCCGAACCACATTGGCGATGGCCTCCGCTTCGTTGTGGCATGGAATGAGGATGGCGATCGCCGCGTGCATGATTTTGTCAGGGGGCATAGAAAACTTCGCGCGCAGAACGGGCCCCGTAACGGAGGCATCCCATGGAACTGTCACCATGATGGTGGCCGGCTCGGTGGTTCTATAGCAATGCCTCGTCTTTGGCGCGATGACCCGACATCCGGTGGAAGCGGGCCGAGCAATGCCCGATGCATGGCAACGTCGCCCCCTAGAATGGACCCAGGGGCCTGGCCGCTCACGCCAGGATTGAAAGCCGCTCTCAGTCGTTCAGCCTGATGCCGCGGCTCGGGCAACGCACCGGTCAAGTTCCATGAAACGCGAAACCTCGAATCGGCTTCGATTCATTCTTGAGGACCTCCTGCCTCCGGCGTTCAAGGACAGCGTCCTGTTCAAGTGGCTCGCGGTCCTCGTCTGGGGCCGCCACATCCTCGATCTGGCGGATTTTCGGCGTAGAGCCGCTTTTGTCACGGACGATGAATACGAGGCCGTGTACCGCGCGCATCCGCGCGTTCACGCCGGGACTGACAATTCCGAGGCCTGCATCAGGAAGATCAGTCAGGATGTGGTTGGCGGCTCGATCTGTGACGTCGGCTGCGGCACCGGCTACTTGCTCGAACGGATCCGCGGAGCCAGAGGGACGGAACTCAGCCGCGTCACAGGCGTGGATTTTGTCCTGGCAGAGAGGTTGCCGGCCGGCGACATCGAATGGGTACCTGCCAGAGTCGAAGCCCTGCCCTTTCCGGATAAGGCTTTTGATACCGTGCTCTGCACCCACGTGCTGGAGCACATCCTCGATTACCGGAAAGCCTTGGCGGAGCTGCGCCGGATCACGCGCCGACGCCTCATCATTGTGGTCCCGAGGGAACGTGAAACCCGCTACACGTTCAATCCGCATTTGAACTTTTTTGCCTATCCGGAAACCCTGCTGCGGGCGCTGACCCCCGTGCCATCACGGCACGAATGTGTACAGATCGGCCGCGACATCTACTACCGCGAAGACGTCGCGGATTCGGATCGCATTTAATGAACTGGACCCTCTTGTCGCTCATCGTCATTCCACTGACCATCAGCCTGGGCCAACTGCTCTTCAAGGCGGCCAGCCGGACGGCGGGCGCGCCTTCCCTCGCAAGCGTCTTGAGTCTGCTGTTCAATCCCTTCTTTATTGCTGCGGTGCTGCTCTATGGCACGGCAACGCTCGCGTGGATCTTCGTCCTGCGCGGCGTGCCAGTGGGGCGCGCCTATCAGTTCATGTCATTGAGCTTCGTGGCCGTCCCGCTCGGCGCCTGCCTGGCATTTGGTGAGGCGCTCGGCCTCCGCCAGATTGCCGGAATCTGCATCATCGTCGCCGGCCTGTTCGTCAGCAGTTTGTAGCCGCCGTGACCCCAAGCCGCCGAGGTATCACTCCCACCGGACTGCATCCGATGTCAAAGGACCAGATCGAGCACGCCAGCGCACCGACCCGTCGGCGCAGCGCACTGCTACTTGCTGTGCTGATGATGGCGGTCATGCTGATGCACGGCATCGTCAGCGGCGCCAGCTCGATGTGGAACGCCGATCTGCCCAACCCCGACAGCTATTTCAAGCTGGTACTCCTTCAGGACCACACGGCGCCCGGCAACCTGGGCTTTGCTCCGCGGGACAATGCGCCCTCCGGAACCTGGGTGCATTGGTCGCTCCCCCACTCGTGGGTGATCTGGCAACTGCATCGAGTGCTGACCGTGATGGGCATGGATCAACATTCAGCCTTGCTCTGGACCGGCGCATCTCTGACCGTGGCCTGCATGCTGCTGCTCAGCGCGCTGCTCGCATTGACGGTCATGACAACCGGCACCCAGCGCGGCGCCCTGGCCGCATCGCTGATGCTGGCGAGCAGCATCCCGCTGCTGGCATATGGACGGTTCGACCAGATCACGCACCATATTTTCATGCTGGTCCCGCTGGCGGGTGCGTCGGCCTGCCTGCTGCGCGTGGATGCGACTCCGGCCGTCGCCTTCATGGGCGGCGCGCTTCTGGGCCTGGCGCTATGGATTTCCCCGGAAACAATGCCGTTCATCGCCGGACTTGTTTGTGTCCGCGCAGGCATTCGCCTGCAGAATCCCGGCTCTGCTGCCATCAGCTTGAGCGTCGCGGGACTAGGAATCAGCGTGCTGTGCGGATGGCTGCTCGATCCGCCGCCTCCCGGCTTCAGCCGCTGGGCCCTCGACCATGTCAGCCTGGCGTGGCTCCTTTTTGCCGGCCTGATGGGCGCACTGGGGCTGCTGGCGGATTTTTGCGTCGGACGACGAGTGCCATTGCCAGCTGCGCTGTTCACGCTGACGATGGCCGCCGCCGCCGCCGGCTGGGGCTGGTTGATGCTGACACCGGGCGCATGGGCAGGCCCCGCTGGCCTGATTCCCGCCGAGCTCAAGCCCCTGTGGTGGGACCACATCAACGAACTGCAGCCTGCAGATGAGCCGGCGAACTTCGTCGCCTACTTCGCTATTCCGCTGTGCGGCGCGCTGACCGCGGCCTATGCGGGCGTGCGCGACCGCAAGCTCGGCCTGCTTGCGCTCGCCGGCATGGCCCTGACGTATGGCTTGCTCGGCGTGTGGCATACACGGATGGGAGCAGCGGCCACGCTGGCGGGTGCCATCGCATTCGGCAGCGGAGTCAGCCGCCTGCGCGCATTCGCCGATACAGGCGGTCTGCGCTTTACGCCGATGCAGCAGGCCGGCGCTTTCCTTCTGACCCTGGCAGGCCCCCTGCAACTAGGCGCAAGCCTGGGGCTAGCCGAACTCTCGCCACAGAAGATCAGCGCGCTGGAGTGCCCGCTGGCGCCCGTCGCCAGCGCGCTGAACGCGCTGCCGGCGGCGACCATACTGGCTCCCGTCTTCAGCGGCCCGGAGCTGCTTTATCGAACGCATCACCGCGTCATCGCCGGCCCTTATCACCACAATGTGGAAGGCATTCTCGACAACTATCGGGCGTGGCTCGATACCGGCACGGACGAGGCGAAGGCGATCGTCCAGCGCCGCGATATCAAGTATGTGCTGGCGTGCACGGATTATCAGAGTCAACTCATGGCCAAGCCGCCGGCGCGCTCATTGGCGCAAAGAGCGGCAAGCGGCGACGTCCCGGACTGGCTGGAAGCGGTGCCATGGCCGCGGGGCGCGGAAACTGCCTGGCGCTTATATAAAGTCAGAACGCCCTGAAACGAGCCGGCGCAACACCGCCGTGGCGAGCAGTGTGGCCCTGCACACCCGGAGCAGTCCATTGGATGGGTGTTCGATCGATGGTTGTCGCTCCCGCCTCCCTTATAATTTCTCGAGCCCGCATCCCGGACCCAAGAGACATCGCGAGCAGCGGATAGCGGACCATGACCACTTACGTAGTCGGAGACATCCAGGGTTGCCTGGCCGGCTTGCAAACCCTGCTCGACACCCTGGGCTTCGAGGCTTGCAACGACCGCCTGCTTCTCTGCGGCGACCTGGTCGGTCGCGGACCGCAGTCCGCGCAGACGCTACGCTTCATCCGCAGTCTGGGCCCGGCGGCCATCACCGTGCTGGGCAATCATGACCTGCACCTGCTCGCCTGCGCGGAGCGCGGTGAGCGCCCGAACCCGCGGGACAAGCTGGACGAACTGCTCGACGCCGCGGACGCCGCGGAACAGCTCGCGTGGCTGCGCCAGCAGCGGCTCGCTTACCGGGAGCCACAAAGCGGCGTGTTGCTGATTCACGCCGGCCTCGCACCGCAATGGGACGCGGAAGACACCTTGAAGCTCGCCGCCGAGGTGGAATCGACCCTGCGGGATCCGCAAGGCGGGCGGCAGCTGCTGCTTGAAATGCACGGCAACGAGCCAGGCCGCTGGGCGGATTCGCTGTCGGGTCTGCCGCGCCTGCGCTGCATCATCAACATCCTCACCCGCGCCCGTCTGTGTTCTGCCGATGGCGATTTCGATTTCAGCTTCAAGCGTGCCCCGGATCAGGCGCCGGCCGGCCTGCTGCCCTGGTTCGCTGCGCCCGGACGGCGCAGCCGCGATACGACGGTGGTGTTCGGGCACTGGTCGACCCTGGGCCGGACACACTGGCCCGAGCACAAGGTTTATGGGCTGGACACCGGATACCTCTGGGGGGGCCGGCTGACCGCACTGCGGCTTGAGGACCTCCGGCTGTACTCGGTGCTTGCGACGTCCGCAGCGCTCGAGCCCCTTTGATCCGGGGGCTCGGCTAAGGGCCTGTTAACGCGATGGCCGCCGCTGTGACGGAGACCCCAGTGGAATTGACGGGGGCGCAGCGCAAGGAAGGACGAGCGCGGTGTACTGGACGTACACGAGCGAGTT
>CAMLDZ010000006.1 GCA_946478985.1 uncultured Solimonas sp.
CAGTGGGCGGTGGTCGGCGGCGTCGACAATGCGGTGCGCGGCGCGCAGAACAGCGTCGTGCTGCAGGCGTCGTGGGCCACGCCGGCCGCGGCGGAGGCGGCGCTGGCGCAGCTTGCGCAGCGGCGCGACCCGGCGTTTGCCGCCGTGCTGCACTACCGCGTCCGTGCGCGCTACGAGATGGTGATCGACGGCGCGCCCACGCATCTGGGCCTGCGCGGCTTGTCTGCGTTGCAGACCATCGAGGCCGCCGGTGCCGACAACCAGAAGCAGGACGACGTGATCAGCTGCATCTACGGCGCCTCGGCGTTCGGCCGGCGCGGCTGAGCAGCGCGCAGCGCCGCTTCGAGTACCCAAGGCTCATAGTAGGAATCCGCTGCGCGTGCCAGCAGCAGCGGGGCGGCGGCGTCCAGCGCCTGGTGCCAGCGCTGCAGGCTGGCGTGTGCGCGTGCCGTGTCGTGCGCCAGCGTCTGTCGGATCGTCGACAGCTGCATGCTCAGCGCCCGCAACCGGGCGCGCTGTGCTTCGAGTCCCGGCCGCTGAAAGCGCTCGTCGACGCTGCCGAGCAGGCTGCGCAGGCCGACCACCAGAAAATCGGCGAGCGCCCGGTCGTCGCGCTCCAGCGCCGCGTCGAGCGCGCGACCACCGCGGCGGATCGTCGCCAGTTCGCCGTCGAGCGTGATCGCCTGTTGCGGCGACGGCGGGCAGGCGCCACGGTCGAGACTGGCGACGTAGCTCAGCAGCGCATCGAACACGACAGGCGCCGGCGGTGCGCCGTCGAACTCCTCGACCACCACGCCGCGGATGAACGCGCCGATGCGTTGCTTGCGCGCGTCGTAGCCGTCGTCGGCTCGCGCCAGCACGTCGAGTAGCGAGGGGATGGACTTGGGATTGAACACGCCGTCGCCGCGGCGCTTGCTGAACACGCTGCTGCTGACGTCGAAATGGCCGGGCCGGTCGCTGAGGCCGGCGATGAAGAACTGCGGGTTGCCGTGGCCGTTGACGTGGCAGGACTGGCAGGACAGGCCGCCCTTGGCGGCGAGCCCGCCGAGCAGCGTCGGCGTGCGGAAGACGATGCGGCCGGCTTCCGCCAGGGCGGCCTGCGCCGGGTCGGCCGGCGCGCGCCGGCATTCCGGCGGCGCCGATGTCAGCGCGGCGAGCTGCCCGGCGCCGGGCTGCAACCACTTGAGCTGACGCAGCGGCAGCAGCGACTCGTTGAAGATCGCTGCCTGTGCGTTCAGCGCCGCCGCTGCCAGGGCTGCGGCCAGCGCCGCCCGCCGCATCAACGCGCCTGCGCGAGCCAGTGCCGCAGTTCCTCTTCCTCGGCGCAGCCGAACGCGCAGAGCTGCTGCAGCCGCTGCAGCTGCTGCAGGGCCAGATCGATGCGGCCGGTCTCGATGTACAGCTCGCCGAGATATTCGTTGGCGCCGCGATGCAGCGGTTCGAGGCTCAGCGCCTGCGCGTAGTAGCGCCGCGCCTCGTCGTACCGCTTGAGCTTGCGATGCGCGAAGCCGAGGTAGTTGAGCGTGTCGGCGCTGGGGCCTTCGGCGGCCTCGGCCTGCCGCAGCAGGGCGATCGCCTCTTCATAACGGTTGGCATTGAGCAGCGCGACCGCGCGCTGGTAGTCGCGGTCGCCGGCAGCGGCAGGCGCCTGCAGTTCGAGACGGCTGGTCCTGGCGCCGCCCAGCGCGCCCTTCAGCTGCTGCGTCGCCTTCAGCACGCGGCTCTGTTCATCGGCGGCACACTTGCTGGCGCACTTGCTGCCAGCCTCCTCCAGCTCGCCGAGCTGTTTCTCGGCATCCTTGCGTTCGCCCAGCTTGAGCGCCACCAGGCCCAGATGCGCGCGCGCCTCGTAGTGCTTGCGGTCGATGCGCAGCGCCTTCTTGTACGAGAGCACGGCCTTGCGGAAGTCCTGCCTGCCTTCCTGCGCGAGGCCCAGCATGTAGTTGGCCTGTGCGTTGTCCGGAATGATCTGCACGACCTTGGCGAACTGCGCTTCCGCCTCGGCGAAACGGCCGCCGCGCAGCGCCTCGTTGCCTTTCTCGTAGTAGGGCGTCGGATCGCGCTTGGTGCCGCCGCCACTGCCGCCGCCGCCACCGCCGCCCGAGGCCAGCAGCACGGCGGGCAGGAGCAGCGCCAGGCTGGCGATGCCGACGGCCAGCGTCCATGACCACCCTGCGGTTCCGCGTAAGGCTGTGCGCATGATTCCCCCCGTTTGGGCGGCGTTCGTGCGCCGCACTGTGTCGTGCTGACACTTTACGCGGAGAGCCTGGCGGCAGATGCGGGCGCAGCCGCCGTTGGTCGGAAATATCGCTGCAAGGCCAAAAGAAAGGCCGCCCGGAGGCGGCCTTGTGCGCGACGCTGCGTACGGCTCAGACCGGGTCCCAGGTGAAGACATCGCCCGAGCGGTGCAGCGGGAAGAAATCGTTCTGGAACTGCGGGAACACGCGCTCGACGATCGCTTCCGGCGTCCAGCCGTCGCTGGTGTGCGCGGTGCGGAACGGGCGCGGCTGGCTGAACAGGTAGATCTCGTTGTTGCGCACGCCGAAGATCTGGCCGGTGACGTGCTTGGCTTCATCGGAGGCCAGTGCGGCGACGAACGGCGCGATTTTCTCCGGGATCAGCTTCTTCAGGCCTTCGACGCGCTTCTTCTGTTCCGGCGTCTCGTCAGGGATCGAGCCGACCATGCGCGTCCATGCGAACGGCGCGATCGCGTTGGAACGCACGCCGAAGCGCTGCATGTCGAGCGCGATCGCCTTGGAGAGGCCGACGATGCCGAGCTTGGCGGCGCAGTAGTTGGCCTGGCCGAAGTTGCCGATCAGACCCGAGGTCGAGGTCATGTGGATGAACGAGCCGGACTGCTGCTCCTTGAAGTACGGCGCGGCGGCGCGGCTGGTGTTCCACGAGCCCTTCAGGTGCACGGCGATCACCGCGTCGAACTCTTCCTCGCTCATCTTGTGGAAGATCACGTCGCGCAGGTTGCCGGCGTTGTTGACGACGATGTCGATGCGGCCGAACTTGGAACGCGCCGCCTCGATCATCGCCTGCGCGCCTTCGAAGCTGGCCACCGAATGGGTGTCGGCGATGGCATCGCTGCCCAGGGCCTTGATCTCGGCGACCACGCTTTCGGCCGGCGTTTCGCCGGTGCCGTCGCCGGTCAGCGACACGCCCAGATCGTTGACGACGACCTTGGCGCCGGCCTTGGCCAGTTCCAGCGCGATGCCGCGGCCGATGCCGCGGCCGGCGCCGGTGACGAGAGCGACTTTGCCTGCGAGCAGGGGAGACTTGGTGTCAGTCATCGGAAGCTTTCCTGTTGATTGAACGTGAAGAGAGCGCCGGATCAGAGGCGCTTGAAGATGTCGGCCCAGGCCTGTGCCAGGGATTCGCGGAACTGTGGCGCGGCCACGGCGATCAGCTGCCTGGCGCGCTCCGGCAGCGACAGGCCGCGCAAGGCGGCGATGCCATGCTCGGTGACCACGTAGTCGGCTTCATGACGCGCCACCGCCGCCGCGGCGTTGGCGCCGAGTGTCGGCACGATGCGGCTGAGGCTGCCGTCGTCGGTGGCGGCGGACAAGGCGATGATCGAGCGGCCACCCGGCGACAGCCGCGCGCCGCCGACGAAGGCCGGCAGGCCGCCGACGCCGGCGACCATCTTGCCCTTGACCGAATCGGCATTGACCTGGCCGAACAGGTCGACCTCGACGCCGGAGTTGATCGCGCAGAACGCCGGGATCTCGGCGATGCGCGGCACGCTGTGGGTCTCGTTGACGGGACGGAAGTAGAAGCGCTCGTCACGGCCGATGCGCTCATAGAACGCCGCATCGCCGAGTGCGACGCCGGCCTGCACGGCAGCCTCGCCGTCGATGACGCCGCGGTCCAGCAGCGGCAGCACCGGCGTCGACACCATGCCGGAATAGACCTTGAGGTTCTTGTGTCCACCCAGCGATTCGAGAATGCCGGCCTGCAGCTTGCCGACGCCGAACTCCAGCGTGTCGCCATCGCGGACCAGGCTGGCGACCAGCGCCGCATGCGCGCGCATCGCCTCGTTGGGCGTGCCGCCGTCGAAACTCAGCACCTCGCCGTCGGCCTCGACCAGCGCCTCGCAGTCCGCAGCGCGGATCGCGAACGAGCCGCGCGTGCGCGGCAGCTTTGCGTTGACCAGCGCCACGCGGCGCCTGGCCTTGTGCCAGACCGCGGCGATGAAGTCGCTGCTGACGCCGAGCGAGCACAGGCCGTTCTCGTCCGGCGGCGAGACCTGGGCGAGTGCGAGATCGATGGCCACGTCCTCGGCGAGGTCGCGGAAGATCGCCGGGTAGTCCAGCGGCAGCAGCTCGGCGCGGCCGTCGGCGAAGCCGGCGCGCAGCCCCGGCTGCATGAAGTAGCCGCGCTGCCGGGCCTGCGGGTGCAGGCCCAGATAGTCCGAGCGGTTGATGCCGGGGAAGTGCGCGCCGACGAAGCGTACGCCATTGGCCGCCTCCGGCTGCGCCTTCAGCGCCGCGTAGAACGGCAGGCTTTCGCCCGACACGCCCGGCACGTAGACCGTCATGCCGGGCCGCAGCGCGGCGACGAGATCCTGCAGCGTCTTCATCGGCGCAGGCCTCAGGCGCTGGCGAGGAAGTCGTCGAGCGCGGCCGGCACCTCGAACAGCGCGGCGTCCCTGGCCTTGGCGGCGGCGGCCTGGGCGCGCACGCCGTCGGCGCCGTACTGGCGCAGGAAGGTGAACGGACCGCCGCTGTAGGCCGGTGCCAGGCCCGCCGAGACGACCGCGACGTCGGCGATCTCCGGCTGTTCGGCCTTGCCGGCCTTCCACACGCGCAGCGCGGCCAGCGCGCTGGCGAGCACGGTTTCTTCTTCGTTGAGGCCCAGCGACTTGGCCTTGTCCTTGGCAGCCTTGACGGTCGGCAGCAGCGCGTCGTCGCCGGCGGCGTAGACGCTGTCCGGCTTCAGAGCGCCGAGCTTGGCGGCCTTCTGGCGGTTGAGGAACAGGGTGCGGACCATGTTGCCGGCGACCGGATCGCGCATCAGGTCGACGAAGATGTCCATCTCGTGGCGCGAACCGTCGCCGAGGTTGTAGCCCCAGCCGCCGACCGTGCAGTTGATGATGGCGTTGTAGGCCGGGTAGTACCTGAGCTGGTGTGCGCTGAGCTTCAGCGCTTCGGCGATGCCGGCCGTGGCCTTGGCGATGCTGCTGAAGTCATAGCTGCCGGCGTCCGGCGTGTAGCCGGGCTGGTCCCAGCGCACCTGGGTGTTGCCGATCATCGACTTGGCGCGGCGCTTGGCGGCGGCGATCAGCTGCTCGGCCGGCACGACCTCGTCGACCAGGCCGAGCTTGAGCGCTTCGGCGGGACCGACCGGCTCGCCGATCAGCAGCATTTCCATGCCCTTGGCGGTGCCGACCAGGCGCGGCAGGCGCTGCGTGCCGCCGGCGCCCGGCAACAGGCCCAGCTTGATTTCCGGCAGGCCGAGCTGGACGTTCTTCTCGTCGTCGCTGGTGACGCGTGCGTGGCAGGCCATCGACACTTCAAGGCCGCCGCCGAGAGCCAGGCCGTTGATGGCGGCCACGTACGGCTTCTTGCTCAGTTCCAGGCGGCGGAACAGGCGGCCGAGGTGGCCGAACAGGCCGTGCAGCTCGGCGGTCGAGCCGCTGCGCGCGCGCTCGGTGAACATCTTGATCATTTCCAGATCGGCGCCGGCGATGAAAGCGCCCTTGCCGGAGGTCAGCACCACGGCCCTGATCGCGTCGTCGGCGGCCACGCGCTTCAGCAGCGCTTCGAGCGAATCCATCATCGCCGCCGAGAACACGTTCATCGTGCGGCCCGGCATGTCGATGGTGCCCAGCAGAATGCCGTCGGCGTCGAGTTCGGTACGGATATTGGCGTCGGTCATGGAAAACGCTCGCGTGCGGGATCGGGCTGCAGTCTGCCGCGATCGATGGAAAAGGGGGAGCCTGAAAAGCCGCTCCCCTGACGAGGCAGGGGAGCGGGTCACACGATTCGTGAAACGCGGGGCGCGCGTCGCGCCCCGCGTCTTACCGCTTCTTACGCAAACTTCTTGAAATCCGGCTTGCGCTTCTCGTTGAAGGCGCGGACGCCTTCCTTGGACTCTTCGGACTGGTAGTAGCCCTTGACCGCGGCGACGCCCATGAAGCTGATGCCGCGGATGTTCTCGGAATCGGCGTTGAACGAGCGCTTGGCGATGGCGATGGCGGTCGGCGACAGCGCATTGATCTCGGCGGCCCAGGCTTCGGCCTCGGCGTCGAGCTGATCGTGCGGGACGACCTTGTTGACCAGACCCAGTTCGAGCGCTTCCTGCGCCTTGTAACGGCGGCAGAGGAACCAGACTTCACGGGCCTTCTTCTCGCCGATGATGCGGGCGAGGTAGGCGGTGCCGAAGCCCGGATCGACCGAACCGACCTTGGGGCCGACCTGGCCGAACTGCGCCTTCTCGGAAGCCAGCGTCAGATCGCAGATGGTGGCGAACACGTTGCCGCCGCCGATGGCGAAGCCCTGGACCTTGGCGATGACGACCTTGCGGCAGTCGCGGATCGCCGACTGCAGCTCCTCGATCGGCAGGCCGACCATGCCGCGGGGGCCGTAGAGGCCGTCTTCGGAGAGATGGACCTTCTGGTCGCCACCGGTGCAGAACGCCTTGTCGCCGGCGCCCTGGAAGATGACGGTGTTGACCGACTTTTCTTCGTCGGCGCGGCGGAAGGCCAGGATCAGCTCTTCGACCGTCTGCGTACGGAAGGCATTGAACACTTCCGGACGGTTGATGGTGATACGGACGGCGTTCTCGCCGACTTCGTAGGTGATGTCTTTGTATTCGCTCATGGCAATGTTCCGGTGGGCGTTTGAAGAAAGAGGTGAAACCGGGGCGGCGTGCGGCCGCCGGAAGCGGTCAGACAAAAACAAGGGGCGATGCCGCTGGCATCGCCCCGATACTGTCTTAGCCGTGCATCGTCAGACCGCCGGAGATCGAGATCGTCTGGCCGGTCATGAAGGAGGCATCGTCGCTGGCCAGGAACGCCACCAGACCCGGGTAGTCGCTCGGCTCGCCGATGCGGCCCAGCGGCACGCCGCGGACCATCGCGTCACGGATCTTCTGGCCTTCTTCGCCGGTGCCGACGAAGGCGTCCATCGCCGGGGTGTTGGTCGGGCCGGGGGCGACGCAGTTCAGCGTCACGTTCTTGCGCGAGACTTCACGCGCCAGGGCCTTGGCGAACGCGATCGTTGCGCCCTTGGTGCCCGAGTAGACGACTTCGCCCGACGAGCCGACGCGGCCGGCGTCGGAGGCGATGAAGATCACGCGGCCGCCGTTGCGGGCCACCATGCCCGGCACCACCGCATGGGTCATGTGCAGCGGGCCCATGTAGTTGATGTCGACGACCTTCTTCCAGAAGTCCGGGGTGGTCTTGAGGAACGGGATCGGCTTGTCCCAGCCGGCGTTGTTGACCAGCGCCCAGGTCGGGCCGATCTTGGCCTCGATTTCGGCGACGCCGGCCTTGACGGCCTCGTAATTGGTGATGTCGACCACCGCGCTGTCGGCCCGGCCGCCAGCCGCCTTGATCGTCTCGACGGCCTTGGCCGCCGCTTCGGCGTTGATGTCGAGCACGCCGACGATCATGCCTTCTTCAGCCAACCGCGTCGCAATCGCCAGACCAATACCGCTGCCCGCGCCCGTTACCAGGGCGACCTTATCTTTTAGACCGCGCAATGTAATCTCCGAAGAAAGTTGAGACAGAAAATCTGTATGCCACACCGCGGCGTGGCATGCCCGCTATGTAGTATGGTGCCCTACCATTATCTACCGCTGGCCAGCCGGCGTCGAGAGTAGCCGGAATCCGGCGAAACTTGACGGGGGCCGGCAACCATGCTCGAAAGCTCGCCGGCGCTGCCGTAAACACCAGGATGGAGAGAGAAATGAAGCACTTGCAGGGCGAATTCAGCGGCCAGAAGCAGCTTTCCATCCACTTTCAAGGCTGGCTGCCGGAGCAGGCGGTCAAGGCGGTGGTGCTGGTGGTGCACGGCCTGGGTGAGCACGGCGGCCGTTACGCGCATGTCGCCGAGCGCCTGGTGGCCGAGGGCTGTGCGGTCTATGCGATCGATCATCGCGGCCACGGCCGCTCCGGCGGGCCGCGCGGCTTTGTCGACCGCTTCGCCAACATGGTTGCCGACCTCGACCAGCTGGTCGTCAAGCTGGCCAACGAGTTCCGCGGCCGGCCGCTGTTCATGCTCGGCCACAGCATGGGCGGTGCGGTGTCGCTCAGCTACGCGATCAAGCATCAGCAGAAGCTCAGCGCCCTGATCTTGTCAGGGCCGGCGGTGGTGCTGGCCGGCGCGCCGGCCTGGATGAAGCCGGTGGTAGAACTGCTCAGCGCGATCGCGCCCAAGCTGGGCGTGTTCGCGGTCGACCCTTCGCTGGTCAGCCGCGATCCGGCGGCAGTCGCCGACTATGCCGCCGACCCATTGAACTTCCACGGCAAGGTGCCGGCGCGGACCCTGGCCGAGCTGGTCGGTTTTGTCGGCTGGCTGCCGGCGGTGCTGCCGGAGATCAAGCTGCCGCTGCTGATCCAGCATGGCGCCGACGACCGTCTGGCCAGTCCGGCTGGCGGTGAGCTGGTATTCGAGTCGGTCAGCTCCAAGGACAAGACCTTCCATCGCTACGACGGTCTCTACCACGAGATCTACAACGAGCTGCCGGCCGACCGCGCCCGCGTGCTGGACGATCTGGCCATGTGGATCCGTCAGCATCTGAACTGAAAGTACCGCCGTAAGGCAGTGCGAATGCCCCGAACGGCGCTTCGCCGCTCGGGGCATGGCGCCGGTTCCCACGCTGGAATCTAGGCATTTCGGGGAGAAAGTATGGCATCATACGATCTCTAACGACCGCCCTGTCGAGGCGGTGCCAACGGAGAATGCAATGGCGGGTCTGTACTTCGAGCAGTTCACGGTCGGTCAGCGTTTCGAGCACGAAATCCGCCGCACGGTGACTGAAGCCGACAACATCTGGTTCTGTGGCGCCACCTACAACGTCGCGCAGATCCATATCGATGCCGAGTACTGCAAGAACACCGCTTTCGGCAAGCCGCTGGTCAATTCGATCTTCACGCTGGGTCTGGTGATCGGCGTGACGGTGCAGGACACCACGCTGGGTACCACGGTCGCCAACCTCGGCATGACCGACGTGAAGTTCCCGGCGCCGGTGTTCTACGGCGACACGCTGCGTTCGGTGACCACGGTGGTCGACATCCGCGAAAGCAAGTCGCGGCCGACCCAGGGCATCGTCACGTTCAAGCATGAAGGCTTCAATCAGCGCGACGAGCTGGTTGCCACCTGCCTGCGTCAGGCGCTGATGCTGCGCAAGCCGGCTTGAGCCATTGAATTTTTGCCCGCGCCGAGCCGCGGGCCTCTCGCTTTTCGTCCACAGACACACGGTGCTTTCCCATGGACTTCTCAGTTAATCCCGATCACGAAGCCATCCGCGCAGGCGTCAGCGACGTCGTCCGCTCGTTCAGCGACGAGTACTGGCTGGAGCGCGACGAAGACGGCAAGTTCCCCACCGAGTTCCACCGCGCGATGGCGGAGGGCGGCTGGCTCGGCCTGACGATGCCCGAGGAATACGGCGGCTCGGGCCTGGGCGTGACCGAAGCGATGATCATGATGCACGAGGTCGCCAGCCACGGCGGCGGCATGGCGGCGGCGTCGACGGTGCACATCAACCTGTTCGGCCCGCACCCGATCGTGGTGTTCGGCTCGCACGAGCAGAAGTCGCGCTGGGTGCCGCCGCTGGTTGAAGGCAAGCATCAGGTTGCCTTCGGCGTCACCGAGCCGAATGCCGGCCTCAACACCACGGCGATCAAGACCTTCGCCCGCAAGGTCGACGGCGGCTACATCGTCGAAGGCCAGAAGGTCTGGACCTCGACCGCGCAGGTCGCCAACAAGATCATGCTGCTGACGCGCACGACCAAGATCGAGGACTGCAAGCGTCCGACCGACGGCATCACGCTGTTCTACACCGATCTGAACCGCGAGAAGATCGAGGTCAAGAAGATCCCGAAGATGGGCCGCAAGGCGGTCGATTCCAATGCGATCTTCATTGACGGCCTGTTCGTGCCGGACGAAGACCGCATCGGCGAGGAAGGCAAGGGCTTCAGCTACATCCTGCACAGCCTCAATCCGGAGCGCGTGCTGATCGGCACCGAGGCGATCGCGATCGGCCAGGACGCGCTGCGCCGCGCCGCCAAGTACGCCAAGGAGCGCATCGTGTTCGATCGCCCGATCGGCAAGAACCAGGGCATCCAGCATCCGCTGGCCGAGAAGTGGATGAATCTGGAGGCAGCCTGGCTGATGATCCAGAAGGCGGCCTGGCTGTACGACAACCACCAGCCCTGCGGCGCCGAAGCCAACGCCGGCAAGTTCCTCGGTGCGCGCGCCGGTTACGACGCTGCGCTGCAGGCGGTGCTGACGCACGGCGGTTTCGGCTACGCCAAGGAGTACCACGTCGAGCGCCTGCTGCGTGAAGTCACCGTCACGCGCATCGCGCCGGTGACCGAGCAGATGATCATGTCGTTCATCG
This sequence comes from uncultured Solimonas sp., assembly GCA_946478985.1. Next base: position 10,573 of record CAMLDZ010000006.1, read on the forward strand.
CCGAGAAGGTTCTCGATCAGCCGAAGTCGTACTGATCGTTCGCAAGTTTCCACGAGGCCCGAATGCCGCCGTCGCGATGACGGCGGCATTTCCCAAGATCACCGGCAGCCGCGCTGCCTGTCCAAAAGCTGGAGTTGACGATGTTTGAACGTACCCTGTTCCGGGAAGAGCACGAGATGTTTCGCGACACCGTGCGCAAATTCATCGACAAGGAAATCGCGCCGTACCACGCGCAGTGGGAGCACGACGGCATCGTCCCGCGCGAGCTCTGGCTGAAGGCCGGCGAAGCGGGCCTGCTGTGCTGCACGATTCCGGAGGAATACGGCGGCCTGGGCCTGGATTACCTGTTCGATGTCGTCGTCTTTGAGGAAATGGCGCGCAGCGGCTTCACCGGCCCGGGCTTCCTGATCCACTGCGATCTGGTTGCCACCTACGTCAAGTCGTTCGGCTCGGAAGAGCAGAAGAAGTACTGGCTGCCGAAGATGGTCAGCGGCGAAGCGATCGGCTCGCTGGGCATGACCGAGCCGCACGCCGGCTCCGATCTCAAGGCGATCAAGACCCGCGCCGTGCGTGATGGTGACGACTACGTCATCAACGGCCAGAAGGTGTTCATCTCCAACGGTCAGCTCTGCGACGTCATCGTGCTGGCGACCAAGACCGACAGCGCTGCCGGCGCCAAGGGCGTCACGCTGTTCCTGGTCGACGCCTCGCTGCCGGGCTTCCACCGCGGCAAGAACCTCGAAAAGCTCGGCATGAAGGGCCAGGACACCTCGGAGCTGTTCTTCGAGAACCTGCGCGTGCCGGCCAGCGCCATGCTCGGCAACGAGGGCGAGGGCTTCAAGCTGATGATGACCAAGCTGGCGCAGGAGCGTCTGGCACAGGCGATCCGCTCGGCCACCGTGTCGGAGCACCTGATCGACATCACGGTCGACTACACCGCCAACCGCAAGGCCTTCGGCGGCACCATCGCCGACTTCCAGAACACCCAGTTCAAGCTGGCCGAACTGCGCACCGAGGCCGTCATCGGCCGCGTCTTCACCGACGAGTGCATCAAGAAGTTCATGGAAGGCAAGCTCGACGAAATCGACGCCGCGATGGCGAAGATGTGGCTGTCGAACCTGCACTGCAAGATCGCCGATGAGTGCCTGCAGCTGCACGGCGGCTGGGGCTACATGTGGGAGTACCCGATCTGCCGCGCCTATGCCGACTCGCGCATCGTCAAGATCGCCGGCGGCTCGATCGAGGTGATGAAGCACATCATCGGCCGCCATCTGTTCCGCGACTACAAGAAGCCGAAGGCGAGCTGATCCGCACGACGCTGCTGATGTGAAAAAGCCCCGGACGCGCGAGCATCCGGGGCTTTTGTTTGGCCTTCATCCGTGCCGTACGGATGAAGGCGCTACTCACAGCGCGCCGATCTTGCCCTGCTGCTCCTGCAGCACCGCCAGCTCGGCCGCCAGCTTGGCGAGCTGGTCGCGCGCCTGCTGCTGCACCGCCTCCGGCGCCTTGCCGAAGTTGGGGTTGTCGATGCGCACTCGCGTCTTGCCGATGTCCGACTCGATCTTGGCGATCTGCTTGGCCAGGCGTGCCAGCTCGGCGTCCTTGTCGATCAGGCCGGCCAGCGGCACCAGCAGGCGCGCACTGCCGAGCAGCGCCATCGCCGATTCCGGCGCGGCTTCACCGGCGGCGAGCAGCTTCGGCGCTTCGACGCGCGCGAGGAACTCGATCGAGTTGCCGAAGCGCGCAAAGCGTTCGCGATCGGCCTCGCTGGCACCCTGTACCAGCAGCGGCAGGATCTTGCCGGGCGCGATGTTCATCTCGCCGCGGATCTGCCGTACGCCGAGGATCAGCGTCTTCAGCCATTCGATGTCGGCTTCGGCGGCTTCGTCGATCTTGTCCGGATTGGCGATCGGGTAGCGCTGCGTCATCAGCGTCGCGCCGTAGACACCCGCCAGCGGCGCGACGCGCTGCCAGATCTCTTCGGTGATGAACGGCATCAGCGGATGCAGCAGGCGCAGCGTGGTTTCCAGCACGCGCACCAGCGTGCGCCGCGTGCCGCGCTGCTGCTCGGCCGTGCCCTGCTGCAACGCCGGCTTGGACAGCTCCAGATACCAGTCGCAGTACTCGTTCCAGATGAACTGGTAGAGCGCCTGCGCGAGCAGGTCGAAGCGGTAGGTCTTGAAATACTCCGCAGCCTCGGCTTCAAGCTTTTGCAGGCGCGAGCTGATCCAGCGGTCGGCGGCCGACAGCTCGTAGGCGTCGCTGCCGTCCTGCGCACAATCCTGCCCTTCGCAGCTCATCAGCACGTAGCGCGCCGCGTTCCAGATCTTGTTGCAGAAGTTGCGATAACCGGCGGCGCGCGCGGCGTCGAAGCGGATGTCGCGGCCCTGCGTCGCCAGCGCGGCGAAAGTGAAGCGCAGCGCATCGACGCCGACCGGCTCGATGCCCTTGGGATAGTCCTTGCGGGTCTTGGCCTCGATCTTCGGCGCCGTCTCCGGTTTCATCAGGCCGGTCGTGCGCTTCTTCACCAGCGCTTCGATATCGATGCCGTCGACCACATCGAGCGGGTCGAGGACATTGCCCTTCGACTTGCTCATCTTGTTGCCTTCCGGATCGCGCACCAGGCCGGTGATGTAGACCTCGCGGAACGGCACCTCGCCCTGGAAGTACTGGCCCATCATCACCATGCGGGCGACCCAGAAGAAAATGATGTCGAAGCCGGTGACCAGCACGCTCGACGGATACCACTTGGCCAGCGCCTCGGTCTTTTCCGGCCAGCCGAGCGTCGCCATCGGCCAGATGTCGGAACTGAACCAGGTGTCGAAGACGTCGTTGTCCTGCGTCAGCGCGACGTCCGGACCGAGCTGGTACTTGTTGCGCACCTCGGCCTCGTCGCGCGCGACATAGACATTGCCGCTGGCGTCGTACCACGCCGGAATGCGATGACCCCACCACAGCTGGCGGCTGATGCACCAGTCCTGGATGTTGTTGAGCCACTGGAAGTAGGTGGTCTTCCAGTTGTCCGGCACGAAGCGCACGCGGCCGGATTCCACCGCGTCGACGGCCGGCCGGGTGATCGCCAGCAGGCCGCCCGGGCCGGGCTTGCCGTCGTGACGCGTTTCGCGCGTCAGGTCGACGAACCACTGGTCGGTCAGGTAGGGCTCGACCACTGCGCCGCTACGGTCGCCGCGCGGCACCTTGAGCTTGTGGTCGTCGATCTTGTCGACCAGACCCAGGGCTTCGAGGTCGGCGACGATGCGCTTGCGTGCGACGTAGCGTTCCAGGCCGCGATAGGCCTGCGGCACCGCGTCGTTGAGGTGGGCGGTCGGCGTGAAGATGTTGATCTGCGGCAGGCCGTGACGCTGGCCCATCGCGTAGTCGTTGAAGTCATGCGCCGGCGTGATCTTGACGCAGCCGGTACCGAACTCGCGGTCGACGTAATCGTCGCCGATGATCGGAATCTCGCGATCGGTCAGCGGCAGCTTGATGGTCTTGCCGATCAGGGTCTGATAGCGCTCGTCGTCCGGATGCACCGCCACGGCGGTATCGCCGAGCATGGTTTCCGGACGCGTCGTCGCCACCACCAGATGGCCCGAGCCATCCGCCAGCGGATAGCGGAAGTGCCAGAGCTTGCCGTTCTCTTCCTCACTGACGACTTCCAGGTCGGAGATCGCGGTCAGCAGCACCGGGTCCCAGTTGACCAGGCGCTTGCCGCGATAGATCAGGCCGGCTTCGTGCAGTTTGACGAAGTGTTCGATGACGCCCTTCGAGTACGCCGGATCCATCGTGAACGCTTCACGCGACCAGTCGACGCTGGAGCCCATGCGGCGGATCTGGCCGCCGATGGTGCCGGCGGAATACTGCTTCCACTCCCAGACTTTCTCCAGGAACTTCTCGCGACCCAGTTCGGCGCGCGTCGGCTCGCCCGCCAGCTTGAGATTGCGCTCGACGACCATCTGCGTGGCGATGCCGGCGTGATCGGTGCCCGGCTGCCACAGCGTGTCCTTGCCGCTCATCCGCGCGTGGCGGATCAGCGCGTCCATCACCGTGTGCTGGAAGGCGTGGCCCATGTGCAGCGTGCCGGTCACGTTCGGCGGCGGGATCATGATGCTGTAAGGCTCGCCGCTGCCGCTCGGCGCATAACAGCCCTTGTCTTCCCAGAAGGCACGCCAGCGTGCTTCGAGGTCGCGAGGCTCGTACGTCTTGTCCATGGAACTCTGCAAAGTCAGGGCGCCGCCGTGTCGGCGGCGCAAAGGAAAGCGCGGATTTTACTGCTTCGAGCAGTCCGGGCCGCGGATGACCTCGACGGCGTCGAGCTTGCCTGTCGCACCCGGTACCAGAACCACCTGATCGCGGTTGGCGCAGGCGAAACTGATCGCCCCGGGGCGCCGTGTGCACAGGCGGAAACGCGCGTCCTCATGGTTGCGGCCGCCCTCGTCGGTATAGGCGCCGCGGCGCTCGCTGCACGAGAAGCCCAGGGTGCCCAGGCGCGTCTCGGCCTCGTCGACCGACAGACCGAGCGGGATCTCGCGGTGGATCTCTTCCACCACCGGTGCGCTCGGCGTGGTGCTGAACTGGCTGCAGGCGGCCAGCGCGGCCAGCGCGGCCAGCGACAGCGGGGCGAGGCAGCGGAGAGTCGGTTTCATAGATTGTGGGTGCTCAGCTCGTAGCCGCGGTCACGATAGAACTTGTAACGCTCGCGCGATTTGGCGCGGCCTGCCGGATCGGCGGCGACGATCTCCAGCACGCGCTGGAAGCGGCTGAAATGATCCGGTACGTCCAGACTCAGGTTCAGCATCACGCCGTGATGACTGTCCGGCGGTCCGCCACTGCCGATCAGCACCGCCGGCTCCGGCGCTTCGATAGCCTGCCCGGCATAGCGCTCGTGGGCGATGAAGCCACCCTGGTTGAAGCTCCACAGCGCGCCGTCGAGCTCGTCGGCCAGCGCCGCATCGGTGACGTGGACATAGACGCGATGTCCGGCGGCAACGGCCTTCTCGCAGAGCTTGCACGCCGTGATCACCGGCCCGGCGGCCGGCGGCGCGTTTTCTGGCAGGATGTAGAAATCGATGCGCGTCATGGCGCGCATTCTAAGCGAGCAAGGGGCTTGGCCTGGGCAATGACGGCAATGGGTTTTCTGGTGGTCGGGGTGGGCGCGGCGATCGGCGCCTGGCTGCGCTGGCTGCTCGGCCTGGGCCTCAATGCAGTGTCGCCCTGGGTGCCGCTCGGCACGCTGACCGCCAATGTGCTCGGCGGCTACCTCGCCGGCCTTGCCCTTGCCGCATTTACGGCGCTGCCAACGCTTGCGCCGGAATGGCGGCTGCTGGCGATCACCGGATTCTGCGGCGGCCTGACCACCTTCTCGTCGTTCTCGATCGAGCTGAGCCAGATGCTGCAGCACGGGCGCTATGGGCTGCTGGGCGCCGCCATGGTGCTGCACGTCGGGGGCTCGCTGACGGCGACGCTACTGGGTCTGGCGACCGGCCGCTGGCTGTTCAGCTGACTGACTCGGCGCTGTAGCGGGCGATCAGGCCGCTGTTCAGCGCGTAGCGGTAGACGCGGGCGAAGAACCACCCGGCCAGCGCAATCTGCAGCAGCGCCAGGGCGATGCTCGCCAGCAGCAGTTCCGGGCGGAACACGCCGCCGTCGACGATGGCACGCATGCCCTCGAACACATAAGACGGCGGCAGCAGCTGGCCGATGAACTGCATCCAGCCGGGCAAAGTGGCAAGCGGATAGAACACGCCGGCGAACGGCGACAGCAGCGCCGGAATCGGCCAGACCAGCCATTCCGACGCCGGCCCCAGGCGCAGCACCATCGCCGCTGCGACGATGCCCAGCGCGATGCCGAACAGGAACAGCACCAGCAGGAACGGGATCAGCAGCAGGCCGTAGCTGAAGAACGAGAAGCCGAATACCGAGGTTGCCAGCACGAGCATCACCGCCAGGCCGACCAGGCTGGTCAGCACGCTGGTGACCACCAGGCCGCCGACGTACTCGCAAATGCGCAGCGGCGTGGCAAAGACATTAAGGAAGTTGCGTGACCACACGTCCTCGAAGAACGCCGTCGTCACGCCCTGCATCACCCGCGTGAAAAAATCCCACAGCAGCACCGCCCCGAGCAGCGTCGGCACGAAATCGAGGCCGGGCTTGAGCGACACCGAATTCAGATAGCGGGCGATGAAGCCCCATAGCGCAATGTCGATGGCGACCCAGGCGAACATCGGCAGCACCCGCGTCGGGCTGCCGCGCATCAGATAGAACTGGCGCAGCACGATCGCGTACAGCCGCAGCAGCGGGGCCGGCATCAGCGGTCTGCTTCAGCCGGCGCAGGCGCGCCTTGCGCCGTGGCGATGAACAAATCCTCCAGCGTTGCCGCGCCATGCTGTCGCGGCAGCTCGCGCGGATCGCCCTGCAGCAGAATGCGGCCCTGCGCCAGAAACAGCACGCGATCGCAGACTTCCTCGACCTCGTGCATGTTGTGCGAGGTCCAGAGGATGCCGGTATCGCCGCTGTCGGCGATTGCACGGATCATCTGCCGGATCTGTCGTGCCGACGCGGGATCGATCGATGCCGTGGGCTCGTCGAGCAACAGCAGCTGCGGCCGGTTGAGCAGCGCCTTGGCCAGGCACACGCGCGTCTGTTCGCCGGACGACAGCACGCCGCACTTGGTGGTGCGAAAGCGCTGCAGGTCGAAATGCGCGATCAATTCATCGATGCGCGCCCGCAGGCGCGGCACGCCATAGATCAGGCCAAAGAAGCGCAGGTTCTGCTCGACCGTCAGGTTGCCGGGCAGCGGCGCGTACACCGCAGCGAAGTTGGTGCGCGCCAGCGCCTGTGCGCGTTGCCGGCGCACATCATGGCGACCGATGTGGATGTCGCCGCGTGTCGGCTCCAGTACGCCCAGCACCATGTTGATGGTCGTGGTCTTGCCCGCGCCGTTGGGGCCGAGCAGGCCGACGATTTCGCCGCGGTCCAGCGTGAACGATAGATCATGGACCGCCGTTCGGCCGGCGTACTGCTTGTGCAGCGACTCGACACGGAGCGCCGCGTCCATCGGCGAGCTTGCAGGTTTCGAGGAATCGGCCATCGTCCGATGATAAGCAAGCGCGGGAGCCGGGGCAGCGGCAAAAAAGAACCCGCAGCCGGTTGAGGAAGCTGCGGGTTATTTGCACTTGAGAGAGAAGAGGAGCTAACGCTCCGGAACCCACAGTAGCGAGCCAAGCCGACTGCAACATGAACGTTGGTCACAGTTGCGGCGGCAAAAGCAAAAAAGGCCCGAGCTGGGCTCGGGCCTTTTCAGGACCTGTCTGGTCGGGGCGACAGGATTCGAACCTGCGACCTCTTGCTCCCGAAGCAAGCGCTCTACCAAGCTGAGCTACGCCCCGTTGGCTTCTTCAAGCGGCGCGATCCGTGTTGAACCGGGCCAGCTCGATCATCGCAGTCTTATAAGGTGAGTCGGGAACATCACCGAGCGAATCGATCGCTGCGCGGCTGTGCCGTTCAGCGAGGGCGCGAGTGTAAGGAATCGCCCCTGTGGATTCAACTGCTTTCAACACGTTTTCCAGCTGATCGACGCGGCCGTGGGTAATCGCGTCGCGAATCAGCTCGCGCTGCGTCGCATCGCCGCTGCGCATGGCCTGGATCAGCGGCAATGTCGGCTTGCCTTCGGCCAGATCGGTGCCGACGTTCTTGCCGCTGATCGTCGCGTCGGCTGTGTAGTCGAGCACGTCGTCGATCAGCTGGAACGCCAGGCCCAGGTGGTGGCCGTATGCATGCATCGCCTGCTGCATGGCCTCGCCCTGCTCGGCGGAAATCGCGCCGAGCCGGCAGCCGGCCTCGAACAGGCGCGCGGTCTTCAACTCGATGACGCGCAGGTAGCGGGTTTCGTCGGTATCGGGGTCGCCGCAGTTGAGCAGCTGCAGCACTTCGCCCTCGGCGATCGCATTGGTGGCGTCGGCCATGACCTGCATGACCTGCATGCGTCCGGACTCCACCATCATCTGGAAGGCACGCGAGTAGAGGAAATCGCCGCACAGCACGGCGCCGGCATTGCCCCAGACCGCGTTGGCCGTCTTCTGGCCGCGGCGCAGGCCGGATTCGTCGACGACGTCGTCGTGCAGCAGCGTCGAGGTATGGATGAACTCGATCATCGCCGCGTGAATCACGGCTTCGCTGCCCTGGGCGCCAAGCGCGCGGGCGGCGAGCAGGACCAGGGCCGGGCGCAGGCGCTTGCCGCCGGCGGCCGTGATGTAGCGACCGATCTCGTTGATCAAGGCCACTTGCGACTGCAGTCGGGCGTGGATGGTGTCGTCCACTTGCCGCATGTCGCCGACAATGGGTGCGAGAATCGATTTGAGGTCCATAGGGCGGCGCGATCCTAGGCGGACGGCCGCTTGACCGTCAATGAGTTAGACCAATAAATACCAATCAGCTGGAAGGCGGAAACCGGGTATCCGGCGCTACCGCAACGGCGCGATCTATATTATTGACCTTTGCCGGTCGCGTCCCTACAATTGCGCGCTCTTTTGCGGGCCGACCCAGGTTCCGCGGCGCTGTCGTCTGCGTCAGGTCAACGATTCCGGAGTCATACGATGTACGCGGTCATTAAAACCGGTGGCAAGCAGTACAAGGTTTCCCAGGGCGACACGCTCAAGGTCGAAACCCTCGTGGCGGAAGTCGGCAGCACCATTTCGTTCGACGAAGTGCTGCTGGTGGGCGAAGGCGAGCAGATCACCGTCGGTGCTCCGCTGGTCGCCGGTGGTGCGGTCAAGGCGGAAGTGCTCTCGCACGGCCGCGGCGACAAGATCCGCATCGTCAAGCACCGCCGCCGCAAGCATTATCACAAGGAGCAGGGTCATCGGCAGAACTTCACGGAAGTGAAGGTCACCGAGATCGTCCGCTAAGGTTCCGGAGCAAGATCCATGGCACACAAGAAGGCAGGCGGCAGTACTCGTAACGGCCGCGACTCAGAATCCAAGCGACTTGGCGTCAAGAAGTTCGGCGGCGAAGCGGTTATCGCCGGCAACATCATTGTCCGCCAGCGTGGCACGCGTTACCGCGCCGGCGTTGGCGCCAGCCTCGGCAAGGATCACACGATCTTTGCGCTGGTCGACGGCAAGGTGCAGTTCCGCCCGCGCGGTCCGGCCGGCAAGCTGCACGTTGATATCGTGTCGGCCTGAGCGCTGTTGCAGTTCAAGCGAAAGAGCCCCGGCAACGGGGCTTTTTTGTGTGCCGAAGCTTTTTCGGTCACTTTTTCAGTAGTCACACGGCAGGCGATCCCACGATGAAGTTTGTTGACGAAGCCAAGATCCGCGTCGAAGGCGGCAAGGGCGGCAACGGCTGCATCAGCTTCCTGCGCCTCAAGTACATGCCGTTCGGCGGTCCGGATGGGGGCGATGGCGGCCAGGGCGGCAGCGTCTGGGCAGTGGCAGAGCCCAACCTCAACACGCTGGCCGACTTCCGCTACACGCGGCTGTTCAAGGCGGAGTCCGGTATCAACGGCCAGGGTTCCAACTGCACCGGCGCCGCCGGCAATGATCTGGAGATCAGGGTGCCGCTGGGCACCCGTATCTTCGACGATGGTACTGAAGAGCTGATCGGAGAGCTGACGCGTCCGGGCCAGCGCCTCAAGGTTGCCGAGGGCGGCGCACGCGGCCTTGGCAATCCGCACTTCAAGTCCTCGGTCAACCGCACGCCTTACAAGGCCACCAAGGGCGACCCCGGCGAAGTCCGCGAACTGCGGCTGGAGCTGTCGCTGATGGCCGACGTCGGCCTGCTCGGCATGCCCAACGCCGGCAAGTCGACGCTGCTGGCCTCGGTGTCCGCGGCGCGGCCGAAGATCGCCGACTACCCGTTCACGACCTTGTATCCGCAGCCGGGCGTGGTCGCCTGCGGTGCGGCGCGCTCGTTCGTGATGGTCGATATTCCGGGCCTGATCGAAGGCGCGGCCGATGGCGCCGGCCTGGGCATCCGATTCCTCAAGCACCTGATGCGCACGCGGCTGATGCTGCATCTGGTCGACGTGCTGCCGCCGGACGGCAGCGACGTGGTTGCCAACATCCGCACGATCAACGCCGAGCTCAAGCAGTTCAATCCGGAACTGGCGGCGCGCGAACAGTGGCTGGTGTTCAACAAGATCGACGTCATGCCCGAGGATGAGTGGCAGGCGCTGGTCAAGCAGGCGCTGAAGAAGCTCAAGTGGAAGGGCCGCTGGTTCGCCATCTCGGCGGCGACGCACGCCGGTTGCGAAGAACTGGCGGAGGCGGCGATGCAATGGGTCGAGGCGCATGCGCCGGGCGTGAAGGCAGTGGCCGGGATCGAACCGGAAATGCCCGCGGAGCCGCCGGTGGCCGCGCCCAAGCGCGCGGTGCGCCGCAAGCGTGACGAGACCGAGGTGCCGAACAAGGACCTCGGCCGCGGCGTCTCGCGCAGTACCAAGAAGCTGCGCGCCTCGCCGCGTACCAAGCGTCCGCACGACTGATTCTTCATTCCCTCAATTTTCACGATCGATCGCTCCTCATGACGGCCGCGCGCAGCAAACTCGTCGATACCCGCCGCTGGGTCATCAAGGTCGGCAGCTCGCTGGTGACGGCCAAGGGCGCCGGGCTCGATCACGAGGCGATTGCCGATTGGTGCATGCAGATCGCGCAGCTGCGCGCGATGGGCAAGCAGATCGTGCTGGTATCGTCGGGCGCGGTCGCCGAAGGCATGGCCCGGCTCGGGCTGAAGAAGCGGCCCGGCACACTGCACGAGCTGCAGGCCACTGCCGCCGTCGGCCAGATGGGCCTGGTGCGTGCCTATGAAACCGAATTCCACAAGCACGGCATCCGCGCCGCGCAGATCCTGCTGACGCATGAAGACGTGGCCGATCGCGGCCGCTATCTGAACGCGCGCGGCACGCTGAACACGCTGCTGGAGCTGGGCGTGGTGCCGGTGGTCAACGAGAACGACACGGTCGCCACTGACGAGATCCGCCTCGGCGATAACGACACCCTGGGCGCCCTGACCGTCAATCTGGTCGAAGCCGATCTGCTGGTGCTGCTGACCGATCAGGAGGGTCTGTTCGACGCCGATCCGCGCGTGGTGCCGACCGCGGCGCTGGTGCCGGAGGCCGATCTCGCCGACCCGACGCTGGTGGGCATGGCCGGCGACAGCAAGGGCGTGCTCGGTCGCGGCGGCATGCGCACCAAGCTCAATGCGGCCTACACCGCAGCGCGCTCGGGTGCGGCGACGGTGATCGCGCATGGCCGCAAGCCGGACGCGCTGGTGCAGATTGCGCGCGGCGTCGAGATCGGCAGCCTGCTCAAGCCGGCGCAGGGCGTGATGACCGCGCGCAAGCGCTGGATCGCCGGCCAGCTGCAGCTGCGCGGCAAGCTGCACCTGGACGAGGGCGCGGCGCGGGTGGTGCGCGAACGAGGTCGCAGCCTGCTGCCGGTCGGCGTCAGCAAGATCGAGGGAACGTTCTTTCGCGGTGATCTGGTGCAGCTGCTCGACCCGGACGGCAGCGAAGTGGCGCGCGGCTTGAGCAACTACGACGCCGACGATGCCGCCAAGATCATTGGCAGCAAGGGCGAAGAGTTGCAGGCGCGGCTCGGCTACGTTGGCGAGCCGGAGCTGGTGCATCGCGACAACATGGCGCTCAAAGGACGCTGAGCTGCGGATCCAGGTCGCTGCGCAAAGCGGCCGGGCAACAAAAAAGCGGGCCTTTCGGCCCGCTTTTTTATGTACCGCGGAAAGATCAGGCCAGGGCCAGGATCTTCGCCGACAGGCGCGACTTGTGGCGCGCCGCCTTGTTCTTGTGAATCTGACCCTTGTCCGCATAGCGGTCGACGACCGGCACCATTTCGGCGTAGGCAGCGGTGGCGGCGGCCTTGTCCTTGGCGTCGATGGCCTTGACGACCTTCTTGATGTAGGTACGGATCATCGAGCGCTGGGCGACGTTGCGGGCGCGGCGCTTCTCGGACTGGCGGGCGCGCTTTTTGGCGCTGGCAATGTTGGCCAAGGCAAAACTCCTGAAAACTTGGTTTGCGGCTAATTTGAAGGCCGCGGAGTATGGAGATGGGGCCTGGGCTTGTCAACTTCCGCTCACCGTGCGGGGAACCGGCAAAGCCGCTGAAAACCTGCATGTTTCCCGATCCGCGAAAGACTTAGCCGCTACACTTCGCGCCCTATGTCGAAATCCCTGCTGCGCGCCTCCGGCATCATCGGTCTGATGACCCTGCTGTCGCGCGTGCTGGGTTTTGTCCGCGAGATCATGCTGGCCGCGGCCTTTGGCGCCGGCGGCGGCATGGACGCGTTCCTGGTTGCGCTGATGATCCCGAACTTCGGCCGCCGCATGTTCGCCGAGGGCGCATTTTCGCAGGCCTTCGTGCCGGTGTTCACGGAGACCAAAACCCGCGGTTCGCACGAAGACGCGCGCGATATGGTCGCGGTGGTGATGGGCACGCTCGGCGGCTGGCTGGCGCTGATCACCCTCGTCGGCTGCGTGGCCGCGCCGCTGCTGGTGTGGGCATTCGCTTCGGGTTTTGCCAGCGAGCCGGGCAAGGCGGCATTGTCGGCCGAGCTGCTGCGCTGGACCTTTCCTTATCTGATGTTCATCTCGCTGACCTCGATGGCCGGCGGCGTGCTCAACGCCTACGGCAAGTTCGCGGTGCCGGCGTTCACGCCGGTGATCCTCAATCTGTGCCTGATTGCCTCGGCGTTCATCGATTCCGGCTCGGTGCAGGCCCTGGCCTGGGCAGTGTTCGCTGCCGGCATCCTGCAATTCGTCTTCCAGCTGCCGTCGCTGGCCGCCCTGCGCCTGCTGCCGCCGCCGCGCTGGGCCTGGCGCGACGCGCGCGTGCAGCGGATCTTCAAGCTGATGATTCCGGTGATGATCGGCTCCTCGGTGGCGCAGATCAGCCTGCTGCTCAACAACAATCTGTCGACGCACCTGGGTGACGGTTCGGTCAGCTGGCTTTATTACGCCAACCGCCTGATGGAGTTCCCGCTCGGCATCTTCAGCATCGCCATCGGCACCGCGATCCTGCCGGCACTTTCGGCGCAGCACGCGCTGAAATCCGCGGAGCAGTTCTCGGCGACGCTGGACTGGGGCCTGCGGCTGATGCTGGTGATCGGCCTGCCGGCGGCGGTCGGCATGATCGTCATGGCCGGGCCGCTGGTTGCCACGGTCTACGGCCATGGCCGCTTCGGTGATGACGATGTGTGGATGACGACCTATGCGCTGTGGGCTTACGGGCTGGGCTTCATCGGCTTCTCGCTGATCAAGGTGCTGGTGCCGGGCTTTTACGCGCGGCAGGAAACGCGTTTGCCGGTGCGCTTTGCGATCACCGGGCTCATCGTCGGCATGACGGTCAGCCTGCTGCTGTTCGTTTGCGCCAAGCAGTTCGACTGGCAGGCCGCACACGTCGGTCTGGCGGCATCGACGACGATCACCGCCTGGGTCAATGCGGTATTGCTGTTTCATCGGCTGCGCCGCGATGGCGTCTACCGTCCTGCGCCCGGCTGGGCGCTGTTCGGGCTGCGCCTGCTGCTCGCCAACGCCGTGCTCGGTGCCGGCATCGTCTTCGCCGCCGGGCCGCTGGCCGACTGGCTGGCCAGCGACGCGGCGACACGCGCCTTGCGCACGCTGCTGATCGTCGTTGCGGCGATTGGCATCTACTTTGCCGTGCTGGCGGCCAGCGGCCTGCGGCTGCATCATTTCCGCAGGCATTGAGAGAGCCCATGCAACTCATCCGCGGCGTCCACAACCTGCCAGCCGACTGGCCTGGCTGCGCGCTGACCATCGGCAATTTCGACGGCATCCACCGCGGCCATCTGGCGCTGATCGCGCGTACCGCCGAGCGCGCGCGGGCACTCAGGCTGCCGCTGGCGGTGCTGTGTTTCGAGCCGACGCCACGCGAGTTCTTCGCACCGGCCGCGGCGCCCGGCCGGGTCAGCACGCTGCGTACCAAGCTGGCCGATTTCGCCGCCGCCGGCGTCGACGCGGTGATCGTGCAGCGCTTCGGCCGGCCGTTCTGCGGCCTGAGCGGGCAGGAATTCGTCGATCAGGTGATCCTCGCCCGGCTCAAGGCGCACGCGGTGGTGGTCGGCGACGACTTCGTCTTCGGTGCGCAGCGCAGCGGCAACCTGGAGCTGCTGCAGCGCTGCGGTGCCGAGCGTGGTTTCAGCGCCGAGGGGCTCGGCAGTGTCTGCGTCGGCGCGCAGCGCGCCAGTTCGACGGCGCTGCGGGCAGCGCTGGCGGTGCCCGATCTGGACCAGGCCGCGCAGATTCTCGGCCGGCCGTACCGTCTGCTTGGCCCGGTGGTGCACGGCCTGCAGCTCGGCCGCAAGCTGGACATGCCGACCGCCAACCTCAACCTGCGCCGCCGGCCGGCGATGCGGCTCGGCGTCTATGCGGTGCGGGCGCGCATCGACGGCGCGCCCAGGCGCTGGGCCGGCGTCGCCGCGATCGGCGTGCGGCCGACGCTGGGCATCACCCGCTGCCTGCTGGAGACGCATCTGTTTGACAGCCCGGGCGATATCTACGGCCGGCTGCTCGACGTCGAGTTCCGGCATTTCCTGCGGCCGGAGGAGCGCTTCGATTCGCTCGATGCCCTGCAGTTGCAGATGCAGCGCGACAAGGCGGATGCAATGGCCTTTTTGGGCGCCGAAGCCGATAATTGACGGCTTGTTCAGCGGCGATCTGCGCCGTTCCCGATGCCCGGCCGTGATCCGGCGGCGTCCGACTTCTCGTCTCGTCTACCGTGACCGATCAGCAGGACTACAAAGCGACGATCAACCTGCCGGAAACCGCGTTTCCGATGCAGGCCAATCTGGCCAAGCGCGAGCCCGAGATGCTCGCCGGCTGGCTCGCCAGCGATCTCTACGGCCGTGTGCAGGCCGCGACCCGGAACCGGCCGAGGTTCTGGTTCGTCGACGGCCCGCCGTACGCCAACGGCGACATCCATATCGGCCACGCCGTCAACAAGGTGCTCAAGGACATGATCGTCAAGGCGGCGCGCCTCGACGGCTATGACGCCGCCTTCGTGCCCGGCTGGGACTGCCACGGCCTGCCGATCGAACTGCAGGTCGAGAAGAAGTACGGCAAGGTCGGCGCCAGGGAAGAAGGCAAGCTGGACGCGGTGGAGTTCCGCGCCCGGTGCCGCGAATACGCCACCGAACAGGTTTCGCGCCAGCGCGAGGACTTCAAGCGCCTCGGCGTGCTGGCCGACTGGGATCGCCCTTATCTGACGATGCTGCCGGCCTACGAGGCCGAACAGCTGCGCGTGCTGGCGCAGATCGTCGACAACGGCCATGTGGTGCGCGGCTTCAAGCCCGTGCACTGGTGCCTGGATTGCGGCTCCTCGCTGGCCGAGGCGGAAGTCGAGTATCAGGACAAGCAGTCGGCGGCGATCGACGTGAAGTTCGTCGCCGCGGACGCCGCCGATCTGGCCAAGCGCTTCGGTGTGGATAGCGTCGGCGCTGCCGGCTTCGTGATCTGGACGACGACGCCGTGGACGCTGCCGGCCAACCAGGCCATCGCCGTCAATGCGGAGCTGGAATACGCGCTCACCGACTTCGGCAGTGCCGGCGTGCTGATCGTCGCCGCCGAGCTGGTCGAATCGCTGGCCAGGCGCTATGGCAGCGCGGCGACCGTGCTCGCCCGCGTCAAGGGCGCTGCGCTGGAAGGCGCCCGCGCGCAGCATCCGTTTGCGTCGCGCAGCGTGCCGGTCATCAGCGGCGAGCACGTCACGCTCGATGCCGGTACCGGCCTGGTGCATACGGCGCCGGCGCACGGCGTCGACGACTATACCGTCGGCAGGCGTTACGGCCTGCCGGTGGACAATCCGGTGGCCTCGTCCGGCGTGTTCATCGACGGCACGCCGATCGTCGCCGGCCTGCACGTGCGCAAGGCCGAAGAGCCGATTCTGGACACGCTCCGCGCGTCCGGCGCGCTGGTTCATCTGAGCAAGATCACGCACAGCTATCCGCACTGCTGGCGGCACAAGACTCCGCTGATCTTCCGCGCCACGCCGCAGTGGTTCGTGACGATGAACCAGGGCCTGCGCGAAGGCGCGCTCGACGCGATCGCCAAGACCCAGTGGATTCCCGACTGGGGCCAGAACCGCATCCATGAAATGGTCGCGGGCCGGCCCGACTGGTGCATCTCGCGCCAGCGCTACTGGGGCGTGCCGATGGCGGTGTTCACCGAACGCGCCGCGCAGACCCTGCATCCGGATACCGGCGCGCTGCTGCGCCGCGTCGCCGACAAGGTCGAGGCCGAGGGCCTCGAAGCCTGGTTCGGCTCGCAGCCGGCCGACTGGGGTGTGGATGGCGAGCGCTACGAAAAATGTGGCGATACGCTCGACGTCTGGTTCGACTCCGGCGCTGCGCACCAGTGCTTCTTCAAATCGACGCAGCCGCAGGCGCTGGATGCCGAAGGCCTGGCGCCGCAGGCCGACATCTATCTGGAAGGCTCGGACCAGCATCGCGGCTGGTTCCAGTCCTCGCTGCTGACCTCGGTGGCGATGCGTGGCCGCTCGCCCTACCGGCAGGTGCTGACGCACGGCTTCACGGTCGATGAGCAGGGCCGCAAGATGTCGAAGTCGCTGGGCAACGTCGTCGCTCCACAGCAGGTGCTGAAGACGCTGGGCGCCGACGTGCTGCGCCTGTGGGTCGCATCCAGCGACTACAGCGGCGAGATCGCCGTGTCCGACCAGCTGCTCAAGCGCGTCGCCGACACCTATCGCCGCATCCGCAATACCGCGCGTTACCTGCTCGGCAGCCTCAAGGACTTCGAGCCGGCGCGCGATCTGCTCGCGCCGGCCGAGCTGGTCGCGGTCGATCAGTGGATGCTGCGCCGCACGCGCGAGGTGCAGGACAAGCTGCAGGGCTACTACCGCACGCGCGAGTTCTGGAAGCTCACGGCGGAGATCCACGAGTTCTGCAATCTGGATCTCGGCAGCCTGTACCTGGATATCCTCAAGGACCGTCTCTACACCTTGCCCAAGCGCGCGCCGGCGCGTCGCTCCGCGCAGACCGCGCTGTATCACCTGGCCGAGGCGCTGGTGCGCTGGATCGCGCCGATCCTGTCGTTCACCGCCGACGAGATCTGGCAGCTGCTGCCGGGAGATCGCAGCGAACCGGTGTTTGCGCAGACCTGGTACGCATTGCCGGAAGTGTCCGCACCGGCGGTGGATTTCGCCGCCCTGCAGGCGATTCGCGAGCCGGTCAAGAAGGCGCTCGAAGATCTGCGCGTTGCCGGCAAGATCGGTTCCGGCCTCAACGCCGAAGTACAGCTGTACGCCGACGGCGCAGCCGCCGCGCAGCTGGCGGCGGTCGGCGAGGAGCTGCGCTTCTGGTTCATCACCTCCGGCGCCGCAGTCGGCGCGGCGGCGGCGCGCCCGGAAGCTGCGTCCGAGGCGACGCTGGGCGGCGACACGGTATGGATCGCCGCGCGGCCTTCGACGGCGGCGAAGTGCGAGCGCTGCTGGCATCAGCGCGCCGATGTCGGCCATCACGCCGCGCACCCGACCCTGTGCGGACGCTGCGTCAGCAACATCGGCAGCGAGCAGGGCGAGGCGCGCCGGTTCATCTGATGCTGCGCCGTCTCTCCCTCTCGTTCAGCGCCGGTGTCGCCGCTGCGCTGCTGGCCAGCGTCTGCTTCTGGGCGCTCGGGCATTTCGGCGTGACGGCGCGGCTGCAGGTCGCGCTGGCACCGGCGCTGTCGCCGCACTGGCTGTATCCGCGGCTGGTGCTGGGCGGACTGTGGGGTCTGTTGCTGCTGTTGCCGCTGGCGCGCAATCCGCTGCTGCGCGGCATCGTCATCGCGCTGCCGCCGGCGGCCGTGCAGCTGCTATGGATCTTCCCGTTCCAAAGCGGCCAGGGCTGGGGCGGCCTGGAGCTGGGTTTGCTGACCCCGGCGGTGATCCTGCTGGTGCAACTGGTCTGGGGCTGGACTGCGGTACTCTGGGCGCGCGCAACGGGGTTGTAAGACAAGCGGACGGGCAATGGCACTGCAATTCAAGAATGTCTACTGGCTGTGGTTGAGCGCGCTGGTGATCGCGCTGGACCAGGTCAGCAAGCAGATCATCGTGCGCAGCTTGAGCTGGTTCGACACCGTGGCAGTGCTGCCGAATCTCAACATCGTGCACATGCGCAACACCGGTGCCGCGTTCTCGATGATGTCGGACGCCTCGCCGGTGGTGTTCGTGCTGCTCGGCAGCGCAGTCAGCATCGGCATCCTGCTGTGGCTGCGCAAGCATCCGCACGAGCAGCGGCTGATCGCGGCGGCGCTGTCGCTGATCATGGGCGGCGCGCTGGGCAATGTCATCGACCGTGTCACGCGAGGTCACGTGGTCGATTTCATCGATTTCTACGTCGGTCGCTGGCACTTCGCGGCGTTCAACGTCGCCGACATCGCCATCAGCTGCGGTGCCGGCCTGCTGATTCTCGACATGCTGCTCGACATGCGGCGCCGCAAGGCCGCCGGGGCGGAATCCTGATGGACATCCTGCTGGCCAATCCGCGCGGCTTCTGTGCCGGTGTCGACCGTGCGATCGAGATCGTCGAGCGCGCGCTGGAGCTGCTCGGCGCGCCGATCTACGTGCGCCACGAAGTCGTGCACAACCGCTTCGTGGTCGAGAACCTGCGCGCCAAGGGCGCGGTCTTCGTCGAGGAAGTCGACGAGGTGCCGGCCGGTGCCACCTGCATCTTCTCCGCGCACGGCGTTTCGCAGACGGTTCGCGCCGCCGCCGCCGAGCGCAATCTGACGGTGTTCGACGCGACCTGCCCGCTGGTCACCAAGGTCCACATCGAGGTCAAGAAGTACTCCCGCGAAGGTCGCGAGGTGGTGCTGATCGGCCACGCCGGCCACCCGGAAGTCGAGGGCACGATGGGCCAGTTCGACGGTGCCAACGGTGGCCACATTCATCTGGTCGAGACGCCCGAGGACGTGGCGCAGCTGCCGGTCGCGCCGGGTGATTCGATCGCCTACGTCACGCAGACCACGCTGTCGATGGACGACACTGCCAAGGTGATCGACGCGCTGCGCGTGCGCTTTCCGCAGATCCACGGTCCGCGCAAGGATGACATCTGCTACGCCACGCAGAACCGCCAGGACGCCGTCAAGGAGATGGCCGAGCGCTGCGATGTGCTGCTGGTGGTCGGCTCGCGCAACAGTTCCAACTCCAACCGCCTGCGTGAGCTGGCCGAAAGCCGCGGCACGCCGGCACACCTGATCGACGGTGCCGACGATATCCGCGCCGAATGGCTGGCCGGCAAGCAGGCGGTCGGCGTCACCGCCGGCGCCTCGGCGCCTGAGGTGCTGGTCCGCGCGGTGATCGACAAGCTCAAGTCGCTGGGCGGCCGCCAGGCGCAGGAACTGCCGGGCCGTGAGGAACACGTGGTGTTCTCGCTGCCGCCGGCGCTGCGCAAGGCGACACGCTCCAGCGAGCTGGTCTCGCGCTAGCGATCCCGGCACGGGCGGTCGCGCGATTTCATGACGTCTGTCCTGCCTGAAGGTTCGATCGAGACGGCCATCGTCGGCGGCGGTGTGATCGGCCTGGCCTGCGCCGAGGCGCTGAGCCGCGCCGGTCGCAAGGTCTGCGTGATCGAGCGCGGCCAGCTCGGCCGCGCCGCGTCCTGGGCCGGCGGCGGCATGCTCAGCGTGCTGCCGCCCGATCAAGCGCTGGTCGAGCCGCTGCGCGGCCTGCTCGCGCAATCCCTGGCTCTGTATCCGCGGTGGTGCGAGCGGCTGCGCCGCGAATCGGGGATCGACCCCGAGTACTGGATCAGCGGCGGCCGCTACATCCGGCACGACGGCCGCCGCATCGACTATCCGCAGCTCGCCCAGGTGCGCAATCCGCGTCTGCTGCGCGCCCTTGTCGAGGTGCTGCGCCGCCGCGGCGTGCCGCTGCTCGAGGACACCGAGGTGCAGGGCTGGATCGAGGACCGCGGCGTGCTGCACGGGCTGCGCACCGCGCGTGGCCAGCTGAACTGCGCGAGCGCCGTGCTCGCCGCCGGTGCCTGGTCGGCGGCGCTGGGCGCCGACGGCGTGGTGCCGACCAAGGGGCAGATGCTGCTGCTGCGCGCGGCGCCCAACGAGCTGCCGCAGATCCTGATCGGCGAAGACGCCTACCTGATTCCGCGCCGTGACGGCCTGGTCCTGCTCGGCAGCACGCTGGAAGACGCCGGCTTCGATACCAAGCCGACGCAGGAGGCGCGCACGCTGTTGCTGGCGCGCGGCGCGCGCTTGTGGCCACGCGTCACGGCCTTGCGGATCGAGCGGCACTGGGCCGGCTTGCGGCCGCGGCCGGTACAGGCCTATCCGCTGCTCGGGCCCCATCCGCGGCTGGCGGGCCTGCATCTGGCGACTGGGCACTTCCGCATCGGCCTGACCCTGGCGCCTGGCACGGCCGAGCGCGTGCGCGTTGCGCTCGAGGCGGTCTAGGGCCTGTTACCGTTATGGACGTCGCTATGGCGCCCCGCCGTGGCGGGACCGTTCTGCTGCATCGCTGGGTCATGACGGGCTTGCGTGCGTCCAGGACACCGCCCGCCCCTGCGTGCGTTGCATTCCGGTCGGCTCCCCCAGGGAGCTCCGTCACAGCGGTAACGGGCTACAGGCGGCGCTTCGAAGACGCGTCCGTTGGTGTGCTCCGACCTCGGCCCTGGCCGTGGCCCTGCAGCCGGACCCTACCAGCAGGCCGTTGGCGTGCGCGTGCCACTCTGGTCGATGTTCAAGGGACTGCAGCTGACGCCGCTCTGCGTATCGTGTTCCTGACCGCTGCCAGCGATTGCGGTGGCACGGACATCGAAGGTGTTGGCGCCGGCGTTTACGACACTGAACTGGTAGGAGGCAGCGATCCCGGTCCCGGCTGGCGGCGCGCCCAGTGCGGTCGCCGAACCCTGGTAGCTGCTGGCATTGGCGCGCCACTTTTCCTGCTGGAGCTGAAGGTTCAATAACATCGCCTGTGCATCCGCGCGGCGCGCTTTGCGTATGTAGCGCTGGTAGGAGGGCAGGGCGATGGCGGCCAGGATCGAGATCACGACAACGACGATCAGCAACTCGATGAGCGTGAAGCCTGAGGGGCGGCGCATGGAAGTTTCCTGACGAGGGGGTGACTGAGGAAAATGCATCTCGACGGCAGGGGACTGTCAGGAGCGGACAAGTGGGCCGGCCGAGCGGACGGATGGACCATCCCGAGGTCGCGTCGGACAGTGTGGCTGCAATAATCGCATAGGCCGGGCTGCGGGAGCCGCGGGCCAGGGTCGGGGCAGAGCGGGCAGTCGTCGTGAAGGGGGCGAGGTGAGGCAGGAGCGCAATGGCGGGTTCTCGGTGATCGAGCTGATGGTGACCCTGGTCATCGTCGTGGTGTTTGCGTTGCTGGCGGTGCCGAGTTTTTCGTCGATGCTGGACCGCAGCCGCCTGCGCAGCGCGACCGAGCAGCTGCGCGTCGATTTGACGCTGGCCCGCACCGAGGCGCTGCGCCGCGATGATGGTGTCGTCGTCAGCTTCGTGCGCAACGACGCGACGAGCTGGTGCTGGGGAATGCGAGTCGACGCGAGCTGCGACTGCACGCAGACGAGCGGTGCGGAGCTGTGCTTCCTCGACCGCGACGGCGGCGGCACGCCCATCCGCCGTGTCGTCAGCAGCGTCGATTATCGGGGCGTGCGGCTCGACGCCCTGCCGTTCGGTGGCGCGCTGGCGTTCAACGCCGTGCGACCGACGCTGGCCAGCGGCTCGGCGTCGTTCTCTGCCGGCGACTATGCGGCGCGCGTGGCCGTCGGCAACGTCGGGCGCATTCGCACCTGCTCGGTCAGCGGGCCAAATTATCTGTATTACTTCGATCCATGCTGAATACGCCCGCCACGATCCATCGCCAGCGCGGCCTGTCGCTGGTCGAGCTGATGGTCGCACTGGTGGCGGGCCTGATGGTCGTGGCCATCGGCACCCAGCTGCTGGTGATGAACCTGACCTCCGGCGCGACCAACCTGCGCTACATGCGTTTCAACGAAGACCTGCGCGGCGCCATCAATGCGATCAGTCACGATGTGGCGCGCGCCGGCGGCTGGGCGGTGGCCGCCGATGTCGTGCAGGCCGCCGCCAATGCCGACCTGCAGTTCACAGGCACCAGTGGCAATGTCACCATCAGCGCACTGCGCTCCGGCACCGATACCGCCATCGATGTCTTTGCCGCACCGCTGTCCGCGGCGATCCTCAGCAATCGGGTGCTGCTGGTCCTGCAGACCGACAGTGACGGCGTGCGTCAGCTGTGTCGATTCACCGTCACCGGTCGTCCCAGCGCCAGCACGCTGAGCGCAACGTTCATCGATTGTCGTTCGTCGGGCACGCCGGCCACGGCGCTGCCGAGCAGCTTCGTGCTCGCGCGGGCCTGGTCGATCGTCAATCCTTTCGGTCTGGTCGAGGCGAGCAGCTCCTGCATCCGCTTCAGCTACGACATCGACCAGGACGGCCTGCTGGAATCGGACGACGAGATCTTCGGTTACCGCTATGACGCCGCCAACAAGAGCGTGGAGACCCGCACCGGCGACGGCGCCTGCGCGGTCGACGGCGGCTGGAATGATCTCTTCGATCCGCGCTCGGTCGAGATCAGCGCGTTCACGGTGACGACGATTCCCTGCGCGAACACGCCCTGCGGCGTGGTCAATCAGCTCAACGTCAATCTGCGCCAGTACCAGCTGCAGATAGACGGCCGCCTGAAAGCGGATACGGCGGCGGTCCGCAGCGTGCAGACCATGGTCAAGATTCGCAACGACAGCGTTAATTGATCGCCATGCTTCCGATCCGCGTTCCTTCGTCGTCTCGTCACCGTCAACGGGGTGTCGCTGCCTTGGCAATCGCCTTGCTGATCGTCGTCATCGCCACGGCGGTGACTGTCGGTGTCGCGCAGATCGCCGTCGGGGATCAAAAGAGCATCGCCAACGAGCTGCGCAGCCGACAGGCGGGCTCGATGGCAGAGCTGGCCCTGGAGCGCGGCATTCTGTATCTGCGCCAGCGCAAGTCCGCCGGCGCCGTCGGCGCGATGGGCAGCTGGACGGCCTGCGCGTCGGCCAGCACGGCGCTGCCCTGCGGCGACGGCGAGCGCAATCTGTTTGGCAGCGAATGGACGGCGATCGGCCCGCTCGACTCCACCACGCTGGCGCTGAGCAGCGAGAAGCTGGCGCCGACCGGCCCGGCGATCTCGGGCTTCTTCTCCGTCTACTACGTGGCACGGCGCGCCAGCGCCGGCAGCGCTGCACCGGGCAATGGCGTCTATCACGTGATCGTGCGTGGTCTGTCCGAGGACAGCGGCGCGACCGCGCTGGTGCGCAAGGCGATGATCTTCACGCCGTTCCTGGCGCGCGCGCCCGATTCGCCGCTGATCGCAGCTGGCACGATCGGCATCACGGGCACGCTGTCCATCGTCGCCAATCCCAATGGCGGCGGGACAGGCGTACCGCTGTCCTCGTGGTCGGGTGCCAATACCAGCCTGCACGGTGCCATGCAGAGCTGTCACATCACCGAGTATCTGAGCACCGACAGCACGACGACCACGCAGACCGATGACAACGGTCACTCGTTGGTACTGTGCCCGTCCTGTGAGTGCCCTAACGACAGCGATCTGCAGCTGAGCAATGACGGACGCGAGGGTATCGACATCCTCGACGTCGACCAGGCCGTCAACGGCGGGCCCAGCAGCACCGACGTCAATCCCGACAGCGCGTATTTTCCGAGCGATGTCTTCGAATACATCTTCGGTGTACCGCAGACGCAATATCAGACGATCAAGGACAACGCCCAGCAGATCGCCAGTTGCGACAGTCTGGGGCCTTCCTCGCACGGCCTGTTCTGGATCGCCGGCGCCTGCGAGATTCCGTCCAATACCGTCGTCGGCAGTTTTGCGGCGCCAGTGCTGCTGGTGATCGAGGATGGAAGTTTTCGAATGAATGCCAACAGCACCTTCATTGGGCTGCTGTTTGCGTTTGCCAACGCGGGTTCGGTGAGCGTGACGATTAACGGCGGGCCGACGCTGGTCGGCGCGCTCGTCTCGAACCAGAACATTGATCTGGGCAACGGTAACTACACTGCCCGGTACGACCGGCAGACGCTGGAGAACCTCGGCAATGGCGGCAGCAACCCGCCGGGCCTGTTGTCGATCATTCCCGGCAGCTGGACCGACCACCAGCGGCCTTGAGGAGCGCCAAGCGATGAGTCCGTACCGTTTTCCTCGGCGTGCGCGTGGCGTCGGCATGGTCGACGTGCTGGTCGGTCTGGTGGTCATCGGCCTGGGTGTCGTCGGCGTGACGCGCCTGCAGGCGGTGGTCACCCGCGAAAGCGGCACCGCCAAGGCGCGCAGCACGGCGGTGCAGCTGGCGCGTGCCAAGCTCGATGACCTCAAGCACTACACGCAGCTGTCCAGCGGCGGCAACGGTGTCTTCGGCTACGACGAGATCGGCAACGACAGCGGTGGCGCCGAGCGGGCGTCCGGTGCGCTTTATCTGCCGGCCAGCGCCAGTATCGACATCGCCGCCGTGAGCTACTCGCGCCGCTGGACCTCGTCCGGCTTCTACTTCTGTGGCAGCACTCTGCAGCAGGCCAACTGCAGTTCGCCGCTGGCTGCCAAATCCAGACCGGATTTCAAGGCGCTGGCGGTCACGGTCGGCTGGACCGATGCCGATGGTCAGGCGCGCGCGCTGACGCTGCGCGACACCGCCAGCTCGATCGATCCGCTCAGTGTCGCCATCGGCGTCGTCTCCGGAAGCTCATCGTCGCCACCCATCGTTCCGTACGTGCCGGGCAGCGCGCCGCAGGTCATCGCCATTGACGTCGGCAACAACGAGAAGAAGGAGACGACCAATCCCACGCCGACGCTCAACAAGAAAGGGCAGACGGTCATCAATACGATCGCCCGATACGAGACGATCCGTTACAGCGGCAGCGACAACACGATCACCCGCGAGCAGTTCACGACGCTGAACTGCTCTTGCGCCATCGTTGCCGGCACGGGCGTGGCGTACAACGTACGCGGCGAACAGGTAAACAAGCGCCGCGGCGAGGCGGCCGATCAGTTCCAGGCCTTTGAGTGCGACATCTGCTGCCGCGACCATCACGACGATGCGAGTTGTGACATCAGCTCGCAGTCCAGCAGCAAGGCCAACTGCTTCGATCCGTACCGCCCGGTGAGCGACTACGACAGCAGCACGCGCGACCACAATCACTACACCGCCAATGGCCAGCTCGCCAACGCAGTGGGGGACACTTACGTGGAATCCTGCCGCATGAAGCGGATCGACGGCTATCTGCGCGTCGTGCAGGATTGGCACCTGCTCAAGCTCAATGCCATTCCGCAGAGCTACTTTGCGCCCAACGGCAGCCCGAACGCCACCAACCTCACGGCCTACGGCAATTACGTGAAAGGCATCGTCGCCGCCGCCATCACCGGCAGCGCGGCCCCCGCTGGTGGCTGGAGCACCAGCGTCACCGTCGAGAAGAACGCGACCGATCAGATGAATGCGCGCGGCATTTATCTGGATTACCTCGATGCCACGGACAAGGCCAACTGGGCGGCGCGCATCAATGCCGGCGACAGCACGGTTTATCAGACACTGCCGTTCTACGACGTCAACATGACCAAGCTCGCGCAGTGGTCCTCGGGCAGCACGGCGATCGCCACGGTCTCCAACGATCAGCTGATCAGCGAGGCATCGGGGCAGAATCTGTACAGCCGCGGCCTCGTCAAGGGCATCTCCCAGGGCGCGACCACCGCCATCGCGCGCGTGCGCAACAGCAACACCGGCGTGATCAACGAGTTCATCACCTCGGACCCTGACGACGCCGCCAATCCGCAGACGTCGGCGATCAGCGTCACCATTCCCGGCGTGACCTACGCCGTTACCGGCACCATCAGCGGCCTGGGCAGCGGCGCGAACCTGACGGTCAGCGGCATCGGCGCCGGCGGCAGCAGCCATCTGATCTGTACGATCACCGAGTCGGTCAGCGTGACGTACAGCTGCGCGGTGCCCAGCGCGTGGAGCGGCGCGATCACGCCGGTGGCGGCGGGCTACACGTTCACGCCGGGGGTATACGACCTCAGCAATGTCACGGCGGCAGCCAGCGGCAAGAACTTCGCGGCTTCCGGCACGGTGACTGCCGACTACACGATCACCGGCACGATCTCGCCGGCGCTCGCGGCCGCCAGCCTCGCCGCCCCGGGCAGCGGTGGCAGCGCCAATGGCAGCTGCACTTACGACCCGACGACCGGAGCTTACGGCTGTACGGTGCCGAGCGGCTGGTCGGGCTCGGTGATCCCCTCGGCGAGCGGTTACAGCTTCACGCCGGGCGCATACGTGGCGTCTGGGGTCACCAGCAATATCACCGCGAACTTCTCATCGAGCATCTCGACCGCGTCGACGTACACGATCAGCGGCACGGTCACCGCGGCACCGACACTGGCGGCCGTGACGATCTCGGCCGGTTCCGGTACCAGCTGCACATACACCGCCGCCAGCGGCGCTTATAGCTGTACCGTGCCCAGCGGCTGGAGTGGCGTGGTGACGCCGAGTTCGGATCCCGGCATCAGCTTCGTGCCCGCCAGCTACAGCTACTCGGTCGTCGGCAACAACCTGCCGAGCCAGAACTTCGGTACCCGCTACACGATCTCCGGCATCGTCGGCCAGGTCGGCAGCAGCTGGCTGACCGGCGTGACGTTCACGGCAATCGGTTCCGGCGGCAGCGGCAATGGCAGCTGCAGCTATCCGGACAGCAACGGCACCTACAGTTGCATCGTGCCGGGTTTGTGGAGCGGCTCCGTGATGCCGAGCAAGACCGGCTATTCGTTTGCCCCGGCCGCACGAACCTACGCCAACGTCACCAGCACGAACATCACCGAAAACTATTCGGCCACGGCAACGGTCATCCCCAACTACACGATCAGCGTGACGATCAGCGGCCTGAAGAATTCGACCGCCAACAATGCGACGGTCAACAGCTTCACCGGCCTGAGCTGCGGAAGCGCCACGGTCTCCGGCTCAGGCAATGACCGCACGGCGTCGATCAGCTGCACGGTGCAGCAGGGCTGGAACGGGACCGTAACGCCGAACGTGGGCAGCGGCTCGACCTTGTCGCCGGCAAGCAACAGCTTCAGCAATGTGCAGTCCAACCAGAGCAGCAGTCACAGTTGCTCGGGTTCCTGCTGAGGACGGCAAAAAAGCTTTGTTTTCCGCAAAGGCGTTCTGCTATGATTCGCGCCCCTGAGCATTCCCCGCCGGGGATGCTTGAGTCGGTGGTGGGCGTAGCTCAGTTGGTTAGAGTCCCAGATTGTGATTCTGGTTGTCGGGGGTTCGAGTCCCCTCGCTCACCCCATTTTTTACAAGTTTATTGGCGGATACGGGCTGTTAGCTCAATGGTAGAGCAGCTGACTCTTAATCAGTAGGTTCGGGGTTCGAGTCCCTGACAGCCCACCAACCGTATCGAGAAGCCCGGCCAACGCCGGGCTTTTTGCTATAGGACTTCCAAGCAGAGGACAGGCATGCTGCAGAGCATCCGTGATCGCACCTCCGGCCTGATCGCCGGCTTCGTTGTCGCCATCATCGTCGTGCCATTTGCGTTCTGGGGCGTCGAATCCTTCATCGGCGGCGGCGGTGATCCGGTCGTCGCCAAGGTCGGCGGCGAGAAGATCCACGAGTCGCAGTTCCGCCAGAACTACGAGCAGCGCTACCAGCAGTATCTGCAGCTGATGGGCGAGAACTTCCGCGCCGATCAGTTCGACGCCGAGCGCTTCCGCAACAGCGTGCTCGACGACATGACGCAGGAATCGATGCTGCGCCAGTACACCGAGGACGCCGGCTACGGCGCCAACGACACCGTGCTGTTCCGCGCCATCACGACGATTCCGGCCTTCCAGGTCGACGGCAAGTTCGACGCCAATGCCTACAAGGCCGCACTGGCCAACCAGGGGCTGACGCCGGAGCGTTTCGAGGCCCAGCTGCGGCAGTCGCTGGAGATCGACCAGATGCGCGAGGCGGTGGTCGATACCGCCTTTATGACGCCGGTGGAAGTGCGGCAGCTGCTGCAACTGGCGGGGCAGACGCGCGAGGCAGCCTACGCGCTGTTCCCGCTGTCGGCCTACCAGGGCAAGCTCAGCGTCAGCGATGACGAAGCCAGGTCGCGCTACGACGAGACCAAGGACCAGTACATGGCGCCGGAGCGCATCAAGCTCGCTTATGTCGAGCTGGCGCCGGACACCGCGGGCGAGGTCGCCGCGCCATCGGCGGACGTGCTCAAGACGCTCTACGACGCCGAGAAGGACAGCCGCTTCACCAGCGCGGAAGAGCGCAAGGTCCGTCACCTTCTGGTCGGTTTCGGTGCCGACAAGGGCGCCGCCGAGAAGAAGGCCGAAGGTTTCGCCGAGCAGCTCAAGAACGGCGCCGACTTTGCCGCGCTGGCCAAGGCCAGCTCCGACGATGCCGGTTCCAAGGCGGCGGGCGGCGAGATCGGCTGGCTGCGCCGCGGGCAGATGCCGGACAGCTTCGAAAAGGCGCTGTGGTCACTGAAGGCCGGTGAGACCAGCAAGCCGGTCGAGACCGAGTTCGGCTGGCACCTGATTCATGTCGACGAGATCAAGGCGCCGACGGCGCGGCCGTTCGACGACGCCGAAGTGCAGAGCGAACTGGTCGAGCTGTACCGCAACCGCGAGCGGCAGAAGCACTTCCAGGAAGTCAGCGAGAAGTTCGAGCAGCTGGCGTTCGAGAATCCGGCTTCGCTGGACGCGGTGGCCAAGGAACTCAAGCTGCCGGTGCAGACCAGCGACTGGCTGACGCGCGCCGGCGGCAGCGGCATCGCCGCCACGGCGGCGGTGCAGCAGGCAGCGTTCTCGCCCGAAGTGCTCAAGGACGGCGAGAACAGCAAGCCGATTGCGGTCGGCGAGAACAGGCTGGTGGTGGTGCGCAAGGCCGAGTACGAGGCGCCGCGCCAGCGCAGCTTCGATGAGGTGGCGGCGCAGGTGCGCAGCCAGTTGCAGGACGACAAGGCCAAGGCCCAGGTACTGGCCGAGGCGCAGGCCGCGCTCAAGGCCGTGCAGGATGGCAAGACGCTGGAGGAGGCGATCGCCGGCAAGAATGCCCAGATCAAGAGCCTCGGCCAGGTTCGTCGTGACGATCGCAGCGTCGATCCGGCGCTGGTCGCCGAGCTGTTCAAGCTGCCGCGCCCGGCTTCAGGCAAGCAGAGCTTTGCTCAGGTGCAGCTGGGCAGCGGCGATGTCGCGGTGCTGGCGCTGAGCAGCGTCGATACGCCGTCGGCCAGCGAGGTCCAGGCCGCCGAGGCGCAGCGCTTCTCGCAGCTGGCGGCCGGCATGGAGTTCCAGGCCTACCGCAATCGCATCGCCAGCCAGCTCAAGGTCGAGCGCGTCAACGCGCCGCAGGCACCGGCCGATCCGACGCAGTAAATCGCCGGCGCAGGCCGCGGCCCCGGTGGGCGCCATGCGCCTGCCGGGTCACGGGTCCAGGCCGTTCATGGTTCAATGCGCCATGAACGGCTTTTTTGTGCGCCCATGAAACTGCGACTGAAATTGCATTGGCAGATCCTGATCGCGCTGGCGCTCGCGGTGATCGCCGGGCGCCTGTTCGGTGATTCGGCGGCGCTGCTCACGGCCTGCGAATTCCTCGGCACGCTGTTCCTCAATGCGCTGAAGATGATCATCGTGCCGCTGATCATCGCCTCGATCATCAGCGGCATTTCCTCGCTGAGTGGCCATGCGCTTGGTCGCATAGGCCTGAGCACCTTGCTGTTCTATCTGGGTACCGGCTTTCTGGCCATCTGCACCGGCCTGCTGCTGGTCAACGTATTGGCGCCCGGCATCGTCGACGGTGTGCCGGCCGGCCAGATGATGGGCCTGTCCGCCGATGCGCAGCAGGTCGTCGCGTCGATGCAGGACCGGGGCAACGCCGGCGAGCTGTTGAAAGTCTTCTACATGATGTTCCCGCCGAACATCTTTGCCGCGGCCGCGGAAGGGCAGATGCTGGGCCTGGTCTGCTTCGCGATGCTGTACGGCTACTTCGTCGTGCGCACGCCGGACGAAGTCGCAGGCACGCAGCGCAGCTTCTGGCAGGGCGTCTACGAGGTGATGACGCGGATGACCGGACTGATCATGCGCTTCGCGCCGCTGGGCGTGTTCGGGCTGGTCACCAAGGTCGTCGCGCAGACCGGCTTCGACGCGGCGCGACCGCTGGCGCTGTTCTTCATCACCGTGCTGCTGGGCCTGCTCGTGCACGGCCTGGTGACGCTGCCGCTGGTGCTCAAGCTGGTCGCGCGCGTCTCGCCGCTGCGCCATTTCCAGGCGATGGCGCCGGCCCTGCTGACAGCGTTCTCGACCAGCTCGTCCGGCGCCACCTTGCCGGTCACTGTGGATTGCATGGAAAACCGGGCGCACGTGCCGTCGCGCGTCACCGGCTTCGTGCTGCCGGTCGGCGCCAACGTCAACACCGATGGCAGCGCGCTCTACGAATGCGTGGCGGCGATGTTCATCGCCCAGGCCTACGGCGTGCACCTGGGCATTGCCCAGCAATTCATGATCGTGCTGATCGCGCTGCTGAGCTCGATCGGTGTCGCCGGCATCCCGTCGGCCAGTCTGGTGGCGATCGTGCTGATCCTGGGTGCGGTCGGCGTGCCGCTCGAAGGCCTGGGCCTGATCCTTGCCGTCGACCGCGTGCTCGACATGTGCCGCACCACGCTCAACGTGCTCGGTGACTCGGCCTGTACCGTCACCGTCGCCAAGCTGACCGGCGAGAAAGGCGTGCTCGAACAGCCGGTCGGCTGACGCCGTTCAACGGCGACTGCGGCGGTAAGGGCCGATCCAGCGCTTGGCCAGATCGAGCACGCCGACCATCGCCGTTGCCACCGTCACCGCCAGCAGCAGTTCGGTCGCCGGCAATTCGCCGAAGCCGAACAGGCGCCGGCCCAGCGGCAGATAGAGCGCTGCACCGAGCATCATCGTGGTCACCGCCAGCACGCGCCACATCGCGGGATTGGGCCGGCGCAGCGAGATCAGCGACCAGCCAGCGGTGCCGCGGTTGACGAAGATCAGCGCGAAGTTGGTGAGCACCAGGCCGCTGAACGCCAGTGCGCGCGCCGTTTCCAGCGGCAGCCCGTCGAGGCGTGCGAACACGAAGAGGCCGCTCACCGCCAGCAGGACCGCCGTGCCTTGCGCCAGCGACCACGCGATCAGCCTGCGCGGCAGCAAGGGCTCGCGGGGATCGCGCGGTCGCCGCCGCATCAGGTCGGTTTCCGCCGGCTCGGCTTCGAAGACGATCGAGCAGACGGGGTCGATCAGCAGCTCCAGGAAGACGATGTGCACCGGTGTGAGTATCAGCGGCCAGCCGGCGACGAGCGGCAGCAGCGCGATGCCGGCGATCGGCACGTGCACGGCGAGGATGTAGCTCATCGCCTTGCGGATGTTGTCGTAGATCCGGCGGCCGTCGCGGACGGCGCCGACCAGCGAGCTGAAGTCGTCGTCGAGCAGCACCAGTGCCGCCGCCTCGCGCGCGACGTCGGTGCCGCGGCCGCCCATCGCCACGCCGATGTGCGCCGCCTTCAGCGAAGGCGCATCGTTGACGCCGTCGCCGGTCATCGCCACGACCTCACCGCCGGCCTTGAGTGCTTCGACGATGCGCAGCTTCTGCGCCGGCGCGATGCGCGCATAGAGGCTGGTCTGCCGCACCCGCGCGCGCAGTGCGGCATCGTCGAGGGTCGCCAGGGTGGCGCCGTCGAGCACGCTGCCGTCGTCGCCGATGCCGGCCTGCTCGGCGATCGCCCGCGCCGTCGCCGGATAGTCGCCGGTGATCATCACCACGCGCAGGCCGGCGGCGCGGCATTCGTCGATCGCTGCCGGCACCGTCTCGCGCAGCGGGTCGGAGAAGCCGACCAGGCCCTGCCACTGCAGTCCGAGCGCATGCGGCGATGTCGGTACTGCGCCGCGCCAGCCGCAGCGCGCGACGCCGAGCACGCGGATGCCTCGCGCGGCCATCGCATCGCAGTCGCGGCGCAGGGCGGCGCGGCGCGTGGCGTCGAGCCGGCACAGTTCGGCGATCGCCTCCGGCGCGCCCTTGGCGGCCACGTCATAGCGGCCCGGCTCGGCCGTGCGCCACATCTGCGTGATCGCCGGCAGCTCGGGCCGCAGGCCGAACTCGTGTGCCAGCGCGCTGTCCGGCGGCGCCTCGGCGGGCGGCAGCAGCTCGGCAAGTGCCTGCAGCGCGCGGTCCATCGGATCGACCGCCAGCGGCCGCGTCGCGCGCAAGGCCGCCGCGAGCAGCGGCATGAACGGCGCCGGCAGCACCGGCGGTGCGGCCTGCGCGCCGTCGATCGCCAGCAGTGCAACCGTCATGCGGTTCTGCGTCAGCGTGCCGGTCTTGTCGGTGCACAGCACGGTGGTCGCGCCGAGCGTCTCGATCGCCGCGGCGCGGCGCGTGAGCACCTTGCGGCCTGCCAGGCGCCAGGCGCCGAGGGCGAGGAACACCGTCAGCACCAGCGGGAATTCCTCGGGCAGCATCGCCATCGCCAGCGCGATGCCGGCCAGCAGTCCGTCCAGCCAGGCGTCGCGCAGCAGGCCGTAGAGGAGCACGATCAGTGCGCTCAGGCCCAGGCCGGCCGCGGCCAGGCGACGCACCAGCCGGCTTGTCTGCTGCTGCAAAGGCGACGGCGCCTCTGCCGTTGCGGCGAGCAGCCGGCCGATCTCGCCGAGCTGGCTGTGGGTGCCGGTCGCGACGACTTCGCCGAGTCCTTCGCCGCGGACGATCAGCGTGCCGGCATAGGCATACGGCAGGCCGTCGCCACCGGGCTGCGCCGGCGGCGCCTCGGCCGTCGCGGCCGTCTTGCCGACTGCCAGCGACTCGCCGGTCAGCAGCGATTCGTCCGCCTGCAGATCGCGCGCGGACAGCAGGCGCAGATCGGCGGGCACGCGATCGCCTTCGCCGAGCATCACCAGATCGCCGCGTACCAGTTCGCGTCCGGCGATGCGCTGCTGGCGGCCGTCGCGGATCACCAGCGCGCGCGGGCTGCCGAGTTCGCGCAGGGCTTCCAGACTGCGTTCGGTGCGCGTCTGCTGAACGATCGTGATCAGCACCGAGGCGCTGGCGAACAGCAGCAGCAACAGCGCTTCGCCGAGATCGCCGAGCAGCAGGTAGATCGCCCCGGCGGCGAGCAGGAGCCGGAACATCGGCTCGCGCAGCACTTCGACGACGATGCGCGCGATGCTGCGTTGCGCGGCACGCGGCAGTTCGTTGTAGCCGTCGGCCGCCAGCCGGCGCGCTGCCTCGGCGCTGTCGAGACCGCGATGCATGCTGGCGGCCGCGTTCATGCGTCCGGCGGTCGCTTGCGGCCGCTGAGCATTGCGCGCGGCAGGTTCTCGCGATGGGCGATGCTGCTGGCCAGCACCCCGGCCAGATGCAGGCCGATCAGCACCAGCGTCAGATTGGCCAGCGTTTCGTGCACTTCCTCATAGACTTCGCCGGCGTCTTCTGCTTCTGCTTCGGACACGCCGGCCGGTGTGGCGAACCAGCCTGCCAAGGGGCCCTCGTGCTCGACGGCGGCCTGCGTGACGATGCCGGCGGTTGCCGTTGCCGCCAGCATCAGCAGCAGCGCGACGACCATGGCGCCGCCGGCGGGGTTGTGGCCCAGATAGCGCGGCGCCCTGCCGTGACGCAGACCGTCGAGATAGCCGAATACCGCGCGCGGCCCGCGGACGAAGTCTGCGAAGCGCGCGTGGCGGGTGCCGACAAAACCCCATATCAGGCGCAAGACCACGTAAGCACCCACGCAGTAGCCGGCAGCCACATGCACGGCTTCTGCGGACTCGGCACTCAGATAGGCGCTCGCGAATGCGAGGACCAGCAGCCAGTGGCCGATCCGGATCAGCGGATCCCAGACCGCAACGGATTTCGCTTTCATGCTGTGTCCCCTTCAGCCTATTCCGTGGCAGGGCGAACGGTCTATTTGCGCTGTGCCTTGTTGAACATGCGCTCGCAGCGTTCATGGCAGGTCTTGGCCAGTGCCGCGGCGTCGTTTGCGGTCTTCATCGCGGTGTCGGCGCCCGCCTTGGCGGCAGTGGCGTCGGCCTGGGCGGACTGCGCCGCCTGCAGTGCCTGAGCGGCGGTCGCCTCGGCTGCTTCGGCTTTGGCGGCAGTGGCGCTGAGCAGTTCGCGGTCGGCCTTGCTGAGCGTCGTGCAGGCACCCAGCGACAAGGCCAGGCCCAGCAGCGCAGTCGTGCGGAACAGGTTTTTCATCTGAAAGCTCCCGATGTGGTGAGGAAAAATGCGGCGCCGTATCAACGCTGAGCCGCAGTGTCCCGGCCCATGACCGCTGGCGCATTGACTGGCATCAACGGGCGGCGCCCTCAGCGCAGCGGCAGCGTG
This sequence comes from uncultured Solimonas sp., assembly GCA_946478985.1. The sequence continues at coordinate 44,959 of CAMLDZ010000006.1, forward strand.
ATTCGCCGCGGGATGCCGTCCTGCGCGCGTCGCGCGGCGGCGACGGCGTGCCAGTCGAGGCGCGCGCCGGCGGCGCCCGCCGCCGCGAGCACTGCGTCATCGACTTCCGGCATGGTCGTCGCATCCGGCCGGCCGCCGTCCTCGATGCGGTCGAGCGCTGCCTGCGGCGGATGGACCTCCAGATACAGCTCGCCGTCCTGCCAGCCGAGCTTGACCGGCTGGTCGACGACGGTGACCGGCGTGCCGGGCCGGACCTGGCGATACAGCGTGGCGATGTCCTCCGGATACAGGCGGATGCAGCCGTGGCTGCCGCGCCGGCCGATGCTGTACGGGCGGTTGGTGCCGTGCACGGCGTAGCCGCTCCAGCCCAGATAGAGCGCGTAGGCGCCCATCGGATTGTCGGGGCCGGGCGGAACCTGCGCCGGCAGTTCGGGGCTTTCGGCGCGCTCGCTGGCGGTCGGCCGCCAGCTGGGATCGGCGAGCCGGCGGACGACGCGCGTGCGGCCGGTCGGCGTCTGCGCGCCTTCGCGGCCGATGCCGATCGGGAAGCTCTGCGGCGCGCCGCCGGCCGGATAAAAGTACAGCCGCGGCTCGGCGAGGTTGATGACGATGCCCTCGCGCGGCGCCGCCGGCAGCACGTGCTGGCCGGGAATGGTCAGCAGCCGGTCGGGCGGCGGCAGCCAGGGATCAAGGTCCGGATTGGCGAGGCGGATCTCGGCGTAGCCGAGGTCGTGGCGCCGGGCCAGATCGAGCAAGGTGTCGTCACCCTCGGCGAAGGTATAACGCAGGCTGCCGATCAGATCGGCGGAGGCGCCGCTGGCGCTGCCGGCAGCAAGCAGGGAGGCGAGTACCAGCACCCGTCGCCATGCTCCCCGTCGCCATGCTCCGGCATGCGTGCCCGGCACGCAGCGGTGCCTGGCGCGCGCTACAGCTGGACTTGTGGTGTGCACGGCGGAGGACTCTCGGTCTGCTGCAAGAAGCTGATGGCGCGCAGCCTTGATTTGCGAGCCGCCGCCGGCATTGACGACGATCAAGCCGCGCTCGCTCTCAGCGCATGGTCAGCACCGCCGCGCCGTCGACACGGCCGGTGCGAAGATCGGCCAGCGCCGTGTTGGCCTCGTGCAAGGCATAGCGCCTCACCTGCGTGCGGATCGGTACCTTCGGCGCAAGCGCCAGAAACGCATGGGCGTCGTCGCGCGTCAGGTTGGCGACGCTGCGCAACACGCGCTCGCCCCACAGCAGCTCGTAGGCGAATGCCGGAATCTGGCTCATGTGGATGCCGGCGCAGACGACGCTGCCGCCGCGCCGTACCGCGCGCAAGGCCTGCGGCACCAGCGCACCATCGGCGGCAAAGATGATCGCGGCGTCGAGCGGCTCTGGCGGCAGCACGTCCGAGCCGTCCGCCCAGCAGGCGCCGAGCTGGCGCGCGAAGCGCTGCGCGGCCGTGTCGCCGGGCCGGGTGAAGGCGTAGACCGCACGGTTCTGCGCCACGGCCAGCTGCGCGATGATGTGGGCGGCAGCCCCGAAGCCGTAGAAGCCCAGCCGCCAGGCGTCGCCGCAGGCCTGCAGCGCGCGGTAGCCGATCAGGCCGGCGCAGAGCAGCGGTGCCACCGCCAGATCGTCGTAGCCGTCCGGCAGCGCGTAGACGAAGCCGGCGTCGGCGACACAATGCGTCGCGTAGCCGCCGTTGACCTGGTAGCCGGTGAAGCGCGCCTGCGCACAGAGGTTCTCGCTGCCGTGGCGGCAGTCGTGGCAGCGGCCGCAGGTCGAGGCGAGCCAGGCGACACCGACGCGCTGACCGAGCGCCGGTGTCAGCACGCCTTCGCCATGGGCGATGACGCGGCCGACGATCTGATGTCCCGGCACGCGCGGGTAGATCAGATCCGGCAGCTCGCCGTCGAGCAGATGCAGATCGGTTCTGCAGACACCGCAGGCACTGACTTCGATCAGCACTTCGCCGGCCGCCGGCCGCGGCATCGGACGCGTGCGCAACTGCAGCGGTCCGCCGGGCCTCTCGAGCACCATCGCCTGACAGGTCGGTTCGCTCATGGCTGGGCTCCTTTGCTGCGCAGCGTGGCCAGCAGTTCGCAGGCCGCCGCCGCGATCCGCGGCTGCAGGTCGATCGCATTGGATGGATGCGCGACGCTGTTGCCGCTGACGACCACCACACCGCTGGCGCGAAGCCTTTCATAGGCGTCGCCGGCGAACAGTGCGTGCACGGCGATGCAGACGGGCGCGACAAAACCGGCACGCTGCAGCGCCGCGACGCTGGCGATCATCGTCGCGGCAGTGGAGACGATGTCGTCGACGATGATGGCCTGCCGTGCGGCGTAGGCGTGCAGCGATGGCAGCTGCAGCTCGACCTCGGCATCGCCGCGGCGGATTTTCTCGAAGCAGACCTGCGGGCAGTCGAGCAGTTTGGCGACCGCGGCGATCCAGGGCGCGCTTTCGGCATCCGGCCCCACCAGCAGCGGCGGCGCCACGCCATGCTGGGCGATCCAGCCGGCGATCTCCGGTGCCGCCGCGACGGCCTGCGTCGGCATCGAATAGATCTCGCGCAGCGCATGGATGCGGTGCAGGTGCGGATCGACGGTGACCAGACCGTCGAACAGCGTCGACAGCCACTGTGCGTAGTGCCGCGCCAGCGTGCCGGTGCCGGCGCTGAAGGCGCGATCCTGGCGCATGTATGGCAGGTACGGCGCAATGAGCACGATACGCCGCGCGCCATGCTCGCGCAGCGTCGACGCGGCGAAATGCAGCAGGGCCATCTTCTCGTCCGGGCGATCGAGCGCGGCGCACAGCAGGACATCGCGGCCGGACGGCGACAGCGGCACGCGCACGCCGGTCTCGCCGTCCGGATAGCGGTGCAGCGCCAGTTCGATGAGCTCTGCGCCGCAGGCTGCAGCGCTGGCCAGGGCCAGCGAGCGCGTGCCGGGCAAGGCGACGACCCACGGTGCGTCGTTCATCGCGGCGCCTCGTCGGCAATCAGCATCACCTGCGGATGCGCGTCGGCGTAGGCGGCTGCGTAGGCGAGTTCGCCGGGCGATTCGGCGTGCAAGGTGAACAGCGGTGCGCCGCGCTCGATCGGCGCGCCGAGCTGCTGGTGCAGCTGCAGGCCGGCGGCCGGCGCGCGTGGCGCTCCGGCGAGCTTGGCGATGCGCCCGAGCCGGCGGTTGTCGATCGCCGTGATCGTGCCGCCGCGCGCGGCGCGGAACTCGCGGCGATATTCGGCGCGCGGCGGTTCGCGCAGACCACCCTGCGCGCTGCAGATCGCGACGAACTTGCGCCAGGCGGCGCCGCCGTCCAGGGTCTGCCGCGCCAGCGCCAGGCCTTCGCCGGACTTGGCGCGGCCGCCCATTTCGAGCAGGCGCGCGGCGAGCCGCAGCGCGCGCTCGCGCAGATCGGCCGGCGCGGCGGCAGCGTTCTGCAGCACCGCGAGCACGTCGAGCGCTTCGAGCGCGGGGCCGATGCCGTAGCCGACCGGCGCCAGTCCCTCGGTACGCGCGACTTCGACCGCCAGATCGAAGGCAGTGCCGACCTCGACCAGCCGCGTTGCGATCGCCGCCGCCGCTGCCGCCGTGCGCAGCTTGGCGGTCGGCCCGACCGGCACCTCGACGAGCAGGCGCGTCGCGCCGGCAGCCAGCTTCTTCGACAGGATCGAGGCGACCAGTTGGCCGGCGCTGTCGAAATCGAGCGGGCGCTCGACGCGGATCAGCACGTCGTCGGCCGGCGCCAGCGCCATCGCGCCGCCCCAGACCACGCAGCCGCCCTCGCGCTCGACGACGCGGCGCATCGACGCCAGATCCAGCGCGACCGGCGCCAGCGTCTCCATGGTGTCGGCGGTGCCGGCCGGCGAGGTGATCGCGCGCGACGAGGTCTTCGGGATCGTCAGGCCGCAGGCGGCGACGATCGCGACGACGATCGGCGTCGTACGGTTGCCGGGCAGGCCGCCGACGCAATGCTTGTCCAGCACCGGCGACTGCGGCCATTGCAGGCGCTGGCCGCTGTCGAGCATCGCTCGCGTGAGGGCGATGGTTTCGTCGCGCGACAGCTGCTCGCCGCCGCAGGCGGTGACGAAGGCCGCCAGCTCCAGGCCGGAGTAGCGGCCGGCGGTGATGTCGCGGACCGCCGCATTCAGGCCCTCGGCGCTGAACGGCTGGCCGTAGACCTTGCCGCGCACCGCCGAGAACGATTCGAGCGGTTCCGGATGCGAGATCTCCACCTCCTCGTCCTCGCGCGCGTCGAGCGCTTTCCACGCGGACTCGGACAGGCCGGCCTGCGCGTCGGCGAGCAGGCCGTCGTCGACCGTATAGAGCGTTGCCACCAGCGAGCGGCCGTTGGCGGCAAGCTTGACGCGCGACTGCGCCTCGAAGCCTTCGCTATGGCAGACCGCGCAGTCGGCGCGCATGAAGACCACCGGCTCCTGGTAGGTGTCGATGCCGATGCGGTGCAGCCGCAGCCGGCGCAGGCTGCCGCGTGCCGGTTCGGTCCTGGCGCCGCCGCGCAGCCGCACGCGCTGCAGGTGCTCGGGCACGCTGGCGGGCCAGCCGAAGCGCTGTTCGATCGCCTGGCGCAGCGCGTCGGCGGCGCTGGGCTCGCCGTGGGTGACGAAGACCTCGCGTGGCGGCCGCTCGGCGTGGCCGAGCCAGTCGAGGATCTCGCCGGCATCGGCGTGTGCCGACAGATTGGTGATGCTGGCGATCTCGGCGCGCACGGCGACATAGCTGCCATGGATGCGGATCGCCTCGCTGCCCTCGAGCAGCGCCGCGCCGCGGGTGCCGGCGGCCTGGAAGCCGGCCAGCAGGATGGTGTTGGCCGGATCGCGTGCGAAGGCCTTCAAGTGGTGGACGACACGGCCGCCGGTGGCCATGCCGCTGCCGGCGATGATCACCATCGGCCCCGCCTGCTCGTTGAGCCACTTCGACTCCTCGACGGTGTTGATGATCTTCGCTGCGGCGCCGAGCGCGGCGCAGGCAGCGGCATCCAGACGATGCTCGCGGCGATGCCGCAGATACAGCGTGGTGACATCGGCCGCCATCGGGCTGTTGAGGTAGACCGGCAGCGTCGCCGGCAGCGCGCCGCGCTGCTTCAGCTGCGCGATGCCGAGCAGCAGCTCCTGCGCGCGGCCGACCGCAAACGAGGGGATTACGACGACGCCGTTGCGGGCGATGGTGCGGCGGATCACCGCGCCGAGCTGTTCGAAGGGATCTTCGGGATCGTGACGGCGGTTGCCGTAGGTCGATTCGACGACCAGCCAGTCGGCGTCCGGCGGCGGGCTGGGCGGCCGCATGATCGGATCCTGCTGGCGGCCGAGGTCGCCGCTGAACAGGATCGCCCCGTCGGCGCTGGCGATTCTGAGCATTGCTGCGCCGAGGATGTGACCGGCCGGCAGCAGCCGCGCCGAGAAGCCGGGCGCCGGCGTGAACTCGCGGTCGAACTCCTGCGGCTCGAAGCGATCGAGTGCCGCCAGCGCGTCGGCTTCCGTATACAGGGGCAGCGCCGGCTTGTGCTTGGAGAAGTGGTGGCGGTTGGCGTACTCGGCTTCTTCCTCCTGCAGCCGGCCGCTGTCCGGCAGGAGAATGCGGCACAGCTCGTAGCTCGCCGCTGTGCAGTGGATCGCGCCACGGTAGCCGTCGCGCACCAGCAGCGGCAGGTATCCGGAGTGGTCGATATGCGCATGCGTCAGCAGCACCGCGTCGATCTCGCGCGGCGACACCGGCAACGGTGCCCGGTTGCGCAGGCGCAGCGGCTTGTAGCCCTGGAACAGGCCACAGTCGATCAGTACACGGCCGCGTGCGTGGCTGAGCAGATATTTGGAGCCGGTGACGGTGCCGGCGGCTCCGAGAAACTGCAGATCCATGTGCGCTCCCGGTCAGAGGGTCGCAGCATGGAGGCGGGGCGGCAGGGCCGCATTGACGGCGGTCAGGCCGGCGCGCTGCGCACCGCCGCCGGCAGAAAGCACAAGCCCCGCTCGGGCGGGGCTTGTGCTGAGGCGTTGCTGCGACGGCGCGGTTTAGCTTTCCGGCGTCAGCTCGATGACATCGAAGCGTACGTCCGGATCGACGTCGGCGTTGTAGTCGACGTCGCTGCGCGTGAAGCCGAACAGCTTGAGGAACTCCTGCTTGTAGCCGGCGTAGTCGGTCAGCTGCGAGAGGTTCTCGGTGGTGACCTGCGGCCACAGCGCCTTGCAGGCGTCCTGCACCTCCGGACGCAGTTCCCAGTCGTCGAGACGCAGGCGCTGCTCGTCGTCGGCCGCGCCCGGCGCGCCGTCGGCGCGATAGAGGAAATCGCGGAACAGGCGGTTGAGCTGCTCGATGGTGCCTTCGTGCAGGCCCTTGTCCTTCATGATGCGATAGGCCATCGAGATATACAGCGGCATCACCGGAATGGCGGCGCTGGCCTGCGTCACCACTGATTTGAGCACCGCGACATTGGCGTGGCCGCCGCGCGCTTGCAGGCGGGCGTCGAGACGGCGGGCGGTGGCGTCCAGATCCGACTTGGCGCGGCCGAGCGCGCCGTGCCAGTAGATCGGCCAGGTGATTTCGGTGCCGATGTAGCTGAAGGCCACCGTGCGCGCGCCGTCGGCCAGCACGCCGGCCTTGCCCAGCGCATCGATCCACAGCTCCCAGTCCTGACCGCCCATCACCGTGACGGTGTCGGCGATCTCCTGCTCGGTGGCCGGCTCGACCGAGGCCTGGATGATGGTGTCCTTGTTGGTGTCGATCGCCGTGGCGGTGTAGGTCTGGCCGATCGGCTTGAGCGCCGAGCGCTTCACCTCGCCGGTGTCCGGCAGCTTGCGCACCGGCGAGGCCAGCGAATAGACGACCAGATCGACCGTGCCGCCCATTTCGGTCTTGATCAGCTCGATGACCTTGTCGCGCGCCTCGTTGGAGAAGGCATCGCCGTTGATCGACTTGGCGTAGAGCCCCTGCGCCTTGGCGAACTTGTCGAAGGCCGCCGAGTTGTACCAGCCGGCGGTGCCCGGCTTCTTCTCGCTGCCCGGCTTTTCGAAGAACACGCCGAGCGTGTCGGCGCCGAAGCCGAATGCGCTGGTGATGCGTGCCGCCAGGCCGTAGCCGCTGGACGCGCCGATCACCAGCACTTTTTTCGGGCCGTCGCCGCGCACGCCCTGCGCGCGCGTTGCCTCGATCTGTTCGAGCACATTGCGCTCGCAGCCAAGCGGATGCGTGGTGGTGCAGATGAAGCCGCGGACCTTGGGTTGGATGATCACTGCTTGACCTCGGTATGAGAGTGGATCTGCCGATACGCAAAAGGCGCCGGGAGCGCCGGCGCCTTGCGTGAACGCAGCAGCGTTCAGGACGGCATGAAGACAATAGGATAGTTGGGATAGGTGAACGGCGGCACGTCCTTGGCGCCGAAGTTCATCAGCATCACGCGCTGGATCACCTTGCGCTCCAGCTCCGCGTCGTTGAACGAGCTCGACACCAGCTTGCAGTCGGTGACGGCGCCGTTCGGGGCGATCGTCAGGCTGACCACGATCTTGCCCTGGCCGATCCCCGGATTCTCGCGCGCAGCGCGGTTGTAGATCGCCGTGAACGCACCCTTGTTGCGGTCGAACACCAGCTGGATCTCTTCCAGCGTGCGGCCGGCCGTCATCTTGGTGCCATCCAGGCCCGGCTTGGTCCTGTCCGGGCCCATGCCCTGCGGCGTCTGCACGACGGTCGTGCGGCGCGTGCCGAGGCCGGCACCGGACTGCGTGCGGCGTTCGTCGCCGGTCGCGGTTGCACCGATGCCGCCGCTGCCGCGCGTGGCGCCGTCGGCGAAGGCCGCGCTGGAGCCGCCGGTGGCACCGGTGCCGGCCTGCGCCGTCACGCGGTTGGTCGACAGCGGTTGCGAGGAATCCAGGCCGCGCAGCGATTGATCGCGCAGCTCGGCGAGCTGGTCGGCCATCGCCAGCACGCCGGATTGCTGCGCCACGGTGCGCGCCTGCTGCTGACGCTCGGCCTGGGTCGGCTCCGGGCGCGGCGGCGCCTGCGGCTTGGGTTCCGGCTTCGGCTGCGGCTTCTCGGCCTTGGCGACTTCCTTGGGCGGTTCCTTGCTGTCTTCCGGAGCTGGCGCCGGTTCCTCGACCTTCTCGGCCGGCGGCGCTTCCGGAATGATGCTGACGTAACGCTGTTCTTCGCTTTCACCGCCGCCTTCAGGCACGGCGGTGTAGTGGATCAGCGGGATGATGATGCCCAGCGCGATGACCAGCGCCAGCATGAAGGTGGCGACGCGCCGGAAGCGGCGGTCGGCGTCTTCGCTGAAACTCCAGCCATCGAGCGGAGTGAGGAAGCCGGTGGTCACTGGGCGTCTCCCCGCTTCTTTTCGACGACCGCCAGCGAGATCTTCGCGAAGCGGGCCTCGGTGCAGGTGGCCATCACCTTCTTCAGGACCTGATACGGAATCGCCTTGTCGGCCATGATGTTGACGTTGCCGCGCGACAGCGCTGCGGCATCGCCCCCTTCGACACGCATCAGATTGACGCGCTGCAGGCGGTCCTTGAGCGTCGGCAGCACATTGCCGGTATCGGCCAGCGCCTCGTCGGTGGACAGGATGCGCTGGTTGTCGACCAGGATGTCGCTCTTGCTGACCATGATCACGGTGGTCTGCTCAGGCTGCGCCTTGGCGATCGACTTCGGCAGTTCCAGCGAGCTGGGGCTCGGCAGGATCTCGACGGCCAGGGCATTGACCAGCAGGTAGAAGACCAGGATCGCGAAGATGTCGATCAGCGAGACGATGTTCATCTCGACTTCGCGACCGGCCGTGCGGAACTTGCGCAGACTGCGCTTGGCGGCGGCGTTGGAGCGTCTCATGGCTGGCCTCCGGGCGCATCACCCAGCGAGATGTTCGGGAACATCTCGGGCGGCAGGCCGGCGGCACGTGCCTCGGCCGGCGTGAAGCGGGCGGTGTCCATGATGCGGATCAGGTCATCGTAGGGAATGGCCGGCTCCAGCAGCAGCGTCACGGTCGTCTCTGCCGGCGCGCTCTTCTTGACCTCGGCCAGCAGATCGCCGAGTGCCTGCACGTTGTAGCCCTCCGGCGTGTTGTCGAGATGGCGCAAGGCACCACTGCGATCCGACACGTCGAGGCTGTTCTTGCGCAGCGTGATGGTCAACTGCAGCGGCGGCTTGTCCGGCGTCTGGGTCTGATCCGACGACGGCAGGTTGAGATCGACCACGTTGAGCTTGGCCGCAGTGATCGACGAGCTGACGAGCAGGAAGAACACCAGCACCGCGAAGACGTCGATCATCGACACGATGTTGAGATGAACCGCGCGTGCCCGCATGCGCTGATGGCGCTCGAGACGTCGCGATCGACGGGATATTTTCATCCGGGAACCCCGATGAGAATCACGGTGGACGGGGGTGGGGCCGCGGATTTACTTGCGGGCCGCGGCGCTGACGAACTTGGCGCAGGCGCCTTCGAGGCTGTCGACCAGCTCCGTGGTCTTGGCCTGCAGCCAGGCGTGGATCATCAGCGTCGGGATTGCCACGATCAGGCCGAACGCGGTGCAGTTCATGGCCTCGGAAATGCCGGCCGACAGCAGGTCCGCCTTCTCGGTCGGGTCGGCGGCGCCCAGCGCGGCGAACGCGCCGATCAGGCCGATGACGGTGCCGAGCAGGCCGAGCAGGGTCGACATGTTCGAGAACGTGGCGAGATAGTGGGTGCGCTTCTCGACTGCCGGCAGCACTTCCATCAGCGCTTCTTCGGTGGCGGTCTCGACCTCGTTGCGATGACGGTCGACCTTGGCCTGCGCGGCGCCGGCGCTGAAGATGCGCGCAACGGCGGCCTTGGAACCGGCGGCAAGCTGTTCGACGGCGTTGATGTCGCCCCGCGCCAGCAGCGGCGCAGCGGCTTTCCATACCTTGCGGTTATCGCGCTCCACCTTGCCCAGGAACAGCCAGCGCTCCAGCGCGATGGCGATGCTGAGCGCCAGGACGACGGCGATCGGGTACATCATCCAGCCGCCTTTCTGGAAGAAGTGCAGGAGGGTGGCGAAGATATCCATGTTGCGTTCCTTGTACTCGAATGTTTGCTGACGGTGCGGACAGGGTCTGTTGTGGAGCGGTACAGCAGGTGCAGCGGGAGTTTCCTAGCGCGAGACCGGCGTGACCACGCCTTTCTTCTTCAGCGCGTTGGCCAGAGCCTCGTAGTACTCGACCTGGCGATTGAACACGGCCTTGTCGATCGGCTTGAGCTGCTCCTGCAAGAGCCGCGCCGGCCGGTCGATGTTTTCCTCGGCGCGCGAGTCGCGCCACGGCGTGATGTAAAGACCGATGGGCGATTCACGCTCGCCGCCGAAGATCGTCGTGCCGGCACTGTCGGCGGCCTTGGGCTTGTCGCCCGGCGGCGTGACCACGCCCGGATTCTGGATCGCCGGCATCTCGCCGTCCGGGCCGGTGCCGACGGCCGGCATCTCGGTCTGTGCGGTGGCTGCGAAGCTGGCAGCGAGCAGGGCCAGCGCGACAAGGCGTCGCGGCGACGTGCTGAGGATGAGGCTCATCTTATTTCTTCTCCGCCGGCTTGGTCGCCGGGCCGGCCGCGGGCGCGGCGGCGGCGGGCGCTGGCTGCGCGGCCGCGATCTGCGCTTCGATCTGCGCGATCCAGGCGATGACGCGCAGGTCTTCCTTCTGCGCCAGCGCCAGGTACTGCTTGTACTGCTCGAGCGCCGCCTGCGGCTGCTTGAGGTACTGATCGAGCAGGATGCCGTAGTTGAGGCGCGTCAGCGCATCGTTCGGCGTGATCTGCAGTGCTCGCTCGTACGATTGCCTGGCGCGCGCGTAGTCGCCGCCTTCGCGGCTGAGAATGCCGAGCCAGTTGAACGCCACGGCGTTGTTGGCGTTGAGCTGGCTGGCACGCGTGAATGCGCTGAGCGCCTGGTCGCGACGCTTGGACTTGGCGTAGAGAATGCCCAGATTGGTCCACGGTCCGCCGAACTCCGGAAAATCCTTGGTCAGTTCGACGAAGGCCTTCTCGGCTTCCTGAATATCGCCGCTTTTCATCAGGTCCAGGCCGGCATTGAGGCGTGCCTGCGGATCGCCCTTGTCGGGCGTCGGCGCCGCCGGCTTGGCCTGGCTGCTCGCCGCCGGCTTCTTGCCGCCGGCGGGGATCTTGGCTGCGCTGCCGCAGCCCGCCAGCAAGACGCTGCACAGCAGCGCGGCGATGACGCCGTTGCCGAGGTGCGGCATCGTCGCGTTAACGAAGGCTTTCATAACGATCCTGGCCCTGCTCATGCTTGCCGTACCGGGCGGGCGCCAGCTTCTCCAGCGCCTGCAGGCTGCGGGTGGTCCAGCCATCGAAGACGCCCTGCTTGATGCGGCGCAGATTGGTCTCGTAGGTCTCGATGGCCTTTTCCTCGAAGGGGTTGGCCTGCTCTTCGAGCAGCAGGTTGTACTGCTCCAGCTCCAGTTCCGACAACTTCCTCGGGCGCTCCGAGTCCATCAGCGCGCGGGCGAAGTTCTGGTAGACCGCGCCGGTCTCGTAGGTGGCGGCGGTGGTCACGTCGGCGAAGCCGTAGGCCGCCGCCTTGTTGTACCAACCCAGGGTCTGCTCCATCGACTGCTTGCGCTGCGGCAGGCTCTTTTCCAGCGGCGTCGACAGCGCGATCGACTGCGTGGTCAGCGCCGACAGGCGGCCCAGTTCGAGGCTGGACTTGGCGGCCAGCGCGCGCGAACGCTCCGTGCTGCGGCCACCGGCGCTGTCGTTGATCGCCACCTGATCGCGCAGGGCGGTGCTCAACTGCTGGGCATTGCCGCCGGCGCGGGCGTAGTCGACCAGCTTGCTGCGCGCCTCGACGTTACGATCGAACGAACCGGTGAAGGTCTTGGCGAAGTAATCGTAGGCGGCGGCCGCTTCGGCGTTGGCCTTGCCGGCGTCGAACAGCGTCGCCGACTGCCAGGCAGCCTCCTCGCGCGTCGCCACCGACTCGCTGCCGCGGCGAGCGATGCGGCCATAGGCGGGCGCGGCCTGCAGGGGCTTGTTGTCCTTCTGATAGGCGGTCGCCAGCTTCTTGTCGACGTCGGCTTCCAGCGGATGATTCGGGAACA
>CAMLDZ010000007.1 GCA_946478985.1 uncultured Solimonas sp.
ACTTTCATCACCGGGGTCCGCTCATGCAGAAACACAGGTACGGCGTGCTGGCCGCCGCCGTCGTCGCCGCCGCGCTGCTCGCCGCTTGCGGCAAGAAGACGGCGCCGGCGGAAGGCGCGGCGCTGGTATCCGGCGTCGACCAGCGCAACTTCGACGCGCAGATTGCCGCCAGCCAGGACTTCTACCGCCACGTCAACGGCAGCTGGCTGAGCCAGACGGCGATCCCGGCCGACAAATCCAACTACGGCGCCTTCACCAAGCTCGCCGACGACGCACAGCAGCAGTTGCGCGAGATCATCGAGACCGCAGCCAGTTCCTCCGACAAGAAGCCGGGCTCCGACGAACAGAAGGTCGGCGACTTCTACGCCTCGTTCATGAACGAGAGCCGCGCCGACGCGCTGGGCCTCGAGCCGCTGGCCGAGGAGCGGGCGGCGATCGACGCGCTCGACGACAAGAAGGATCTGCCGGCGCTGCTGGCGCGCCTGTCGAAGCGCGGCGTCGACGTGTTCGGCGGCTACATCGAGCCGGATGCCAAGAATTCCAGCCAGTACATCGTCTATCTCGAACAGGGCGGCACGCTGCTGCCCGACCGCGACTACTACCTGCTCGGCGACGACAAGTTCGTGGCGATCCGCAAGGCCTACCTGGCACATATCGAGAAGATGCTGGCGCTGGCCGGCGCCAAGGACGCCGCCGTGCAATCCCGGGCGGTGCTCGCCTTCGAGACTGCGCTGGCCGAGGCGCAGTGGACGCGCGTGGACTCGCGCGACGCCGACAAGACCTACAACAAGTACGAGTTCGGCGAGCTCGCCAAGCTGACGCCGGGCTTCGACTGGCAGCCGTACATCGCCGGCAGCGGCATCGCCAAGACGCCCGGGCTGGTGATCGGCCAGCCGAGCTTCTTCACCGCCTTCGACAAGCTGGTGCAGAAGACCCCGCTGGCCACGCTCAAGGTCTATCTGCAGTGGCAGCTGCTGTCGACCTACGCGCCGTACCTGTCCAAGCCCTACGTCGACGAGAACTTCGCGTTCTTCAGCGCCACGCTCAACGGCGTGCAGGAGAACAAGCCGCGCTGGAAGCGCGGTGTCGAGACCACCGAAGGCGCGCTCGGCGAAGTGCTGGGCCGCCTGTACGTGGCCAGGCACTTCCCGCCGGAAGCCAAGGCGCGGATGGAAACGCTGGTGCAGAACCTGCTCGCGGCCTACAAGCAGAGCATCGAATCGCTGGACTGGATGACGCCGGAAACCAAGCAGAAGGCGCTGGAGAAGCTGGCCAGCTTCGATCCCAAGATCGGCTATCCGAAGAAGTGGAAGGATTACTCGGCGCTGCAGGTGAAGCCGGATGATCTGGTCGGCAACCTGATGCGCTCGGCGGCCGTCGAGCATGAGCGCGAGACCGCCAAGCTCGGCGGCCCGATCGACCGTGACGAATGGGGCATGACGCCGCAGACCGTCAACGCCTACTACAACCCGCTGAAGAACGAGATCGTCTTCCCGGCGGCGATCCTGCAGCCGCCGTTCTTCGACCTGAAGGCCGACGATGCGGTCAACTATGGCGGCATCGGTGCGGTGATCGGCCACGAGATCGGTCACGGCTTCGACGACCAGGGCTCCAAGTTCGACGGCGCCGGCAACCTCAAGAGCTGGTGGACCGATGCCGACCGCAAGAACTTCGAGACGCGCACCAAGGCGCTGATCGCGCAGTACGACGGCTACGAGGCGCTGCCCGGCCAGCACGTCAGCGGCGCCTTCACGATCGGCGAGAACATCGGCGATCTCGGCGGCCTGTCGATCGCCTATCAGGCCTACCAGCTGGCGCTGGCCGGCAAGCCGGCGCCGGTGCTCGACGGCTTCACTGGCGACCAGCGCTTCTTCATCGGCTGGGCGCAGGTCTGGCGCCGCAAGTATCGCGACGAAAACCTGCTCAATCGCCTCAAGAGCGATCCGCACTCGCCGTCAGAGTTCCGCTGCAACGGCGTGGTCGTCAACGTGCCGGCGTTCTATACGGCCTTCGACATCAAGGAAGGCGACAAGATGTACCTGGCGCCGGAAAAGCGTGTGAAGATCTGGTGACGGACCCTCACCCCCAACCCCTCTCCCGCTGTGCGGGAGAGGGGCGCTGCTTTGTCCCTTCTCCCGCACCGCGGGAGAAGGTGCCCCGAAGGGGCGGATGAGGGCCGCGATTGGCGGCGCGCCGCGCGCCCCGTGATAATCGGCTGGTTATCCACTACCGGCGGCGGCGCGGACGGGAACCCGGACGCGCCGCCGCTTCTACATGAACGATCTTGCGCTGACGTTTTTTGCGGTCCTGCTGGTTTTCCTCAACGGCTTCTTCGTTGCCGCCGAATTCGCCATCGTCAAGCTGCGGCTGACGCACGCCGAAGAACTCGCCAAGGAGCGCGGCTTCATCGGCCGCACGCTGTTCAAGGTCCGTCGGCGTCTCGACGCCTACCTGTCCGCCTGCCAGCTCGGCATCACCCTGGCCTCGCTGGGCCTGGGCTGGCTCGGCGAACCGGCGTTCTCGCGGCTGATCGAGCCGCTGCTGGGCGCCGCCGGTGTCGATTCGCCGGAGCTGGTGCACAGCATCTCCTTCGCGATCGCCTTCGGCATCATCTCGTTCCTGCATATCGTGCTCGGCGAGCTGGCGCCCAAATCGGTGGCGATCCGCAAGACCGAGATCGTTTCGCTGTGGGCGGCGCTGCCGCTGTTTCTGTTCTACTGGCTGATGTACCCGTTCATCGCCGTCCTCAACGGCAGCGCCAACCTGTTGCTGAAGCTGTTCCGGCTGGAGCTGGCGGAGGAAGGCGAAGAGCCGCATTCCGCCGACGAGATCCGCAAGCTGCTGGTCGCCAGCCATCGCCACGGCGAACTGGCCACCGCGCAGGCGCAGGTGCTGTCGCGCACGCTCGATCTGCCGGACCTGACGGTGGGCGACCTGATGCGGCCGGCCTTCGATCTGGTCGCGCTCGACATCCGCGACGACGTGCGCACCAATCTCACGCTGGTCTCGCAGCACCGCTACTCGCGCTACGCCGTCTACGACAGCGAGCAGCACAATCACTACGTCGGCCTGCTGCACGTGCGCGACCTGTTCGCGGCACTGCACGACAAGCCGGACCTGCAGGACCTGACGCCGCTGCTGCGCGAGGTGCCGATGGTGCTGCGCGACGAGCCGGCGCAGCGCCTGTTCCGCCGCTTCCGCCGCGGCCTGCCGCATCTGGCGCTGGTCACCGATGCGCTGGGCACGGTGATCGGCTTCATCACGCTGGAACACATCCTCGAAGCCATCTTCGGCAGCATGCAGGACGAGTTCCACCGCCAGAAGGAAAACTGGGTCGAGTCCGGCAACGGCGTCTACGAGGGCCCGGGCTGGCTGCCGATCTATACGCTGGAGCGGCGCCTGGAGCGCGACATCGAGTCCGGCCGCGCCGACACCATCGGCGGCCTGGTCATGCAGGCCCTGGATCGCTTGCCGCAGACCGGCGACGCGGTGACGGTGTCGGCGCTGGAGATCGAGGTGCTGGAGACCTCCGGGCCGCGCATCGAGCGCCTGCGTGTCCGCGACCTCAGCGGCCGCGAGGACGTCGACGGCTGAGTCCGCTGCCGCGGCCGGCGCAAGTCCGCCGCCGTTCATCTATACCCGCTAGCGTGCTCGGGCATCCCTCGCGGAGCCTTTCATGCGTGTCCTGTTGCCGATGACGATGGCGGTGGTGGTCCTGATCGCCGTCGGCTGCCGTGCCGCCGACGAAGCCGGCGTGTCCGCGCCCCCCGCGGCGGACCGCGCCGCCGAGCCCGCCGATGCCGCCAGCGTCGACCAGCTCGCCGCGCCGGTGGCGTACCTGTGCGGCGATCTGCTGTTCACCGCCCAGTTCGCCGCCGACCGGGTGCTGATCCAGACCCCCGAGGCGCTCTACACCCTGTTGCAGGTCGGCGGCGACGCCGGCGCGATCTACGAGAACGCTCAGGCGCGCTTCACGACGCGCGCCGGCACCGCCAGCCTGCGCATCGGCGAGGAGCGTCACGACGAGTGCCACGAACGCACGGTGGCCGAGGCGCCGCCGCCCTGAACGTGCGCCGCGGGCCGTCTGCAGCGCGCTCCGCCTGCCTCAATCCAGCAACGGCGCGTCGGCGTGCGTCTTCCAGCCGTAGCGCCGCAGATCGACGCGACCCCCCAGCAGCGGCACGCCCTCGGCCTCCAGCCGCGCCTGCTGCCGGCGATACGGCTCGCTGTCCGCGGCAAACGACAGCCGGCCCTGGGCATTGATGACACGGTGCCACGGCAGCCCGGCGTCGCCGGCATGGTGCAGCGCATAACCGGCCAGCCGCGCCTGGCGCGGAAACCCGGCGAGCGCGGCGATCTGTCCGTAGGTGGCGACGCGGCCCGGCGGAATGCGCCGCACCACGGCGAGAATGCGCGCGTAGCGGTCGATGCCGCCGGCGGCGGCCTGGGGCGATGGGAGAGCGGGCGGGCGGGAGCGCGGCATCGGCCGCAGCATAGCCCAGGGTCTCAGGCGGCCAGCGGCAGCGCCGCGGCGCGCAGGCTCCATTCGATATTCCAGCCCTCGCGCTCCCAGCGCGTGATCCAGGCCTGGGCCAGCGCTTCGCCATAGCTGGCGCCGCACTGCATGCGCAGGCGGCGCTGCTCGGACCAGCGCATCCAGCGTTCGTCGCCGCCCTCGCAGACGCGCAGCCAGCACTGGCCCTCGGCGTCGCGGCTGAGCAGCACCGCGCGGGCACCGTAGCCGTCGCGGGTCATCAGCAGGGTGTTGAAGAGCAGGGACTCGCTGCGCTCGATCGCGTCGCTGAGATCGTCGTGCGAGCCGTAGGCCGGAAGGATGTTGGTGTTCATGTCCTGGTTTTCGGCCGCGGCCAGGGCGGTCTGAGCAGGTAATCCTCGGCAGCGTTTGTAGGATTTTGATCAGTACTTGCGTCCGCAAAACGGGTGGCGGACTCAGATGGCGCCCCAGGTGCCTTCCGCGATACGCACGCTGTGGCCGCCGACGCGAACCGCCGTGACCTGCCCCGCGCTGCGCTCGGCGGCAACGTGCAACAGGCTCGGACGGCCCATTTCCAGGCCCTGATGGATGCGCCATTCGTAGAGGCCGTCGGCGCTGGCCTCGGCCGCCAGCGCAGCGCCCAGTGCCACCGCGGCGGAGCCGGTCGCCGGGTCTTCGGGCACCCCGAGTTCCGGCGCGAACATGCGCGTGCGCAACTCGCCCTCATAGCCACGCGCGTAGACGTAGAGCGCGCGCGCGGCAGCGCCAGCCAGGGCCTTGCGCGCGCCGCTGGGGTCGAAGTCGATAGCCGCCAGCAGCTCCGGCGAGCGCAGCGGCACCAGGATGAAGGGATTGCCGCAGGACGCGATGCGCGGCTGCTCGCGGCCGCCGTCGGCACTGGTGCCGGCCAGGTCTTGGCTGTCCAGCCCGAGCAGCGGCGCAAGAGTCGCCGCGTCGGGGCCGGGCGCGAACTGCGGGGGCTGTGCGGTGCTGAGTTCGGCGTAGCTGGCCTCGCCCGGCGTCATCCGTACCAGTACCGGCACCAGGCCGACGCCCTCCTCCAGCGTGAAGCGGATGTCGGCTCCCTTCGGCGTCAGGCCCAGCTCGGCGAGCAACGTCGCCGCGCCGATGGTGGGGTGGCCGGCGAACGGCAGCTCCTTGAACGGGGTGAAGATGCGCAGGCGATGCAAGGCCTCGCTCTGCGTCGGCGCCAGCACGAACACCGTTTCCGAAAGATTGAACTCGCGGGCGATGCGCTGCATCTGCGCGGTCTGGAGCTGATCACCGCCGAGCACCACCGCCAGCGGATTGCCGCCGTAGGCGGACTGGGTGAACACATCCAGGGTGTGAAAACGCAGGCTCATGACGCGATCTCCGGAACGGGTGTCACGAATACGGCAGCTTGCAGCGCCGCCCGCCAGCTCGCGAGCTTGGTCGCCGCCGGCTGGCCGGCGTTGGCGGGGCTGGTCGACGGCAGCGCGACCACGCGCAGGCCGTCGGTGAAATCCGGCTGCGATTTCATCACATGCCGTGTGAAGGCCTCGGCGGCCTTGCCGCCATTGAGGCAGATCAGCTGCAACTGCGGATGCAGGGCGCGGAAGGTGGCGAGATCGTTGGCGACCTCGCTGAGGCGGACGATGGCGCCATCGAGACTGCCGGGCCGCTCGCAGTACGCGAGCACGTCCCAGACGGCCACGCCACGCGCATGCAGCCGCCGCAGGCGCTCGGCATAGGGATATTCGGGGCCGGCGCCCAGCAGCGTGCCCATGAACGACCAGAACAGATTGCGCGGATGCGCGTAATACTGCTGCGCACGCAGCGAGGCTTCGCCCGGCATCGAGCCGAGAATCAGCACGCGCGCATCAGCGCGGGCGGCGGGCGGAAAGCTGTGTCTTTGCATGCGTGATCGCGGACGTTCTAGGCATCGTAATGGGGTCGGCGGCGACACTCGCAAGCCATGCCGGGCATCGCCACCATTGAACCCGGCTCGTGGAACGATTACGTTGCCTCGCCGACGGCAGGCTGAACACTGTGATCAGCGCCGCCGTGAAAAGATCCGCGCAAGGGGGAGAGATGAGCCAGGCCCAAGCAGGCTATTCGGCGCCCGCCAAATGGGCGCACTGGTTGATCGCGCTGCTGATCGCCGGCGCCTTCACGCTCGGCTTCGTGATGGTCGACATGAAGATGTCACCGGACAAGCTGAAATTCTTCGCGTACCACAAGTGGCTCGGCGTCACCGTGTTCCTGCTGGCGCTGCTGCGCCTCGGCTGGCGCCTGTACCGGCCGCCGCCGGCGTTGCCGGCGACGATGCGGCGCTGGGAGCGGCAGGCCGCCGAGATCACCCACCGCCTGCTATATCTACTGATGTTCGCGATGCCGCTGTCCGGCTGGCTGATGAGTTCCGCCAAGGGCTTTCAGACCGTTTACCTCAAGCTGATCCCGATTCCGGATCTGCTGGACAAGAACGCCGCGCTCGGCGCGGCGCTGGAGGCGGTGCACGAGGCGCTGGCCTGGCTGCTGCTGGCGGCGCTGGCGCTGCACGCCGCCGCCGCGCTCAAGCATCATTTCGTCGAGCGCGACGACGTGCTCAGGCGCATGCTGCCGCAGTGGCGGCGCTGAAGATCATGCCAACAGGAGTCGCGATGAACGCTGCATGGAAACTGTCGCTGTCGGCGCTGCTGCTGGCCAGCGGCACTGCACTGGCCGCGCCGCGGCCGCTGCTCGCCGACAAGAGCCGCATCGAGTTCAGCGTCAAGCAGATGGGCGTCGCCGTCTCCGGCCAGTTCAAGCGCTTTACCGCGACGATCGATCTGGATCCGGCCAAGCCGGAAGCGTCGAGCGCCGAGGTGACGGTCGACACGGCCAGCCTCAGCACCGGCGACGCCGATGCCGACCAGATCGCCATCGACAAGCCCTGGCTCGCCGCCGCGCAGTTCCCCAAGGCCGTGTTCAAGAGCACCGCGGTCAAGGCCACGGCCAAGGATCGCTACGAGGTCAAAGGCACGCTGACGCTGCGCGGTGCCACGCGGCCGCTGACAGTGCCGCTGAGCACGCAGACGCAGGCCGACGGCAGTACCGTCGTCAGCGGCGAGTTCAGCCTCAAGCGCGCCGATTTCAATATCGGCGGCGGCGAATGGAACGAGGGCGACATCGTCGGCGCCGAAGTGCCGGTGAAGTTCCGGCTGACGCTGGCGCCGGCCAAGTGAAGACATGCTGCACAGACCCTGCTGCACAGACATTGAGCCCAGGCACGCACCCAGGCTCGCATCGACCGACCCGAGGAGTTTGACCATGAAGAAGCTGGCCATCGCCGTCCTGCTGGGCACCGCCGCGTTCAACGCCGCTGCCGCCGACACTTACGAGCTGGACCCCACGCATACCTTCCCGTACTTCGAACTGGAGCATCTGGGCCTGTCGAAATTCACCGGCCGCTTCGACAAGACCAGCGGCACCGCGACGCTCGACACCGCCAAGAAGACCGGCAGCGTCGAGGTGACGATCGATGTCGATTCCGTATCGACCGGCGTCGCCAAGCTCGACGAGCATCTGCAGGCCGAGGAATTCTTCGACGCCAAGAAATTCCCGACCATCAGCTTCAAGTCCAGCGCCTTCAAGTTCAGCGGCGACAAGCCGAGCGAGGTCAAGGGCGATCTGACGATCCACGGCGTTACCAAGCCGGTCACGCTCAGCGTCACGCACTTCGCCTGCAAGGAACACCCGATGAAGAAAGTGCCGGCCTGCGGCATCAACCTTGAAGGCAAGATCAAGCGCTCCGAGTTCGGCATCTCGACCTATGTGCCGATGGTCGGCGACGAGGTGAAGCTGCGTATCGAGGCGGAAGCGGCGAAGAAGTAGAAAGCCTTCCCTCACCCCCAACCCCTCTCCCGCTTGCGGGAGAGGGGCTTGTTTGTGCCTTCTCCCGCCTGCGGGAGAAGGTGGCGCGAAGCGCCGGATGAGGGCTGCGGCCTACATGAACTTGCCGCCGCTGATGCGGCCGTCGCCGTCGAGCTCGGCGAAGTAGCGGCTGTTGTTCATGCGGAACTCGCGCGTCGCGATCTGGCCCGGCAATACCAGCACCACGTGCGGATACGCGGCCCTGAACTGCTCCGGCGTCGGCTTGCCGGTGATGAAGCGCGCAAACGCGTGCAGATCGGTGACATTGCCAGCCACTGGCGGCGGCGGTGAATCGCTCTGCGGCGAGTTCTGCTGGCAGGCGATGGCGGCGAGCGGCAGCAGCAGGATGATCGGCCAGCGGCGCATGGCGTTCTCCTTCCAAAGTCGAGTGCGCAGTATGCACCTCAGGCGCGCGCCGCCCGCACAGGGTCTGGGTAGCTTTCCGGACGCGGTGCGCGGCGTGCTTCGCTAAGATCGTTCGCCTTCCCACGAACCTTCCGAGCCATGCCGCGCAAGTCCTCGACGTCTTCCCTGATCGTGATCGGCGGCTTGCTGATCGGCAATGCCGCGCAGGCGGCCGGCGGCGATCCGCACTCCTACGCCAACATTCAGGACTTCCGCACCCGCGAGCTGGCGATCGAGCTGACCGTCGACTTCGACAAGAAGCAGCTGCGCGGCGAGGCCGAGCTGCAGTTGCAGCGGCTCAATCCCAAGGCGCGGCAGCTGGTGCTCGACACGCGCGATCTGGATATCGAAGCGGTCGAGGCCGGC
Source organism: uncultured Solimonas sp. (assembly GCA_946478985.1). The sequence continues at coordinate 9,161 of CAMLDZ010000007.1, forward strand.
AGCGGCAGCACGTTGAAGAGTGCTGCCTTCAAGCTCGCCAAGGCAGACCCGATCCTCGGCAGCGCGCTGAGCATCGAGCTGCCGGCCAGCGCCGACCGCGTGCGCATCCGCTATGCGACGCGCCCCAGCGCTTCGGGCCTGCAATGGTTGGCGCCGGCGCAAACGGCCGGCGGCAAGCTGCCGTTCCTGTTCACGCAATCGCAGGCGATCCACGCGCGCAGCTGGATTCCGCTGCAGGACACGCCGTCGGTGCGCGCGCCGTACCGCGCGCGCATCCACACGCCGAAGGAACTGCGCGCGGTGATGAGCGCGGACAACGATCCCAAGGCGGCGCAGGACGGCGACTACGCGTTCTCGATGCCGCAACCGATCCCCTCGTACCTGATCGCGCTGGCCGTCGGCGATCTGCAGTTCCGCGAGCTCGGCGCACGCACTGGCGTCTATGCCGAGCCGGCGACGATCGAAGCCGCTGCGAAAGAATTCGACGACACCGAGCAGATGCTGGTGCGCTGCGAGGCGGTGTTCGGTCCGTACCGCTGGGGCCGCTACGACCTGCTGATCCTGCCGCCGAGCTTTCCGTACGGCGGCATGGAGAATCCGCGGCTGACGTTTGCGACGCCGACGGTGATCGCCGGTGATAAATCGCTGGTCTCGCTGGTCGCGCACGAGCTGGCGCATTCCTGGTCCGGCAACCTGGTCACCAACGCCGTCTGGGGCGACTTCTGGCTCAACGAGGGTTTCACCAATCATCTGACCTTCCGCATCATGGAAGAGGTCTACGGCAAGGACGTCGCGCAGCAGGAGCGCGTGCTCGACGCCACCGAACTCAAGCAGACCCTGGAGCGGCTCGACAACGACGGCGACAAGACCCTGGTGCCCGATCTCGTCGGCCGCGATCCGGACGACGGCGTCACCGATGTGCCGTACGCGCGCGGCGCGCTATTCCTCGCCTATCTGGAAGCCCGGTTCACGCGGCCGGTGTTCGATCAGTTCCTGCGCGGCTGGTTCGACAGCCATGCGTTCCAGAGCGTGCGCACCGAGGATTTCCTCAAGTACCTGCACGCCGAACTGCTCGACAAGAAGCCGGGCGTGGTCTCCGAGGCGGAGCTGAATGCCTGGCTGCGCGTGCCGGCGATGCCGGCCGACACGATCTGGCCGCAGTCGGATGCCTTCGCCAAGGTCGATGCCCAGCGCCAGGCCTGGCAGTCCGGCGCGCGCAAGGCCGCCAGGCTCGACACCAAGGGCTGGGACACCCGGCAATGGGTGTACTTCCTCGACGCGCTGCCGCCTCTGAAATCGCAGCAGCTCGCGGAGCTCGACCAGGCTTTCGCCTTCTCGAAGACCGGCAACGCCATCATTGCCAGCCAGTGGTGGCAGCTGTGCGCCAAGAGCCACTACGCCGCCGCCGATGCCGGGATCGGCGCGTACCTGGGTCAGGTCGGCCGCATGAAGCTGATCGTGCCGATCTACCGCGAACTGGCGAAGACAGCGCAAGGCCGCGCCCAGGCGCAGGCGCTGTTCGAGCGCTGGCGTGAGCGCTACCACCCGATCGCCCAGGACGCCATCGCCAAGGTGATCAAGGGATGAAGCGGCTGCTGCTGCTGGGCCTGATCGTCGGCGCGGCGCTGGCGTATCAGCGCTACGAAGCCGCGCCCGCTGCGCATGCCGATGTGGCGCAGACCGCGCCTGCCGACAACGGCGCGCTGGAAGCGGCGATCGACCGTCAGGCGCAGGACGTCCAGGTCAGCGGCAGCGGCACCGTCATCAAGGTCCTGCCGGATGACAACGACGGCAGCCGTCACCAGCGGTTCATCCTGGAGCTGGAATCCGGCCGCACGCTGCTGATCGCCCACAACATCGATCTGGCGCCACGGCTGGAGCCGCTGCGCCGCGGCGATCTCGTCAGCTTTCACGGCGAATACGTGTGGAACAACAAGGGCGGCGTCGTGCACTGGACGCATCACGATCCGCGCGGCCGCCATCCGGACGGCTGGCTGCGCAAGGGCGCGCAGCAGGTGCAGTAAAAGAAAAGGCCGCCCGGAGGCGGCCTTTTCGATACACGGACGGCTTACTTCAGCAGCTCTTCGATCGCGGCGCGCTCTTCGCGCAGTTCCTGCTCGGTCGCGTTGATGCGCGACTGCGAGAACTCGTCGACCGACAGGCCCTGCACGATCTCGTACTGGCCGTTCTTGCAGATGCAGGGGTAGCCGAACACGACGCCCGGCTTGATGCCGTAGCTGCCGTCGCTGGGCACGCCCATGCTGACCCACTTGCCGTTGCTGCCCAGCGCCCAGTCGCGCATGTGATCGACGGCGGCCGAGGCGGCCGAAGCGGCCGACGACAGGCCGCGCGCCTTGATGATGGCGGCGCCGCGCTGCTGCACGGTCGGGATGAAGTCCTTCTCGACCCAGGCCTGGTCGACCAGGCTCCTGGCCGGCTTGCCGGCCACCGTGCAGTGGCTGATGTCCGGGTACTGCGTCGAGCTGTGGTTGCCCCAGATGATCATCTTCTCGATGTCATTGAAGTGCGTGCCGGTCTTGGCCGACAGCTGCGACAGCGCGCGGTTGTGGTCCAGACGCACCATGGCGTGGATCTGCTTCGGGTCCAGGCCACCCTTGACCGCGGCCGAGGCGGCGATCAGCGCATTGGTGTTGGCCGGATTGCCGACCACCAGCGCGCGCACGTCCTTGCTGGCCTTGGCGGCGAGCGCCTTGCCCTGCGGGCCGAAGATGCCGCCGTTGGCGGTCAGCAGGTCCTTGCGCTCCATGCCCGGGCCGCGCGGACGGGCGCCGACGAACAGCGCGTAGTCGGTACCGTCGAAGGCTTCCATCGCGTCGCCATGGGCCTCAATGCCGGCGACCAGCGGGAACGCGCAGTCATCGACTTCCATGATCGTGCCCTTGAGCTTCTCCTGAACTTCCGGCACCGGCACTTCGAGCAGCTGCAGGATCACCGGCTGGTCCGGGCCGAGCATCGAGCCGCTGGCGACGCGGAAGATCAGCGAGTAGGCAATCTGGCCGGCGGCGCCAGTGATGGCGACCTTGACGGGCTTCTTCATGAGCACGGACTCCGAATGAGAGCGGGACGGGTTAAGGGGGCGCAATTCTAGCTGCTTGGCGGGCTGGCGGGAAAATGGCCGGGTTTGCGAGGCGATGCCCGATGTTTGCGCCTCAGCCGTCAGAACAGATCCGCCGGATCGACATCCATCGACCACCTCAGCCCGCGCGCCTCGGGCAATTCGCCGAGGCGTGGCACGGTGGCGGCCAGCGCCTGCTGCAGCGCGGCGCGGCTTTTGGCCTGCAGCAGCAGCTGCGCGCGGCTGTAGCCGGCGCGGCGTTCCATGCCGGAGGGGATCGGCTCCATCGCCTCCACCTGCATGAAGGGCTGGTAGAGCTGTCGGGCGGCGACCAGGAAGCGCATGGCCAGCGCCGGCTGCTGCGACTCGGCGCGCAGCAGCGCCAGATGCGTGTACGGCGGCAGCAGCGCCATCTCGCGTTCGGCCAGCAGGGCGTCCGTCAGTGCGCGATAGCCGTCGCGGACCAAGGTCTGCAGCAGCGGGTGGTCCGGCTCGTGGGTCTGCAGCCAGACTTCGCCGGCGCCGCCGCTGCGGCCGGCGCGGCCGGCGACCTGGGTGACCAGCTGGCCCATGCGTTCGATGGCGCGGAAGTCGGCGCCGTACAGCGCCTGATCGGCGGAGACGATGCCGACCATCGCCAGATTCGGGAAGTCGTGGCCCTTGGCGAGGATCTGCGTGCCGACCAGCACGTCGATCCTGCGGGCGCGGATGTCGGCCAGCAGCGTTTGCAGCTCGCTGCGCTTCTGGATGCGGTCCGAATCGATGCGCTCGACGCGCTGGCGCGGATAGCGGTTGGCCAGCGCCTGCTCGATGCGCTCGGTGCCCTGGCCCAGCGGCATCAGCTCGGCGGCACCGCATGACGGGCATTCGCGCGGCGCCGGCTGCTGCGCGCCGCAGTGGTGGCAGATCAGGCGGTTGCGGCCGCGGTGCAGGGTCAGCCGCGCATCGCAGTGGGTGCAGGCGGCGCGCCAGCCGCAGCTGTGGCAGAGCAGCATCGGCGCGTAGCCGCGGCGGTTGATGAACAGCAGCGCCTGGTCGCCGCGCTCCAGGCAGCGGTCCAGCGCCTGCAGCAGCGGCGCCGAGAGACCATGTTCCAGATGCTGGCCGCGCACATCGATGACACCGAGCTTCGGCGGCGGCGCGGCGTGCACGCGGTGATCGAGACGGACGTGGCGGTAGCGGCCGGCGCGGGCATTGAACAGGCTTTCCAGCGAGGGCGTGGCACTGCCGAGAATCAGCTCGGCGCGCAGCCGCTGCGCGCGCACCACCGCCAGATCACGCGCCGAATAGCGGAAGTTGTCCTGCTGCTTGAACGAGGCGTCGTGCTCCTCGTCGACGACGATCAGCGCCAGCTTCGCGAACGGCACGAAGATCGCCGAGCGCGTGCCGATCACCACCTGCGCGTAACCGGCGCGCGCCGCCAGCCAGCTGTCCTCGCGCTCGCGTTCGCTCATGCCGGAGTGGAAGGCGAACACGCGGCTGCCGAAGCGCTCGGTCAGCCGCGCCTGCAGCTGCGGCGTCAGGCTGATTTCCGGCACCAGCACCAGGGCCTGGCCGCCGGCCGCCAGCACCGCGGCGATGCGCCGCAGGTACAGCTCGGTCTTGCCGCTGCCGGTCACGCCTTCGAGCAGGCTGACGGCGAAACCGGCCTGCGCCGCCTCGTCCAGCGCGGCGAGCGCCGCCGCCTGCTCGGCGGTCAGCGCCGGGCCGCTGGCGACGGTCGGGGCGGCGGCATCGGCGGCGATGGCTTCGACCCAGCCGAGTTCGCCCAGCCGCCGCCGCATGGCCGCCGGCACCGCCCAGTCGGCGGCGCTCTGCGGCCCGGCCAGCAGCGCCTGCAGCGCCGCGCGCTGCGCGGCGGCGCGCGCCGGCAGGGTATCGAGGGCGGCGCGGCCGGCCGCGCTGAGTTGCCAGACCTCCGGCGCGGCCCATTGCGGCGCCTCGCCGTGCTTGAGCCGGCCCGGCAGCGCGGCGGTGAACACCTCGCCGATCGGGTGGCGGTAGTACTCGGCGGCCCATTCGCACAGCGACACCAGTTCGGCCGGCAGCAGCGGCTCGGCGTCGAGCAGGGCGTCGAGCGGCCGGTAGTCCTGGCCGTCGCCGGCGGCCTCGAACGCGGCGCGGACGATCACGCCCTGCAGCTTGCGTCGGCCGAACGGCACGCGCACGCGCAGGCCGGGCCGCGCTTGCGCGGCCCGGCCTGCGTCGATGCGGTAATCGAAGCTCCGGTACAGCGGCACCGGCACCGCCACGCTGATCAGCAGCTCGTTCACAGCCTGTGGATAAGTATGTGCATGGCGAGGAGCGCTAGCGCGGCGAAGTGCTCAAGGCGCACCGGTAAACCTTGGCGACGGCCACTTTCTTGATTAACAAATTCATATAAATCAGAAGGATGCATCCATGTTAACAGAAGATGAACGAAGCGCGGCTTGCTTCAGGCGCGGTTCCATGGTGCTCCCCTCTTGTGCATAAGGACCGGCGACGGGCCGGTGAAGAGCAGGATTGCACGGTATCGCAACACCGTTGTCATGGTCGCAGGGCGTCGCGGCCAGCATGGTGCATGGCTTGCGTGATCACACAAAAATGTATGGCAAGCCTGCGCCGTGCCAGCCGATTTCGCCGCTCGCCACCGCCGCGCCTAGCGCCCCGGTGGCCGGCAGCGGCGGCCCGCCGTTCAACGACCGTAGAGCGCGGTGATCCGTGCGCTGCCCAGGGCATGCGCGTGAATCATGAAGCCGGCCAGTGCCGGGGTGGCGTTGGGCGGCAGCTCCAGCACGGTGTCGAGTGCATAGACGGTGAAGTGGTAGCGGTGCGGCTTGTCGCCCGGCGGCGGGCAGGCGCCGCCGAAGCCGGGCGTGCCGAAGTCGGTGCCGAGCTGGCGGCTGCCCTCGGGCAGTCTCTTGCCGTCGGCGCTGCCGGCGCCGGCCGGCAGGCCGCGCGCCTCGGCCGGCAGGTTGACCACCACCCAGTGCCACCAGCCGCTGCCGGTCGGTGCGTCCGGATCGTAGACCGTCAGCGCGTAGCTCTTGGTGCCGGCCGGGCCGGCGGTCCAGCTCAGCGCCGGCGAGCGGTTGCCACCGCTGCAGCCGAAGCCGGCGTAGACCTGCGCCTCGGCGAGCGGCTTCTGCTCGGCGATCTCGGTGCTGCTCAGCCTGAAGTCGGCGGCCAGCGCGGCGAACGAGCAGCCCAGCAGTGCGGCGGCGAAAGCGGTCTTGAACATCGGCGGACTCCTGTCTGGTTGGGGCGACGGCGCGCAGTGTCGCCAATTGCGTCGGCGCCCGGTATGCCGAAACGCGCAAGATCGAGGCAGAGCCGCTCAGGGCGCGTGGGCCCGGCGGGCTCAGCCGCGAATCGCCGAGGGTGCCACGCCGAAGCGCCGCCGGAACGCCGCCGAGAAGCGCGAGGCGGACTGGTAGCCGGCGTCATGGGCGATCCGCTCGATCGCTCGTGTCGTGCTCTGCAGCTGCGCCAGCGCCTGGCCCAGGCGCAGATCGCCGAGCAGCTCGCGCAGCGTGGTGCCATCGGCGGCGAGGCGGCGGCGCAGGGTGGCCTCGCTGAGCGCCAGCTGCGCGGCGATTTCGGCGCTGCGCCAGGCCCGCTGCGGATCGCCGGCGAGCAGCGCATGGACGCGCTCGCGGGCGCCGGGCTCGGCGCGCAGGCCGGCATGGAAACCCTGCTCGGCCAGGGCCAGCCAGACCTCCTCGAAACGGTGGCGCAGCAGGGCCTCGGCCAGCGCCGGTTCGGCCAGGCCGTCGCGCAGATGGGTCACCGCCTGCGTCAGTGCCGGTCCGGCCTGCAGCGGCAGCCATGGCGGCGGCGTGCGCGGCGCGGCGGCACGGGCGCGCAACAGCTGCGGATCGAACTCGATGCACAGCGCCGCATACGGCGTCTGCGCGTCGGCCGGAATGTTCTCGACGTCGAGCTGCACGCCGGCCGGCACCGCGAACCACTGGCCGGCATCGAAGACGATCTGGTCATCGCCGCGGCGCAGTCGCTTGCGACCGGACTGCACGGCGATCAGCGCCGGCGCGCTGAAGCGCAGGCTGCGCAGCCGATGGCGGCCGGCACTGTTGATCTGCAGATAGCCGCCGAGCCCGGCGCGTGCGGCGTACGGCGGCAGGATCGGCCCGCGGTTCACGGGCCGCGGCGGACCTCGCCGTCATCGCGCAGGCTGAACGGCGTGAAGCGCGTCTGCGTGTCGTAGACATCGACGCCCTCGGCGCGCTTGAGCAGGCCGACCACCTTGTAGGTCACCGGCGTCAGCACGATCTCGACGCAGACCTTGAAGACGAAGTTGAACAGCACCGCGCCGATCATCGCCTGCGTGGTCCACAGCCCGCCGAAAGCGATCGGATAGAACAGCGCGGAGTCGGCGAACTGGCCGCAGATGGTCGAGCCGATCGTGCGCATCCACAAGTGCCGGCCCTGCGTCCACACCTTCATCCGCGCCATCACGTAGGAGTTGAGGAAGTCGCCGACCCAGTAGGCGACCATACTGCCGAGGACGATGCGCCAGGTGTTGCCGAACGCCACTTCCAGCGCCGGCTGCAGCTTGAGGTTGTACGGGTCCTGCGCCACCGGCATCGCCAGCACCGCGTAGGTCATGAAGGTGGCGAACAGCATCGCCGCGAAGCCGGCCCAGATCGCGCGGCGCGCGCGGGCGTAGCCATACACCTCGGTCAGCACGTCGCCGAAGATATAGCCGATCGGGAAGAACAGATTGCCGGCCGAGAACACGAACGTGCCGAAGTACGGCAGGTCCAGTTCACAGAGCTTGCCGGGGCCGATCAGGTTGGAGCACAGCAGAACGGCGACCGTGCCGCCAAGCAGGAAGTCGTAATAGCGGAAGCCGGTCGAGGCCGGCGCGGCGACGGACATGGGCGGGCGTGGACTGGAGTGGACGCGGTGCGCCGCAGCATACGCCAAGGCGCCCGCCTTCATCCGCCGCCGTCTTCAGTGCCGCGCCAGCAGCAGGCTCTCGGCGATGGCCTCGCGGTCCCAGGCTGCCGCCTGCGGCAGCCGCAGGCGCAGGTCGCCGGCTTCCGGGCGGCGCAGCCATGGGGCCTGTTCGAGGCGCTCGACCAAGGCCGGGATATCGCTGCGCGGTTCGATGCGCTCGTTCCACAGTGCCAGCAGCTGGCGCACCGCCGCTTCGCGCTGCGCCGGGCGGTCCGGCGTCGCCAGCGTCAGCGGCAGCGTCGGCGTGACCAGGATGATCAGCGACTCCTGCCGCCGCGCGTCGACGCTGCGCTGCGTGAACCAGTTGAGCACCGGCACCTCGCCGGCCACCGGCACCCTGGAGACGGTCTTGTCGGACACCTGTTCCGACAGCGCGCTGAGCACCAGCGTCTGGCCGAACTCGATATCGGCGGTCGCCGACACCGACTGGCGGAACGTGGTCAGCGAGGCCGGGAAGCTGCCGATCTGGTCCTGCGACAGGAATGAGCGCGCAGCGTCGACGCGGAACGTCACCTTGTTCTGGCTGATCGCCTCCGGAATCACCTTGAGCTGGACGCCGACGTCGATCGGCTGCAGCTGGCCGAGGTTGATACCGCTGACCGCGACGCTGAGCGTGCGGCCGGCAAAGAACTGCGACTCGCGGCCGAGGTGGGCGGTGATCGACGGCCGCGCGACGACGCTGTAGTACTGGCCGGAGTCGTTGAACAGGTTGAGGCTGTAGTCGAGCTGCGGCGTCGAGATCTGCGAGGTGATGGTGCGCGAGGTCTCGCGGCCGATGCCGCTGATGCTCTGCTGCGCCAGCGTGTTGCTGTAGCCGTACAGCACGCGCAGGCCGTCGAACAGGTTGATGCCGCGGCTGGCGCGGTCGAGCACCGAGTTGAGCAGGATCGTTACCTCGACGACGACCTGATTCAGCGGATTTTCCGCCGCGGCCGGCGCCTGATCGCGGCCGCGTGTCTCGGCCTCGCCCAGCGGCGTCTGCCGCTGCGCCGGCGTCACGTCCAGATACTCGTTGACGCGCTGCTGCGCATGGCGGGCCTCGGCGGCATTGCTGCCATCCAGCGCCAGCTGGCGGAGCAGATCGCGCGCCGCCGGGCGGCCCTCGGCGGCCAGCGCAAAGGCCTGCAGACGGATCACGTCGGCCTGTTCGGGTGCCAGCTCGCGGCTACGCTGAGCCGCCAGCTGCAGCATCGGCAGATCCTGCTGGTAGTACGAGGCGACGCCGAGTCCGTAGAACGCTTCCCAGCGTCGCGGCTGGTCGAGCGCGGCCTCGGCGAAGCGTGCCTGCGCCTGGCGGTGATCGCCGCGCTCCAGTTCCAGGAAGCCCAGCCGCAGCAGGGCCCAGTAGTGGCCGGGTGCGAAGCGCTCGGCATTGGCGTAGCCGACGGCGGCGAGGTCGAGCCGCGCGCGGTCGCGCTCGCGGCCGATCTGCTCCTCCGTCAGCGCATGCAGGAACTGCAGGGGGCCGTTGCGCAGATCCTGCTGCAGCAGCCGCGCCAGCGGCGCCTGCGCGGCGTCCCAGCGGCCGGCGTGCAGGGCCTGTTCGGCGAGCGACCAGTCGGATTCGGCGGAGCCGGTGCGGCTGCCGCTGCTGGCGCAGCCGCCGAGCGCGGCGCTCAGGGTCAGCGCCACGCTCAGCGCCGGCAGCCGGGCGCGCAGCAAGGTTTTGGCAAGCATGGTGAAAGTCCTTGTCGGGCTCCGGCGCGGCCGGAACGCAAATGGCTTGGATGGGGGGCGGGTCTGGGAGAGGCCGGGTCGCTACTGGCAGCGCAGCTTGTTGACGCCTTGCGGATCGCGTTCGGCCAGCGCGCTGGCGGCGCGTGAGCAGCACCAGCGCTCGTCGCCGGCGGCGAGCACCGTGCCGGACGGCGCGCAGTAGGCGTTGAAATCGACGCCGCCGCTGCGCGGGTTCATCCGTCGCAGCCAGTACAGGCCCTGCGCGGTACGGTGCTGCGCTTTCTGCCACTCGTAGGCGCACTGCGCCGGCTGCTCGGGCGGCTGCCCGCAGCCACGGCCCTGTGGCGACTGCAGACAGCAGGTGTCGTGCTCGATGCTGCCGGCATGCACCACGCATTCCAGCTCGGTGCCGATCGCGCGGCAGTACGCCGCGCCGCCGGTAGCCGCCGTGCTGCAACCCGCGGCCAGCGCGCCGAAGCAGGCTGGCGCGGCGGCCGCCGCGCTGCAGGCCAGCAGCAGCGCGGCGGTGAGAGCGTGGACGAAGAAGGGCATCGACAGTCGGCCGGTGCGGTGGCGGGGACTATTTGCCGCTGGAGGTGGTCGTGCTGCCGTCGTCCTCATCCTCGTCATCGTCGGAGCTGCTGGCCGGGGCCTGCAGCGGCGGCCGCGAGGGACCTCTGTTGAGAGCGTCCTCGGCGCGGTTCTGCTCGGGACCGGTGGTGGTGTTGAAGGTGGCGTCGCGGCCCGGGTCGATCGCACCCATGTTCTTGTTGTTGAAGCCGGAGGTGCCGCTGCCACCGCCACTGTCGTTGAGACCCTGCGTCGGCTGCCCGAACAGGCCCTGGCCGACCTGGCTGGTGGTCGGCAGCGGCGCACTGCGGTCGATCGCGCTGTTGTCGTTGCGGTCCGGATTGATGTTGCCGCCGGTCTTGGCGGCCTGGATGATCTGGAAGTTGGGATCGTTGAGGCGGCGCTGCAGATCCTCGTTGGTCGGCCGGCCGCGGCCTTCCGGATCGGGGCGGCCGGCGTCGGCCTTTTCGACCGGCGTCGCCGTACCGTCCGGCGCCACGGTGCCGACCTTCTTGCCGTCGACGTAGACATGCTTGGTGCCGTCCTTGTCGGTGACCACGGTGTTGCGGCCGTCCGACGAGGTCTTGGTGGTGCAGTCGGTGCAACCGCCACCTTCGCCGCCGGTCGCCGGGGCCGCGCCACCGCCAGCGGCACCGCCGCCGCCGGCATCCTCGCCGCGCGAGATGCGATCGAGCTCCTCGAAGCGGCCGCCGGTGACGGTGTTCATCACGCCTTTCTCATTGATGCCCAGCTCTTTGGCGAGCTGGCCCTTGCCGGTGGTCTTGACCTCGCCGTTCTCGAAGCGGGCGTTGGGCGTGGTGATGCCGGAGCCGGAACCGGGGCTGGAGATCATGTCGGTGGTCTTGCTGGTCGGCGTGCCGGCCTGTGAAGCGGCGGCGGCGCCGAGCGGGCCGCCGACGACCTGGCCGCCGGTCAGGCCGCCATTGATCGGGTTGCGGTTGCTGTCGCGCACGCGGTCGGCCTGCTCCTGCGTGATCTCTGGCTTGGCGCCGAAACCCTGGTCGAAGCCCGGTTTGGCGGTGCGTGAGGTGTCGGCGCCGAGCGTCGGCGCTGCGCCGCGCAGGCCGGTGGTGGCGCTGTCGAGCGCCTGGTCCTTGTCGGGCTTGGCACTGCTGATCGGTTGGCGCTCGATGCCCGGCAGCGTGCTGGCCGGTCCGCCGGGCGGCGGTGTTTCGGCGCGCTTGTCGTCGGTGCGGCCGGCCACCGGCGGCTGCACCTGCACGGTGGCGCTGGTCGGCACGCGCACGGTCTTGTTGGTGACGGCGGCTTTCTTGCTCTGGTCCTTGAGATCGGCGGCGCCGGCCGGCGCGGCCAGGCCAAGGCCGGCGGCGAGGACTGCGGGTATACACAGGTGCTTGATGTTCACGGGCGGACTCCGGTGTGGCGGAAGGTGACGCCACCCTGCGCCGCCAGCTGCCGCCGAGTCCGGACCGAATTCCGACGATTTCCCGACGATTGTGATTCGCGGCGGAAAAACCGCCGGCGCCGGCGTTCCGAGCCGCCCGCCTCGTCTATCCTCGCCGCCCTGGGGGAAGCACCGACCGTGAACGAGCCGCGCAGTCACACCGATGCCGTCGAGCCGCGCGCCCGCGCGCCGCGCTGGCGTTTCGGCGACTGCGTGCTCGACGGCGCGACGCTGGAGCTGCGCGTCGGCGGCCAGCTGGTCAAGCTGGAACCCAAGCCGCTCGACCTGCTGATGTTCCTGCTGCGCCATCCGGGCGAGGTGGTCACCAAGGACGAGCTGCAGGACGGCGTCTGGCCGGGCCGCGTGCTGTCGGAGTCGGTGCTGACCAAGGCGGTCGCCAAGCTGCGCCAGGGCCTTGGCGACGAGCAGCAGGCCATCATCAAGACCGTGCACGGCTACGGCTACCGGCTGATCGCGCCGGTGACGCTGGAGGCGGCCGAGCCCGGCGCGCCACTGGCGCCGCTGCCGCTGCAGCCCGGCGACAGCCCGCCGCTGCGGCCGCTGTGGACCCTGCAGGCGCGGCTCGGCAGCGGCGGTTACGGCGAGGTCTGGCTGGCCGCGCACGCCAAGACCCATGAGCGCCGTGTCTTCAAGTTCGCCCGCGACGCCGTCGGCCTGACCGCGCTCAAGCGCGAGATCACCCTGTTCCGCGTGCTCACCGACACCTACGGACCGCGCCGCGACGTCGTTGCCCTGCTCGACTGGAATCTCGAAGAACTGCCGTATTTCGTCGAGGCCGAGCACGTCGCCGGCGGCGCGTTGCCGCAGTGGGCGCAGGCGCAGGGCGGCGTCGCCGCGCTGCCGCTGGCGACGCGGCTGGAGCTGGTCGCGCAGGCCGCCGAGGCGCTGTCGGCCGCGCACGCCGCCGGCGTGCTGCACAAGGACATCAAGCCGGCCAACCTGCTGGTCGCCAGCGGCGCCGACGGTGCGCCGCAGCTCAAGCTGGCCGATTTCGGCAGCGGCCGCATGCTCGATCTGGCGCGGCTGGAGCACCTGGAGATCACGCGGATCGGCTTCACGCAGGCGCTCGACGGCAGCGGTGACGACGGCGGCACGCCGCTGTATCTGGCGCCGGAGCTGCTGGCCGGCCAGCAGCCGACCGCGCAGTCCGATCTCTACGCGCTGGGCGTGATCCTCTACCAGCTGGTCGTCGCCGACCTGCGCCGGCCGGTCGCGCCGGGCTGGGAGCGCGAGATCGACGACGAATTGCTGCGCGAGGACATCGGCCTGGCCGCTGCCGGCAATCCGGCGGATCGCCTGGGCGATGCCGCCGAGCTGGCGCGGCGCCTGCGCACGCTGGACTCGCGGCGCTCGCGTCTGCAGGTGCAGCGACAGGCGCAGGCCGAGGCCAAGCGGCTGCGCGCCGCGCTGCAGCGCAGCCGTATCCGCCGCCGCTGGCAGCAGGCACTGGTGGCGACGCTGCTGGTCGGCCTGGGCCTGAGCAGCTGGGGCTTCTGGAGCGCGCGCCGCGCCGCCGACGAGGCCCGCGCCGCGGTGGAGTTCGTCAGCGAGGACCTGCTGGCGGCGACCGATCCTTTCGGCGGCGGCCGGCCGACGCTGAGCCTGCAGGCGCTGCTCAACGAGGCCGCACCGCGGCTGGACCAGCGGCTGGCCGCGCATCCGCTGGCGCGCGCCGAGATGGCTTACGCGATGGGCCGCGCCTACGAAGGTCTGGGCGACTGGACGCAGGCGCGCGCGCAGCTGGAGGCGGCGCTGCGCGACAGCGAGGCCGAAAAGGGCGCCGATGCCGAACTGAGCCTGCGCATCGCCGACCGCCTGGCTCACGTGGCGATGCTGCAGACGCGCTACGACGAATCGGCGGCGATCTACCAGCGCAGCTACGCGCTGCGCCGTGCGCGGCTCGGCGAGCGGCATCCGGACACGCTGACCACGCGCGCCGGCCTGGCCTGGCTGGACTTCGAGCAAGGCCGCTACGCGCAGGCCGCCGCGCTCTATGAGGTCTTGCTCAAGGACTATCGCGGGTCCGATCCGGACGGTGTCGTCGATACGCAGTGGAGCCTGGCCGACTGCTACCTGGAGCTGAACCGCGCTGCCGATGCGGAAGCGCTGATGCGCCAGGTCGTGGCTGCGTCGGTAGCGCGGCGTGGCGCCAGGCATCCGCACACCCTGTGGCAGCAGATCACCCTCGGTGACACGGTGATGACGCAAGCCCGCTGGGACGAGGCGGCAGCGATCTTCGACGATGCCTACCAGCAGCTGTTGCACGGCGTCGGCGAGCTGCACCCGTACACGCTGACCGCGCTGCATTATCGCGGCCAGCTGCTGCTGGAGCGCGGCGAGGCGGTGGCGGCGCTGCCGCTGCTGCGCCGCGCCTACGACAACCGCATGCAGGTGCACGGTGCCGGCCACGTGTGGACGCGCTATTCGGCCAATCGCGTCGGCGAAACCCTGACCCGGCTCGGCCTCGCCGCCGAGGCGCTGCCGCTGCTGCAGGCCACCTACGAGCAGGGCCTGGCGGCGCAGGGCGCACGCCATCCCAATGTGCTGCTGATCCAGCGCAACCTGGCCGAGGCGCTGATCGCGCAGGGCCAGCTGGCGCGCGCCGAGACCCTGCTGCTGCAGGGCCTCGACGACGCCGGCCGCAGCCTGCCGGCCGGCAATGTGCGGATCGCCTACCTGCACGAGAGCCTGGGCCGGCTGCGCGCGCTGCAGCGTCGCCCTGACGAGGCGCAACGCGAGTACGCGCGGGCCGGCATGCTGTACCGCGCTGCTCTGGGCGAGGCGCATCCGCTGACGCAGCGCCTGCTGGCGCTGCGCTGAGGCCGTCGCCGCGGCGAGCCGCCCGCAAACGCGAAGCAGTTCTCAGCGCGTCAGCGAAAACGATGGCGACGTCCTTGCAGGTGTGAAGCGCTTCACCGGCGCGCCTTGATGGCGCGCCTATCGTGGCGGGCATCCGATCGCGGATGCGAGGGGGTGATGCCATGCCAAGCCTGACGCCGGAGCTGCGCAGCGAGTACGAGCGGCTCTTTTCCCAATGCCAGATCCGCCCCGAGCGCCGCGCGGCGGTCGAGCGCATTGCCGACCGCGCGCAGGAAAACGCCGCGCGCTACCGCGCGGTGGCCGATCCGCTCGGCATCCCGTGGACGGTGATCGCCGCGATCCACAACCTGGAATCCAGCCAGTCGTTCACGCGCCATTTGCACAACGGCGATCCGCTGACGGCGCGCACGCGGCAAGTGCCGGCGGGGCGTCCGCTCGACGGCCAGCCACCCTTCACCTGGGAGTTCAGCGCACGCGATGCGCTGACACTGCAGAAGCTCGACGGACTGGACGACTGGAGCCTGCCGGTCAGCTTGTACCGGCTGGAGGCCTACAACGGCTGGGGCTACCGCAACCATCATCCGGAAACGCTGTCGCCGTATCTGTGGAGCTTTTCCAGTCTCTACCGCAGCGGCAAGTACGTCGCCGACGGCCGCTGGGACGCGACCGCGGTATCCGGGCAATGCGGCGCGGCGGTGCTGCTGCGGCGATTCGCCGAGCGCGGCCTGCTCGACTTCCTGCCTGCGCCGCCGGCGGCACCGGAGATTCCGCAGCCGGTCCGTTACGCCCTGCGCAAGCCGCGCGAGCCGGCCGAATACGCGCGCGCCATCGCCCTGCAGGAGTGGCTCAACACCCAGCCCGGCATCTTCCTGCGCGTCGACGGCGTCTGCGGCGAGAAGACCTCCCGGGCCTGGAAGACCGTCACCGGCGCCTGGTTGCCGGGCGATCCGCGCGGCGCCTGAGCGCTCGCCTCAGTGGGCCGCCGTGAAACGACGGCGCAGGTGCCGGGGCTGCTCGATCTCGTCGAGCACGGCGACCGCCAGATCGGCGACGCTGATGCGCGCCGGCTGCTCACCGTCCATCAGCAGCTGCTCGCTGCCAAGCCGGTAGCGGCCGCTGCGCGCGCCCGGTTCCAGCAGCGCCGGCGGCGACAGGAAGCTCCAGTCCAGCTCCGTCTCGCCGCGCAACTGGTTCAGCGCCTCACGCGCGCCGCGCGCGCCGTCCTTGTATTCGGCCGGGAACTGCGGCGTATCGAGCAGCTGCAGGCCGGGCGCCACTTCCAGGCTGCCGGCGCCGCCGACCACCAGCAGGCGCTTCACGCCGGAACGTCTGACGCCGTCCAAGATGGTCTGCGAGACGCGCACCATCTTGTCGTAGATCTCGGGATCGCCCCAGCCGGGGTTGTAGGCGCTGAGCACGGCGTCGTGGCCGGCGACCGCGGCGGCCACCGTCGCCGCATCACCGAGATCGGCGGCGTGCAAGCGCAGGCCCGGCTGCGCGGCGAGTTTGTCCGGGTGACGCGCCACGGCGGTGACCTGGTGGTCGCGCTGCAAGGCTTCGCTGACCAGTGCCGTGCCGACGAAGCCGGTGGCGCCGAGGATGACGAGTTTCATGAGCGTTCCTTGTGGTTTGCAGGGGCAATGACTCTATGGCCTTCACAATGACGCGATAAGCCCGCTAAATTGCCGTACAACTTGAAGTAGAACTTCAAAATGGACCGATTGCGGCGGATGGCGGTGTTTGCCCGCGTGGTGGAAGCCCGCTCGATCAGCGCGGCGGCACGCGAGTTGGGCATGAGCCCGTCCGCGGTCAGCCAGCAACTGCGCGCACTCGAGCGCGAACTCGCTGTCGTGCTGCTGCACCGCTCGACGCGGCGGCTGACGCTGAGCGAGGCAGGCCAGGTTTTCTACGAAGGCTGCGCGGCGATGACGCTGGCGGCGCGGCAGGCCGAGATCCGTCTGGCCGAACTGCGCGACGAACTGGTCGGAGAACTGCGCGTCGCCGCGCCGGCCGGGCTGGCGGCGCGGCATCTGGCGGCGCTGGCGACCCTGCTGGAGGCACATCCGCGCCTGCGCCTGCGCCTGTTCGCCGACGACGAGCGCATCGACCTGATCGAATCGCGCATCGACCTGGCGATTCGCGTCGCGCATCCGCAGCGCATGCTGGACTCCTCGCTGGTGGCACGGCCGCTCGCCGATCTGCAGGAGGTGCTGATCGCTGCGCCCGGCTATCTGGCGCAGCGCGGTACGCCGGCTGACGCCGAGGCGCTGGCGCGCCACGAATGGCTGCTGCTGACGCCGCTCGGCGAGCCGCAGTTTCTCGATCTGACGGGCCCACAAGAGCAGGTCGTGCGCATTCGCCTCGATGGCCGCGTTGCCGGCAACAGCGCCGAGGCGCTGGTCGAGCTGGCGCGCGCCGGACTCGGCATCTGCCGCACGATCATGAGCCGCGAACTGGCGGCCGATCTTGCCGCCGGCCGCCTGCAGCGGCTGTTGCCGGACTGGCGGCTGCCCGCCCTGACCGTCTACGCGATGACGCCGCGCCGCGATGCCCAGCCGGCCAAGGTGTTGCGCGCGATCGAAGCCTTGCAGGCATCGCTGCGGGCCGCCTGAGCCGGCCCGGCCCGGGCAATGACTAGCTCACTATCGATCGGCAAAATCCGTAAGATGCACCGGCACTTCCGGCGCATACCAAGTGGTCAACGAGCCGCAGTCGCCGGCATCCGCAGCAACACTCGAATCCAAACGGGAGAGATTCATGTCACTCAAGCATCTGGTCCTCATCGCCATCTCGCTGGTCGCCACCGGCTTCGCCTGGATGTACGGCTTCCAGTGGATGCAGAGCGGCGGCAACATCCTCAATCTGCCGTCGTTCTTCATCGAGCCGCTCAAGCTCGGCGGCGCCGCGGCCTTCCTGACGGTCGACATCCTCGCCGCCTGGTTCGCCTACATGATCTGGGTGGTCGGCGACGCGCAGCGCATCGGTCTGGGCGCCAAGGCCGGCTGGGGCTTCCTGGCGCTGTCGTTCATCGGCACCTGCTTCGCGTTCCCGATCTATCTGGTCGTGCGCGAGCGCCATCTCGACAAGCAGGGCAAGGTGGGCTGAGCGATGCTCGATTACCAGGTCGAACCGCTGTTCTCGTACCGTGTCGGCGTCACCCCGCCGACGGTGGTCGGTCCCGTGCCGGGCGGCATCCGCGTCGACTTCGGCTTCAGCGGCGGCACGGTCTTTGGCCCCAAGCTCAACGGCAAAGTGCTGCCGGGCGGTGGCGACTTCGCGCTGATCCGCGACGACGGCGTGCTGATCGTCGACGTGCGCGGCCTGTTGCAGAGCGACGACGGCGCGGTGATCGAGGCCGCCTACACCGGCGTGCTCGATCTGGGGCCGGACGGCCACGGCAACTTCCTCAAGGGCGTGATGCCGCCGGCGCTGAACATCCGCGCCGCGCCGCGGTTTCGCACCGCGCACCCGGCGTACCAGTGGCTCAACCGCCTGCAGTGCTTCTCGGTCGGTACCGCCGATCTGGGCAAGCTCGAAGTGCTGTATGAGGTCTACGCGCTGCGTTGACCGGAACCGCGAAAAAGGCCGCCGGAAGGCGGCCTTTTTTGTGCCTGCGCGGCCCTCAGTTGGGGCGGCGGATGATCTTCGGATCGATCAGCACGCTGTCGCCCGTCTTCATGTTGCGGATCTTCAGGTCGACATCGTACGAGCCGGGCAGCAGTGCCGGCAGCACGAGTGCGCTGAGGAAAGGGCCGCCCGGCAGGCCCAGGGTCAGCGGCAGGCTGGCGCCTTCGCCCTTGGTCTTGAGGAACAGCTCGAACACCCAGCCGCTGATGTCGTCGCCGCTGCCGGCGGGTACCAGCTCATAGACGATCAGGTCCAGCGCCCGGGCGTCGGAGACGATGGCATCCGGGTCCGGGCAAATGCCCAGGCTATTGATCGGGACGTTGGTTGAGATGATGGCCATTGGTGCGGCTCCTGGTCGATTCACTTGGAAGGGGCTGCGGACAGCCCTCCGTGGCACGGTCCAGACCGTGGCGCTTCAGGAATCGCAGCAGGCGCTGCTGTGGCAATCCGCAGGCATCCAGCCTAGGGGCCAAGCCGGCCGCCGTCTGTGAGCCAGCCCTCAGTACGTCCCAACGCTGCTGCGCCAGGTCGGCGCTGGCGGGCGCCTGTCGCCGCAGGGCATCCATCCACACCGCCCAGTCCGCGTCCGGCTTTTCATCCGCTGCCAGTTCGAGGCGCAGCAACTGGTGGTCGACTCGCACTTCCAGATCGGCGACGGCGGCCGGCTTGAACGCCCGTGCTGAATCTGCCCGCGCGGCGAGCGTCCGCGCCGCCTGTGCGGGCTCGCCCAGCTGCAGCTGCAGTTCGGCAAGCTGGTTGACTGCGCGCAACTGCTGCCGCAGCCAGAGGGTCTGGCCGGGATCGGACTGCTGGATGGCGTCCGCCTGCTCCAGCGAGAGCCGCGCTTCCTGCAGGGCTTGCGGCCATTGCTGTCGCAGCTCGTAGCCGAGCGCGCGCCACTCGTGGGCCTGCTGCAGCGCCGCGCGCCAGTCGAGATTGGCCGGATCGTGGGCCACCAGCGCCGTGGCCAGCTGTAGCGCCTCGTCGCTGCGCGCCGCGTAGCCCTGCAGATCGCCGCTGCGCGTCTGCAACGACAACAGCAGCAGCAAGGGTTGCAGATACTGGTAGCGCAGGGTCTGATCTTTCGGCTGCTGCAGCATCAGCGAGCGCAGCACCGCACCCTGTTCGAGCAGCAGCGCCTGCGCCGCGACATGCTGGCCGCGCTGCTCCTGCACCGCAGCCAGCCAGGACAGCGAGGTCGCGTAGTCGGTCTGGTAGCTGCTGCTGTCGGGGAAGCGCTGCGCCAGCGTCGCGGCGATCGCCTGCGCCGCCTGGAAGTGTCCGAGCGCCGTGTCCAGCTCGCCACGCGCCTCCGCCAGCGTGCCGAGATTGGACTCGCCGTAGGCCAGCTCCTGCAACCACTGCGGCCGCTCCGGCTGCAACTCCAGCAGGCGCTGCGCGCTGTCGCGGTAGGCGCGGAACTGCGTCTGCGCGGTGGTGAAATCGTTCTGCAGCCAGGCGGCGTAGCCGGACCAGTACTCGGCCTGTCCGCGTTCGAACAGGGCCTGCGGGTCCTGCGGTGCGCGCCGCGCCAGATCCTGCGCCAGGCTCAGCGCGGCGGCGAACGACGGCGCAGCATCGGCCAGCCGGCCCTGCTGCACGCGGATTTCGCCGATCTGCCGCAGGGCCCTGGCGCGCGCCGCCAGCGTGGCATCGCCCGAGGTGCCGGCAGACTCGCTGGCGAAGTACTGCATGGCTTTTTCGCCGACGGCGTCGAGCACGTCGAGGCGGCCCACCGGTTCGAGTCGGGCGCGCAGGTCGCCGAGCATGAAGCCGATCAGATCCTCGGCCTGCTGGCGGCTGTGCTCGGCGGCCGCGCGTGCGAAGTAGGCGGCCACCGCCAGCGATACCGTCACCACCGAGGTGATCGTGGCGACACCGGCAAGCAGCGCCAGGCGCCGGTTGCGGGCGAGCAGATCGCGGCGGCGCAATTCGTCGTAGCCGACGCCGACCAGGCCGGCGATCAGCTTGAGCCGCGCGCGCTCGCGGCCGTCGCCCTGCGCGCGCGCGTCGGCGGCGATCGGTTCGGACGGCGTGCCGTCCAGGCGCTGCAGCAGCGCCGATGCGAAGCACTCCCGCGCGTCGCCGCGAAGCGGTTCGCCGTCGACGATGAAGCAGCGCACGCGGTCCTCGCGGCCCAGCGACTTGAAGTAGCGGATCTCCTCGTTGACCCAGTGCGATCGCGCCGAATGCGGCGAGCAGATCACCACCAGATAGCGCGAAGCCCGCAGTGCGCGTTCGACCTCGACGCCGAGTTCCGAGGAGCTGGCCAGTTCGTCGCGGTCGCGGAATACCGGAAACAGCCGGCGCGGCAGCGGACCGTCGCGCGTCTGCCGGCCGACCAGGGCCTGCGGCAGGCGATAGCCTTCGAGACGGCGCAGCAGCCATTCCGCCCAGCGGCGGTCGCGGTGGCTGTAGCTGATGAAGGCCCAGTATTTCAGCGGATCGCTGTCAGACACGACGCCTCCCCTGGCGTCCTTATCGAGGGCGAGCCCCGATCCGGCGGAACATAGTCGAGCCTCGCGGCCGCGGCAACGCGTGCGGCGCAAAGCAAAAGCCCCTCGCGAGGAGGGGCTTTGCGCACAGCTCGAAAAACAGCTTCAGTGACCGCCGCCGTCGAGCGACTTCACGGCCTGGATCATCTGCACCATGACCTTCTGCGCGTCGCCGTAGACCATGTTGGTGTTGTCGCGGAAGAACAGCTCGTTCTCGACACCCGAGTAGCCCTTGCCCTGGCCGCGCTTGACCACGTAGACCTGCTTGGCCATGTCGACGTTGAGGATCGGCATGCCGTAGATCGGGCTGGACTTGTTGGTGCGTGCGGCCGGGTTCACCGTGTCGTTGGCGCCGATGACGATGGCGACGTCGGCTTCCTTGAACTCGGCGTTGATGTCTTCCATGTCGTAGATGATGTCGTACGGCACGCCGGCCTCGGCGAGCAGCACGTTCATGTGACCCGGCATGCGGCCCGCGACCGGGTGGATCGCGAACTTCACGTCCACGCCCTGTTCCTGGATCAGCTTCACGAACTCGAACAGCTTGTGCTGCGCCTGCGCCACCGCCAGGCCGTAGCCCGGGGCGATGATGACCTTGGACGCGTAGCGCATGTTGATACCGGCGTCGCCGGCATCGACCGGCTTCATCGAGCCGCTGATCTCGCCCTGCTCCTCGCCACCGGCGGCGCCGAAGTTGGAGAAGATCACGTTCGAAACCGAACGGTTCATCGCCTTGGCCATCAGCAGCGTCAGCAGCGTACCGGCGCTGCCCACCACCATGCCGGCGATCATCAGCGCCGGGTTCTGCAGCACGAAGCCTTCGAAGCCGACCGCAAGGCCGGTGAAGGCGTTGTACAGCGAGATCACCACCGGCATGTCGGCGCCGCCGATCGGCATCGTCATCAGCACGCCAAAGATCAGCGCCAGCACGAAGAACGCCGCCGTCATCCACACCGGCGCATGGCCGTGCGCGCCGAAGGCGATGTACAGGCCTAAGCCCAGCGTGGCGACGAAGAAGCTGCCGTTCATCACCTGCAGGCCGCTGAAGCGCCAGGTGCCGTTGATGCGGCCGTCGAGCTTGGCCCAGGCGATCACCGAACCGGACAGCGAAATCGCGCCGATCAGCGAACCGACGATGGTCACCACCAGCGGAATCAGCGCGTGCTCGGCCGAAGTGCGGAACAGCTCCACCGCACCGATCGCCGCCGCCGCGCCGCCGCCCATGCCGTTGTAGAGCGCGACCATCTGCGGCATCGCGGTCATCTCGACCTTCTTGCCGCTGACCCAGGCCCAGCCCAGGCCGATGGCGAGCGCGACCGCGCCCAGCGCCGCGTTGACGACCAGATGCGGCTTGGCCGCTTCATTGACGCCGAACACGTAGAGGAAGCTGGCGACGACCGCCACCAGCATGCCGAGGCCGGCGACGCGGATGCCCGAGGCCGCCGTCACCGGCGAGGACATGCGCTTGAGGCCGTAGATGAACAGGAACGCGGCAGCCAGGAAGCTCGCGTCGATGATGAGTGTCGGGTTCATGGGTGGTCCTTAGCCCTTCTTCTTGTCCGAAGGCTTGAACATTTCCAGCATGCGCTCGGTGACCACGTAGCCGCCGGCGGCGTTGCCGGCGCCGAGCAGCACGCCGAGGAAGCCGATGACCTGCTCGGTGACCGAGGTGGCGTTGAGCAGCGCGAACAGCGCGCCGACGACGACGATGCCGTGCACGAAGTTGGAGCCCGACATCAGCGGCGTGTGCAGGATCGACGGCACGCGGCCGATGATCTCGTAGCCGGTGAACGCGGCGAGCATGAAGATGTACAGCGCGACGAATCCAGTGAGCATGGCGTGCTTTCCTTTTTTAGGCCTCGATGGCCTTCTTGGCCGCTTCGTTCTTGATCTCGCCGGCATGCGTCAGCGCCGACTTGGCGAGCACTTCATCGTTCCAGTCGATGTTGATCGCGCCGTCCTTCACGAACAGCTCGATCAGGTTGTACTGGTTCTTGGCGTACAGCTCCGAGGCGTGCTCGGCGAGCAGCGACGGCACGTTGAGCGGCGCGACGATGCTGACCTGGCCGACCTGCACGGTCTGGCCCGGCTGCGTGTACTCGGTGTTGCCGCCGCCTTCGGCCGCCAGATCGATGATCACCGCGCCGTTCTTCATGCCGTCCACCTGCGCCTTGCTGATCAGCTTCGGCGACGGGCGGCCCGGGATGGCGGCGGTGGTGATGATGATGTCGGCCGCCTGGATGTGCTTGGTGACGACCGCGGCGATCTTGTCCTTCTCTTCCTGCGTCAGCTCGCGGGCGTAGCCGCCGGTGCCGCGCGCGTCGACGCCGGTGTCGATGAACTTGGCGCCCAGCGACTCGACCTGTTCCTTCACTTCCGGACGCACGTCGTAGCCCTCGACCTTGGCGCCGATGCGGCGCGCCGTGGCGATCGCCGACAGGCCGGCCACGCCGACGCCCATGACGAGGATCGTGCCCGGCTTGATCGAGCCGGTGGCGAAGGTGGTCATCGGCATCATGCGCGAGATGCTGGTGGCGCCCAGCAGCGCGCCGTAATAGCCGGCCAGCGCCGCCTGCGAGGACAGCGCATCCATCGCCTGCGCGCGCGTGATGCGCGGCACCAGTTCCATCGCCAGCGTGGTGATCTTCTTGTCGCGCAGCGCCTTGACCAGCTCCGGCTCTTTGTGCGCGTAGACGAACGACAGCAGGATGCTGCCTTCCTTCATTGCATTGATCACCGACAAGTCCGGCGGCTGCACGCAGACGACAATGTCGGCGTCCGAGACCAGGCCCTGTGGATTGGCGGCGAAGGTGACGTTCTTGTAGGCAGCGTCCGGAATGCGGCTCGCTACGCCGGCTTCGGTCTGCGAATGAATCTCGCAGCCCAGCTTGACCAGTTTGTCGGCGACGACGGGAACGAGCGCGACGCGGCGTTCGTTCGCGCGAGTCTCCTTCAGCACGGCAATTTTGACCGGCATAGGGCGATGCTCCGAAAGCGAAAAATGAGTGGTGACGATCGCGCCGGTGGCCGTCTAGAACACCGTGACAGCGGGCTTGCCGGGCGCGAAAGGGCGCCAAGTCTAGCGGAAGGCCCCTGCGAATTACACCGGATGGGGGGGCTTGCGATGGGGGGTTCGTGCGCCGGACTTGTCGATATCGTGCGGTTTTCGCCCGATCTGCCGCCTTTGCCGCCGCCGCCGCGATTCGAAGGGCGCAAACCCTTGTTTTATCTACTGGCCCTGTCGGGCCAGCGTGTCGAAGTCCTCGGCCAGCGCCAGCAGGCGCTTGCGCAGGTGCTCGCGCTGCCCGGGCGTCGCGCTGGCGCCGGTCGCCATGAAGAAGTCGATCCAGCGCCGCCGGTTGTCGGCAGACCGGGCGCGCTGCTCCGCCGTCTGCAGGGCGCCGCCGTCGACGAGCAGCGCCCGGAGCCGCGGACAGAACGCCTCGTGCCGGCGGTCGGCCAGCGTCTGCGCCAGTTCGTCGCGCCAGCGCTGGCGAAAGGCCAGCCAGTCCGCTGCCGTCAGCGGCCGTGCGGCGTTCCAGGCGCGCGCCTGGCTGCGCTGCTGCGGCGTCAGCTCGCCGAGCCAGCGGTGCATGCCCTTGATCAGCTCGCGCTCGGCTTGGGCACGCTGCTCGTCTTCCGGCGGCTCGACTTTCTCCCGCGCGTAGTCGCGAAGATCCTGGTCGGCGCCTTTGAGAATGCCGGCCACCTGCGCGTCGCTGAGCGTCGGGCCGATCTGGCAGCCGATCGGCAGCAGCCGTTCGAGCAGCGCCTGCCACTGTTCGCCGTACTGCAAGCCCAGCTGCTCCAGCTCGGCACGGTCCGGCGGCGTGCCCAGCCGCGCGGCGAACTGCCGCAGCGTCGCCGCGTACTGCGGCAGGGCCTGCCGGCGATGCCACTGCCAGGCCTCGGCGAAGCTGTTGTCGAAGACGCGCTGCTGCTCGCGGTCCAGCTCCACGTAATCGCCGAGCCGCCAGCGGGCGATGCTGTCGAGCCGGTTGTAGGCCAGCTGCGTGGCGCTGCAGGCGCTCAGCAGCAGCGCCGCAGCACCGCAACAAAGCCATCGCCAGCCTGCGCGCATCGGATGCCCTGGGACCGAACCGGGAGAGTCGCATGGTAGACGCAGGCAAGGGTGCGGCGCAGGATGAATCCATGAACACGCTCGATGCCGGCGCGCCGGCGACGGACACGGCGCTGCCCTTGCAGGACGGCGCGGCGGCGATCGCCCGGGCCAAGTACTTTCTGCCGGGGGAGGACCTGGCCGGCATGCGCCGCCGGCTGGCCCGTGCGCTGGCGGCGCCGGAGGCCGATCCGGGCCGCTGGGAAGCGCGCTTCCTGCGCGTGCTCGATCACGCGTTTCCGGCCGGCCGCATCATGGCCAACGCCGGCGCCGAGGCGCACAAGCCGCGTGTTTCGACCATCAACTGCACGGTATCGCGGACTCTCGGCGATTCGATGGCCGACATCATGCAGGCGGCATCCGAGGCGGCGCTGACGCTGAAGGCCGGCTGCGGCATCGGCTATGACTTCAGCACGCTGCGGCCACGCGGCGCGCCGGTGTCCGGCGCCGGCGCGACCACGTCCGGCCCGCTGCCGTTCATGGATGTGTTCGACGCGGTTTGCCGCACCGTCTCCAGCGCCGGCGGTCGCCGCGGCGCGCAGATGGGCTGCATCGAGATCAGCCATCCGGACATCGAGGACTTCATCACCGCCAAGCGCGAGGCCGGGCGCCTGCGCAACTTCAACCTGTCGTGCCTGGTCACGCGCGATTTCCTCGAGGCCGTGCGCAGCGATGCGCAATGGCCGCTGGTGTTCCCGGCCTTCCCGCAGGAAATCGCCAGCTTACCGACGCTGTGGCGCCACTGGCCGGCGGCCGATCCGCTGCACACCGTTGACGAGCACGGCCGGACCTGCTGCCGCATCTACCGCCGCGTCCGCGCGCGTGCGCTGTGGGATCTGGTGATGCGCTCGACGTACTCGCACTCCGATCCGGGATTCATCCTGATCGACGAATGCAATCGCATGAACCCCCTGTGGTTCGCCGAGGACATCCGTGCGACCAACCCCTGTGTGACCGGCGATACGCGGCTGGCGACGCAGCACGGCCTGATTCCGATCGCCGAATTGCAGCAACGCGGCCTTGCTATCGACGCAACAGTGGATCGGCGCGCGCTCGGTGACACCCGCGGAGGCGTGTCGGTGCGGCCGGCCAGACCGGCTTTCATGACGGCAGCACGGGCGCGGGTTTATCGCGTCGTCACCGCCCACGGATACGAGATCAAGGCGACGGCCTGGCATGACTTCTATACCGAGCGCGGCAAGCTGAAACTGCGGGATCTGTGCATTGGCGATCGCGTGCTCGTGCAGTCCGGCAAGGGGCAGTTCGGTGTGGAAGGCTCGGAAGATCTCGGTCAGCTGCTGGGCCTGCTGACCGGCGACGGTCATTTCACGAACCGCGGCGACGACAAAGAAGCGGCCGTCATCAATCTCTGGGGTGAGGAGCGTGCACTGGCGCAACGCACGACTGCCTACGTCAACACCTTGATCGCCGGCGCGGCGCTGCATGGTGCCCGCGAGTACAGCGTTTCCGCGGTTGCCGTGCCTGACCGCCAGTTGGTGCTGATCCGCTCGATCGTACTGGCGCGGCTGCTCGAGCACTACGGGTTCAACCGCGCGACCAAGCTGCGCGTGCCCGAGGTGGTCTGGCGCGGAAGTGAAGTCTGCGTGCGCGCTTACCTTCAGGCGCTGTTCCAGACCGACGGCACCGTCAACGTCTCGGAGCGCAGCCAGAGCTGTTCGATCCGGCTGGCGTCGAGCAAGCCTGACCTGCTGCAGGAGGTGCAGCGCCTGCTCGCCAACTTCGGCATTTTCTGCAGCGTTCGCGCCCGTCGCGCGGCTCGGATCAAAGCCATGCCGGATGGCCGGGATGGGCAACGCGACTACGTCTGCCGGGCCGATCACGAGCTGATCATCGACGGCGAATCGCGCGAACGTTTCATGTGTGAGATCGGCTTTCTGTTACCGGCCAAGACGCAGCGCTATGAAGCCTGGGTCCGTGACAAGCGCTTGCTCAAAACCCAGCGCTTCTCGTCGCCGATCGTTCGCATCGAGCCGCTTGGCGAAGAACCGGTTTTCGACACGACGCAGCCCGATCACAACACGGTGATCTTCAACGGTCTGGTCACCGGGCAATGTGGCGAGCAACCATTGCCGCCGTATGGCGCCTGCCTGCTCGGCTCGATCAATCTCGCCAGCTTCGTGCAGGCGCCGTTCACCGCCAGGGCGCGCTTCGATTTCGCGGGCTACGAGGCGGTGATCGGCGACTTTGCGCGCATGCTCGACAACGTCTGCGAGCTCAGCGGCCTGCCGCTGGCCGAGCAGCGTGCCGAGATCCTGCGCAAGCGGCGGCACGGCATGGGCTACTTCGGACTCGGTTCGGCGCTGGTGATGCTGGGCGTGGCTTACGGTTCGAGCGAGTCGATCGACTTCACTGCCGAGGTCAGCAAGCGACTGGCGCTGGGCAACTGGCGCGCGGCGCTGGCCCTGGCGCGCGAGAAGGGCCCGGCACCGCTGCTGGCCGAGTCCGTCGAGCTGACGCCGGCACATCTGCTGCGCTGTCCGGATCTGGTCCGCGACGGCTATCAGGCCGGCAACAAGTTGCCGGCGCGGCTGCTGCATGCGCGCTATTCGACTTACATGCAGCGCATCGCCACGCTGGACGCCTCGCTGGTCGAAGCGCTGGGCGACATCGGCGCGCGCTACACGCACGCCACCTCGATCGCGCCGACCGGAACGATGGCCGCCTCGGTCGGCAACAACGCCAGCAACGGCATCGAACCCTCGTTCGCGCATCGCTACATCCGCAACATGATCGTGCCCGGCGAGAAGGCCAAGCGCGCAGTGGCGATGGAGTCCTACGAGCTGTTGCGCTACCGGCAGGAAGTCGACGCCGCTGCCGACGCCGACGCCCTGCCGGCCCTCTTCGGCGCCGCCTCGGCGATTGCGCCGCGTGCGCATATCGACGTGCAGGCGGCCGCGCAGTACTGGATCGACGCGTCGATCTCCAAGACCGTCAACGTGCCGACCGACATCGACTTCAGCGAATTCCAGCAGCTCTACCTCTACGCCGCCGAGCGCGGCCTCAAGGGCTGCACGACGTTCCGCTTCAATCCTGAGGTCCATCAGGGCGTGCTCGTGCAGCAGGCCGATCTGGCCGGCACGCTGTACCGGTTCACACTTGCCGACGGCAGCACGGTACAGCTGGCCGGCGATGCCGAGGTCGAGTACGAGGGCGGCCGCTATACCGCCGCCAATCTCTATGACGCCCTCAAGGAAGGCTTTTACGGGAGGCTGTGACGATGAGCGACCAGAAGACGGTGCCCGGGAAGCAGGAGCCGCTGCGGATCGATCAGCCGATCCGGGCCTGGAGCGTGCTGCGGCCACAGCCGGCCAATGATGCGCTCGGCGAGGCGGCAGACCTCGATCCGCTGCGCCTGCGCATCGATCGCCGTGACGAAGGCAGCTGGGAATCGGTGACGACGAAGATCCAGCTGACCTCGGCCAACGGCAGCAAGAAGCTTTATTTCGTGATCGGCTTCGGCGTGGTCTGCGGGCGGCGCAAGGGCGAGCGGGTCTGCATCGAGCGGCCGCTGGAGTTCTTCGTGCCGGCCGGACAGACCGCCGCCGAGCATCAATGGGTATCGGCGACGATGCGCACGCTGTCGCTGGCCGCGCGCGGCGGCTTCCTGGTCAAGGCCCTGGCCGACCTGCGCAAGGTGTCCTGGGATCGCGGTCCGGTCTGGTACGGCAAGAACAGCGCCGGCAAGGGCATGGTCCACGACTCCGAAGTCGCGGCGATCGCCTGGGCCATCCAGCAGGAGCTGCAGCGGCGCGGCTTCCTCGATGCGCGCGGCGGGGAGCGCAGCGTCGATGAGCTGGCGGCGCGCTTCGAGCGCAGCCGTGCGCATCGGGAAAGCCTGGCGCTGCCGCTGAGCGAAGTCGGCGCGGCAGCGCCGCTGGAGCCGGCGCCGGTCGCCGCCATCGGCCGCTGTCCCGAGCCGCAGTGCGGCGGCGAGCTGGTGATGAAGGACGGTTGCCCGACCTGCCTGGACTGCGGCTACTCCAAGTGCGGCTGAGCCGCCGCCGGGTCGCGGCCGTCTGAGGCACCGCAGCGGTTTCACCCGCGCGCCGGCGCGCATACCATTGCCCGCCACAGCGCCGGGCGCCGCGGACGCGCCGGCGCCTCACGACAGCGGGGGAATGCATGCAGAACCAGGATATCGCGTCGGGCACAGCAGCCGGCCCGAGCGAAGACAGCGTCTACGCCAGAATCAACCTGCGCATCGTGCCGGTGATCCTGTTCGCCTACGTGCTGGCGTTTCTCGACCGCATCAACGTCGGCTACGCGCAGCTGCAGATGAAGCAGGACCTCGGCTTCTCCGACGCGGTCTACGGGCTCGGCGCCGGCATCTTCTTCGTCACCTATTTCATCTTCGAGGTGCCGAGCAATCTGCTGCTCGAGAAGATCGGCGCGCGCCTGAGCTTCCTGCGCATCATGGTGCTGTGGGGCTTGTGCTCGGCGGCGACGATGTTCGTGGTGGAGCCCTGGCATTTCTATACGATCCGTCTGCTGCTCGGAGTATTCGAGGCCGGCTTCTTTCCCGGCGTGATTCTCTATCTGACCTACTGGTATCCAAGCCATCGCCGCGCGCGCGTCACCGGCCTGTTCATGTTCGGCGTGCCGGTCACCGGCATGCTCGGCGGGCCGATCTCGGGAATGATCATGGGCGGCATGGACGGACTGCACGGCCTGCATGGCTGGCAGTGGGTGTTCCTGCTCGAAGGTGTTCCCACCGCCTTCGTCGGCGTGCTCGTCTACCTGCTGCTGTCGAACACGCCGGACGATGCCGGCTGGCTCAGTGCCGCCGAGAAAGGCGTGGTGCGCCGGGTGATGGACGCCGATCACCGCGGCGGCGCGCCCAGCGCGCATCACGGCAAGCTGCGTGCGGCGCTCGCCGATCCGCGCACCTTCGTGCTCGCCTTCATCTACTTCGCATGGGCCTGCGCGGTGTACAGCTTCACCTTCTGGCTGCCGACGATGATCAAGGAGCTGGGCGTGGCGTCGATGGCCAGCATCGGCTGGTACACGGTGGCACCGTACGCCTGCGGCGGCCTGGGCGTGCTGCTGCTGAGCTGGAGTTCGGACCGTTACATGGAGCGGCGCTGGCATGTTGCCGCGGCACTGGTGCTCGGCTCGCTGGCCTTGTACGCGACGACCTTTCTCGGACACGCCTTCTGGCCGACGATGCTGACGCTGTGCGTCGCCGCGTTCTTCATCTTCGGCGGTGTGGTGTTCTGGTCGATCCCGCCGACGTACCTGAGCAGGGAAGCGGCGGCGACCGGCATCGCCGTGATCAGCTCGCTCGGCGTGCTCGGCGGCTTTGCCAGCCCGTCCATCGTCGGCTACGTCAAATCGCTGACCGGCAGCATCGACATGGGTCTGGCGGTGATGACGGCCATCATCATCGCCGGCGGTGTCGTCACGCTGCTGGCGGTGCCGGCCAGCGCGGTGAGGGTCGGGGCGACGCGTGCCGACGGTGGACACTGAAAGCCTGTTGAAAGACCCTGCGAAGCCCGGCGTCGACCGGGCCTTTTTGTGCGCTCGACGTCGACTTCGTCGTCTCCCGCACTTATCGTATGAATGCATACGAAGTCGCTCACGATCATCAGGGCGACCACCAACTATTCCTGTCTGCCGCTGCACGAGGAGAGAACGATGAGCGTGACCGACATCAGCAGCTGCGATCCGACCGGCATGGCTGAGTGCCTGCGCCGGCGCGCCTTCCGCGGCCCCGAGCAGCCGGCGGTCAGCTTCGAAGGCCAGACCTGGACCTACGGCGAGCTGCAGCGGCGCGCCGAACAGCTGTCGGCCGAGCTGGTCGCCGGCGGCGTGCAGAAAGGTGATCGCGTCGGCTATCTCGGCTTCAACCATCCGCAGCAACTCGTCGCCTTGTTCGCCGCCGCGCGGCTGGGCGCGATGCTGGTGCCGCTCAACTACCGGCTCGCCAGCGCCGAGCTCAAGACCATCATCGACGACGCCGACGTGCACACGATGATCGTCGACGCGCACCACGCGCCATTGATCAACGCCGTGCGCGAGTCGCTGGGCTGTAAACGTTATCTGGCGATGGAAGCCGGCGCCGGTGCCGGCTGGGAAGACCTGACGACGGCACTGCAGACGCCGCGCGAGATCCCGCCGGCGGTAAACGGCGAGCCGGACGATCCGGTGCTGCTGATCTACACCTCCGGCACCACCGGGCGCCCCAAGGGCGCGATGCTCAGCAACCGCAACCTGTGGACCAACAATCTCAACTGGGTGCTGACCTCGGACTTCACGTCCAAGGACGTCTCGCTGTGTATGGCGCCGATGTTCCACGTCGGCGGCCTGTGCGTAGTGCTGTACCCCACGCTGTTCAGCGGTGGCCACGTGGTGCTGCAGCGCGGCTTCGACGCACTGGAGTTCATGCGCGACGTCGAGCGCTACAGGATCACCGTCAGCTTCGGCGTGCCGGCGATGATGCTGTTCATCAGCCAGCATGAGTATTTCGCCCAGGCGGATCTGTCCAGCCTGCGGCTGATCGTCGCCGGCGGTGCGCCGGTGCCGGAGCCGCTGCTGGACCTCTACGGCAAGCGCAACATCCCGGTCAGCCAGTGCTACGGCCTTACCGAGGCCACCGCCGGCCTGACCTTCCTGGAAACGCATCGCGCCACCGCCAAGCTCGGCTCCTGCGGGCGTCCGGGCCTGTTCAACGAAGTGCGGCTGCGCGGCTTCGACGGCCAGATCATCACCGAGCCCAACGTGCCGGGCGAGATCTGCGCGCGCGGCGGCAATGTCATTCAGGGCTACTGGAGGCTGCCGGAAGTCAGCGCCGCGGCGCGCGACGAGGACGGCTGGTTCCGCACCGGCGACGTCGCCTACTTCGACGCCGACGGCTTCTATTACATCTGTGATCGCGTCAAGGACATGATCATCAGCGGCGGCGAGAACATCTACCCGGCCGAAGTGGAGAGCGTGATCTACGCGCATCCGGCGGTGGCCGAGACCGCCGTCATCGGCGCGCCGGACGAGCGCTGGGGCGAGCGCGTGGTCGCCATCGTCGTGGCCAAGGCCGGCCAGCAGATCGATCTGGATACGCTGCGCGACTTCGTCGAGAAGAGCTTGGCGCGCTACAAGCTGCCGCGCGAGCTGCACCTGATCGATGCGATGCCGCGCAATCCCAACGGCAAGGTCGACAAGATCGCCCTGCGCAAGCGCTTCAACGCCTCGCGCTGATCAACTCCCAGGAGCATTCATGAGTCAGCGAGCCATACAGCTCGATGTCGTCGACGGCGTTGGCCACGTAACCCTCTGCCAGCCGGAACGCGGCAACCCCTTCGATCAGCGCTTCTGCTCGGAGCTGTGCGAAGTCGCCATCGAATGCGACGAAAACCCCGCGGTGCGTGCGGTGCTGATCCGTGCGCAGGGCCGCTATTTCAGCGTCGGCGCCGATCTCAAATGGCTCGGCACCGATCAGGCGCTGCTGCCGCGTCGGCTCAAGCAGGCCACCGCCGATCTGCACATGGCGGTGTCGCGCTTCGCGCGCAGCGACGCGCCGGTGGTGATCGGCATCCATGCGCTGGCGACCGGCGGCTCGGTATCGCTGACGGCGATGGCGGATTTCGCGATCGCCGCGAAGTCCGCGAAGTTCTACGCGGCTTTCAGCGCGATCGGTTTCGTCAGCGATGGCGGCGGCACCTACTACTTGCCGCGCCGCGTCGGCACGCGCAAGGCGGCGGACTTCGTGCTGCTCAACGAGACCTGGAGCGCCGACGAGGCTTTGCGTTACGGGCTGGTGTCGCGCGTGGTGGCGGATGAAGAGCTGGAGTCGGCCTCACTGGCGCTGGCCACGCAACTCGCGCAGGGGCCGACGCGCACCTATGGCGCGCTCAAGCGTCTGCTGCTGGACAGCGGCGACACGACGCTGGAAGCACAGCTGGAGCAGGAAGCGCGCGCGATCGCCAGCTGTGCACGCACGGAAGATTCCTGGAATGCGATCCAGGCCGTGATCGGCAAGCGGAAGCCGCAGTTCAGCGGCCGCTGAAGGTGGGCCGCTGCAGCGGCGGGCGGGCTATTTGAATTGTGATGGCTCGTCGCCGCTGCTGCGCCGGATTACAGCAGGGCGTCGTCGTTGACGGCGCGGACGCCTTCGGTGCGACGGGCGATCGCCACGGCTTCATAGATCTGCGGCACCAGGTCGACCTGGCCGCTCAGCCGCACCACGCCGTTGATCGTGCTCACCTCGATCGTCTGGCCACGCAGACGCTCGCTGGCCTGCAGGGCGGCGGCGACCCGCGCGGTGGTGGCGCGGTCCTGCTCGCTGATCGACTGCGGATTGACGACGACGGTATCGGCCTGCACGTGCACGGTGGGCAGGGTCGTCGCGGTCTCGGCCAGCGCCGCGCCCGGCAGCAACACCAAGCTGCCGAGAACCATCAGGGCTTTGTTTTTCATCAGACTCTCCTTCCAGTGGTGGCGCCGCGCGGAACGCGCGACGCCTGAAGCTTCGAGCCTGATTACGGGGCAGCGTTCCCTGTGGATGCGCTGAGCCGACGAACGCGCGGCGCGGCCGCAGCCGAACGCTCAGCCGAAGTGGCAGACGTAATGCACGGTCTGCGTGGTCTCTATTTCAAATGAGGAGTTGCCGGGCACCTCGAACGAGCTGCCGCCGGCATAGTCGATCCAGCCGCTGCCGCCGGCAAGCTTGACGCGGCACTGGCCGTCGAGCAGCTCCATGATCTCCGGGGCGCCGGTGTTGAACGTCAGCGTCGACGGCAGGATCACGCCGACCGACTTGCGCGTGCCGTCGGCCAGCACCACGGTGTGGCTGACGCACTTGCCGTCGAAATAGACGTTGGCCTTCTTGACGACGGATACCTGGTCGAACTGTTCGGCGGCCATCAGTCTGCTTCCACCATGTCGAAATCCGCCTTGGACGCACCGCAATCCGGGCAGGTCCAGTCTTCCGGCACATCTTGCCAACGCGTGCCTGCGGGGATGCCGTCCTCCGGAGCGCCGAGCGCTTCGTCGTAAACGTAATCGCAGATCAGGCAACGCCACTTCTTGAACGGCATGTCTTTACTCGTCTGGATAGGCAAAGAAAAAGGCGGCGCATCTTAGCCGATGCGTCGCCCCGGGCTAAAGCAGAGCTCGTGCCAATCCGGCGCAGATCCGCGGCGCGGCGCGCTCAGGCCGCCGGCGTGTTGGCCGGCGCCGGATAACGGGCCAGCACGGCTGCGCGCAGGTCCGGGCGGATATTGGCGCGGCTCATGTCGCCCCGGTAATGCGCCACCACGCGCGGGTTCATCACCCGGAACCACAGCGGCGGCAGGTAGGCCAGCAGGATCATGCCGGCGTAGCCGGACGGCAGCTGCGGGGCATCGGCGAAGTGGCGCAGGGCCTGGTAGGAGCGCGTTGGATTGGCGTGATGATCGGAATGGCGCTGCAGGTGGTACAGGAAAACATTGGTGACAATGTGATTGCTGTTCCAGGAATGCTCCGGCCGGCAGCGCTCGTAGGAGCCGTCGGCACGCCGCGCGCGGCGCAGCCCGTAGTGTTCGAGATAGTTGACGACCTCCAGCAGCGAGGCGCCGTAGAACGCCTGTGCCAGCAGGAATAACAGCACGATGGGGCCGAGCCAGACGGCCAGCGTGCCGAACAGCAGGACGGTGATGGCCCAGGCTTGCAGGTTGTCGTTGCGCCATGACCAGACGCTGCGGCCCTGCCGCGCCAGGCGCTTGCGCTCCAGTTCCCAGGCCGAGCGCAGGCTGCCGAGCATGGTCCGCGGCAGGAAGGACCAGAAGCTTTCGCCGTAGCGTGAACTCGCCGGATCGTCCGGCGTCGCCACGCGGACGTGATGGCCGCGGTTGTGCTCGACGAAGAAATGGCCGTAGGCGACCGGCCCCAGCGCGAGCTTGGCCAGCCAGCGTTCGAGCCTGTCGGTCTTGTGCCCGAGTTCGTGCGCGGTATTGATCGAGACGCCGGTGACGCCGCCGACCGAGATGATCAGGCCCAGCGCTTCATGCCAGGCCAGGTCGGTGGTCGCGAACAGCCAGGCCCCGACGATCAACGTGAGGTATTCCACCGGCACCGCCAGGTAGACCGCCCAGCGGTAATAGCGCTCCTTTTCCAGGGTCGCTACGCGTTCCTCCGGGGGATTGTTCTCGTCGGTCCCGATCAGCCAGTCGAATAAAGGGATCAGCAGATGGACGAGCAGCGGCGTCGTCCAGAAGAAGCCGGACCAGCCGGTCTGCCAGTGTGCGGCACAGCCGAGCAGCGGCAGGGCCATGACCAGTGCGCCGAGCGGCCACAGATAGCGCTTGCTGTCGCGCCAGGCCGGCGTGAGAGTGATCGTGGACATCGGGTTCTCTCCTCTCGTGAAGCTGGATGCATCGGCGCTCTGCCGGTTAAGCGCATAATTATCCGATCGTTTAATTGAGTCAAAGGCCGCCCGGACAGTTCACGGTGGCGCGGCGGCCGAGGCGCGGCGTGGCGGCTGCGCAGGCGGTCAGGTGCTGCGGCTAGAATCGGCGGCCCCATTTCCATTGCGATATCGCCGATGAAGCCGTCCCGCCCGTCCAGTCTTGGTCCGCTGCCCTCGCTGATCTTTTCGTCACGCTGGCTGCAGCTGCCGTTGTATCTGGGTCTGATCGCCGCGCAGGGCGTTTACGTGGTGCTGTTCGTCAAGGAGCTGTGGCACCTGATCCACGGCGCCTTCTCGATGCGCGAGCAGGAGGTCATGCTGATCGTGCTGGGCCTGATCGACGTGGTGATGATCTCCAACCTGCTGGTGATGGTGATCGTCGGCGGTTACGAGACCTTCGTTTCGCGGCTGCGCCTGGAAAACCATCCGGACCAGCCGGAATGGCTCAGTCACGTCAACGCCTCGGTGCTCAAGGTCAAGCTGGCGCTGTCGATCATCGGCATCTCGTCGATCCATCTGCTGAAGACCTTCATCGAGGCCGGCCAGCTCGGGGCCTTGCCGAGTTGCGCCACGGTGGTCGAGGCCGGCATCAAGTGCAGCACCGCGACCGAGACCGGCGTGATGTGGCAGACCATCATCCACCTCGCCTTCATCATCTCGGCGATCGGCATTGCCTACACCGATCGCCTGATGGCCGGTGCCGGCGGCGCTCACGGCCACGACGAACTGCACGAGTAGACCCCGGCAGCAGGAGGCTGGCATGCGCACGCTCGACTGGTACTTCGATTTCGTCTCGCCGTACGCCTACTTCGGTCTGCTGCGGCTGCGCGAGCTGGGTGAGGTCGAGCTGCGGCTGCGGCCGGTACTGTTCGCCGGGCTGCTGCAGCACACCGGCCAGAAGGGGCCGGCGGAGATTCCCGCCAAGCGGATCTGGACCTACCGCGCCTGCACCTTCCATGCGATGCAGCACGGCATCGACTTCCGGCTGCCGGCCGGCCACCCGTTCAACCCGCTGCCGTATCTGCGCCTGGCGATCGCCGCCGGCCTTGGAGAAGCGGCGGTGCGGCGCATTTTCACGGCGATCTGGACCAGCGGTGCCGATCCGGCGGACCCGGCGCGCATCGCCGCGCTGGCCGAGGCGCTGCAGGTCGATCCCGCGCGGCTGGCGGCGCCGGAGATCAAGGACCAGCTGCGCGCCTCGACCGACGAGGCCATCGCTCATGGCGTATTCGGGGTGCCGACGCTGCGCATCGACGGTGAGCTGTTCTGGGGTGCGGACGCGATCGACTTCGCCAAGGCCGTCCTTGCCGATCCGGCGCTGCTGCAGCACGAGGCGATGCAAGCCTGCGCCAGCCTGCCGGTCAGCGCTGCGCGACGCTGAAGCGGCAGGCCCGGCGGCTTGATCGAATCGCCGCCGCGGCTGCGGTAGATTGCGCGTGTACCCACGCATTTCGCGCAAGGAAAGCCAACATGAATAACAAGAATCTGGTGCTTGCAACGGTCGTCGCATTGCTGCCGCTGGCTGCGCAGGCCGCCGACGTCGGCGTCTCGGTTAGCGTCGGCCAGCCGGGTTTCTACGGCCGCATCGACATCGGCAACTACCCGCGGCCGGACGTGATCTATGCCGAACCGATGATCATCGAGCGCGTCGCCGTGCGACCGGCGCCGGTCTACCTGCACGTGCCGCCCGGTCATGAGAAGAACTGGTCCAAGCACTGCGGCCGCTACAACGCCTGCGGTCGTCCGGTCTACTTCGTTCGCGACAGCTGGTACAACGAGGTCTACGTGCCGGCTCATCGCGAGCGCCAGGGCGGCGGACGCGATCACGATGATCACGGTCACGACCATGGTCACGGCGGCGACCACGGCAAGGGTCACGGCAACAAAGGCAAGGGCAAGGGCAAGGATTAAACGTCCGCCCCGGCCACGGAGCGTCGATGGCTGAGATCGCGCAGGCCCCGGTACTGATCGTGCCGGGGCTCGGTAGCTCCGGGCCGCAGCACTGGCAAAGCCGCTGGCAGGCGCGGCATCCGCATTTCGTCCGCGTCGCGCAGCGCAACTGGGACGCGCCGGACTGCGGCGACTGGATCGCCGTGCTCGAACAGGCGGTATTCACGGCGGGACCGCGCGCGGTGCTGGTGGCGCACAGCCTGGGCTGCCTGCTGGTGGCGCATTGGGCGCGGCAGACGCGGCAAACCATCGCGGCGGCGATGCTGGTGGCGGTGCCCGACCCGCAGCGGCCGGACTTCCCGGCCAGCGCACGCGGCTTTGCGCCGGTGCCGAGGCAGCGGCTGCCGTTCCGCACTCTGGTGGTCGCCAGCAGCAATGATCCCTACGGCAGTCTCGCGCATGCCAATGCCTGCGCGAGTGCCTGGGGGAGCCGGCTCGCCGCGATCGGCGCGGTTGGCCACATCAATGCCGACAGCGATCTCGGCGACTGGCCCGCCGGCCTGGCGATGCTCGACGAGCTGATCGCCTGAGCGGCAGACCGCGGGCTCAGGCCTTGGCCTTGAGCACTTCCAGCGCTTCGGCGATTTCCTCCAGCGCGCGCGGATCGTCGATCGTCGCCGGTGCCGTATAGGGCTTGCCGTCGGCGATCGCGCGCATCGTCGCGCGCAGCACCTTGCCGGAGCGCGTCTTCGGCAGCCGCGCCACCACCACCACCTGTTTGAAGGCGGCAACCGCGCCGATCTGCTCGCGCACGCGGCCGACCAGTTCACGGACGATGTCGGCATGCGGGCGGTCCACGCCGGACTTGAGCACCACCAGGCCGACGGGCAGCTGGCCCTTGAGCGCATCGGCGACGCCGATCACGGCGCACTCGGCGACGGCCTGATGGCCCGACAGCACCTCCTCCATCTCGCCGGTCGAGAGGCGATGGCCGGCGACGTTGATGACGTCGTCGATGCGCGACATCACCCAGACGTAACCGTCGGCGTCGATGAAGCCGGCGTCGCCCGCCAGGTAGTAGCCCTCGTAGCGCTTCAGGTAGTTGTCGATGTAGCCCTGGTCGTTGCGCCACAGCGTCGGCAGGGTGCCCGGCGGCAGCGGCAGCTTGATGACGATATTGCCGATCTCGCCGGCCGGCATCTCGCCGCCGTCGGCATCCAGCACGCGCACGTCATAGCCCGGCAGCGGCAGCGCCGCCGAGCCCGGCTTGACCGGCTTGGGCTCGATGCCCCAGGGATTAGCGATCGCCGGTGCGCCCAGCTCGGTCTGCCACCAGTTGTCGACCACCGGCACCTTGAGCATGCGCTCGGCCCAGGCGATGGTGTCCGGATCGCAGCGCTCGCCGGCGAGAAACAGCAGGCGGAAGTGGCTGAGGTCGTACTGCGCCAGCAGCTTGCCGTCCGGGTCTTCCTTCTTGATGGCGCGGAACGCCGTCGGCGCAGTCGAGAACGTCACCACCTTGTGCTGGGCGATCACCCGCCAGAACGCGCCGGCGTCCGGCGTGCCGACCGGCTTGCCTTCGTAGATGATCGAGGTGCAGCCGGCCAGCAGCGGGCCGTAGACGATGTAGCTGTGGCCGACCGCCCAGCCCATGTCGGATGCCGCCCAGAAGGTCTCGCCCGGGTTGGTGTTGAACACCGCCTTCATCGAGTACTGCAGCATCACCGCGTGGCCGCCGTTGTCGCGGATCACGCCCTTGGGTTTGCCGGTGGTGCCCGAGGTGTAGAGGATGTACAGCGGGTGCGTGGCGTCGACCGGCACGCAGTCGGCCGGCGTGGCGGCAGCGACCGCCTCGACCCAGTCCAGATCGCGGCCGGCCTGCATCTGCGCGCGGCACTGCGGGCGCTGCAGGATCACGCAGGCCTTGGGCTGGTGCGTGGCGAGCTGCAGTGCCTGGTCGAGCAGCGGCTTGTACTCGACCAGCCGGCCCGGCTCGATGCCGCAGGACGCCGAGACGATCAGCGTCGGTTGCGCGTCGTCGACGCGCTTGGCCAGCTCCGGCGCGGCAAAGCCGCCGAACACCACCGAATGCACCGCGCCGATGCGCGCGCAGGCCAGCATCGCCACCGCCGCTTCCGGCACCATCGGCATGTAGATGACCACGCGGTCCCCGACGCCGACGCCCTGCCCGCGCAGCACGCCGGCAAACGCCGCGACGCGGCTCTGCAGTTCGCGGTAAGTGAGGGTCTGGACGGTGCCGGTGGCCGGGCTGTCGTAGATCAGCGCGGCCTGATCGGCGCGGCCGCCCTCGACATGGCGGTCGACGGCGTTGTAGCAGGTATTGAGCTTGCCGCCGGTGAACCAGCGGTACAGTGGCGCCTGCGAATCGTCGAGCACACGGCTGTAGGGCTGGTCCCAGTGCAGCGCCTTGGCCTGCTCGTCCCAGAATGCTTCGGGCTCGGCGAGCGAGCGTTGATGAATCTCGGCGTAGCGCGTGGCGCTCATGGCAGCGTCCTCCAGACGTTCAACAATTGTTCCAGGAAATGATACTAAAGCGAACCATTTATTGCCTGGGCCCGCGCGCTTGAACTTCCTTGCGCATCTCTGGCTGGCCGATCGTACCGGAACCTCGCTGGCCGGGAGTGTACTGGGCGACGTGGTCCGCGGCGGCGACCTTTCCGCCTATCCGCCGCCGCTGGCGCTCGGCGTGCGCCTGCACCGTCGTATCGACGCCGTCACCGACCGCCATCCGCTGATCGCGGCGGCGCGTCAGGGCTTTGCCGCGGGCAGCCGGCGCTACGCCGGCATCGTCCTGGATCTGGTTTGCGATCACCTGCTGGCGCGCGACTGGCCAGCGCATCACGAGCAGGCCTTTGCGGCGTTCTGCCGGCAGGCCGGCGCGGACATCGCCGCGGCCGCACCCTGGTTTCTTCAGGCCGGTGGCCGCCGCAGCGACGCTCGCGGCTTCAGCGAGCTGCTGATGTCGTACCGGCACGAGGCCGGCATCGACCGCGCCCTGCAGCGCGTCGCGCTGCGCTTGCGCCAGCCGCAGCCCTTGCTGGCGGCGGCACAGGGCTGGCAGGTGCATGGCGCTCGCCTGGCGCCGCTGCTGGGGCCGCTGCTGGCGGATCTGCAGGCGGCGGCGATGCGCGCCATCGGCGACACGCCCGCCGCCTGAGGACGCGGTGCGCGGCGTCGCTCAATCGTCGCCGGCTGCTACCGTGTCGCGCAGCGCGCGCGCGCCGGGAAGTCGCGGGCGGCGACCGCCTGCGAGAAGTGAAAGCCCTGCACGACGAAGGCGTCGGCGCTGCCGCCGGAACCGAACAGATAGCCTTGTGCGCCATCGCAGGCGCGGCGGCGCAGATCGTCGAGCTGCGCCTGGGTTTCGACGCCTTCGGCGACGACGCGGATGTTGAGGCCATGGGCCATGGCGATGATCGCCTGGGCGATCGCGGCGTCGGCGGCATCGGTGCAGATGTCGCGGACGAAACTGCGATCGATCTTCAGCTGGTCGATCGGAAAGCGCGTGATGTAGGCCAGGCTGGAGTAGCCGACGCCGAAATCGTCGATGGCGATCGAGATGCCCATCGCGCGCAGTCGCTTCAGCATGGCGATGGCATCGTCGGACTTGTGCATCAGCGTGCCCTCGGTCAGCTCCAGCACCAGATGGCGCGGATCGAGGCCGCTGGCCTGGCAGGCGGCACTGACCTGCTCGACCAGATTCGGCTGCGCGAACTGGCGCGGCGACAGATTGACCGACACGCTCAGCGGCAGGCCCAGGCGCTGCTGGATCTCGCGCGCCTCGCGGCAGGCCGTGTGCAGCGTCCACTCGCCGATCGGCACGATCAGCCCGCTTTCTTCGGCGACCGGAATGAAGTCGCCCGGCGTGATCTCGCCGCGCTGCGGGTGCGACCAGCGGATCAGCGCCTCCATGCCGACCACGGCGCCGGTGGCGAGGCTGATCTGCGGCTCATAGTGCATGCGGAACTCGTTCTGCGTGAGCGCACGCCGCATCGCCCCTTCCAGCTCCAGCTTGCGACTGGCGGCGTGCAGCATTTCCTCGCTGAAGCGGCGGTGGCAGGCGCGGCCGGCGGCCTTGGCCTGGTACATCGCGGTATCGGCGTTCTTCAGCAGCGTGGTGCCGTCGATGCCGTCTTCGGGACAGACGCTGATGCCGATGCTCGCGGTGATCTGCAAATCGTGCGAGCCGACCACCAGCGGCGTCGCCAGCTCGTGCAACAGCTTCTGCGCCATCTCGGAAGCCTCGGCGGCCTGCTGCAGATCCGGCAGCAGCACGACGAACTCGTCGCCGCCCATCCGTGCCACCGAGTCGGAGGAACGCAACGCATTCTTCAGGCGTTCCGCGGCCGACAGCAGCAGGCGGTCGCCGACGTGGTGGCCCAGCGTGTCGTTGATGCGCTTGAAGTGATCCAGGTCGAGCATCAGCACCGCCACCAGGCGCGAATCGCGCCGCGCGCGCAGGATCGCCTGGTGCAGGCGGTCCTGCAGCAGCACCCGGTTGGGCAGGCCGGTCAGCGCGTCGTGGTGGGCGATGTGCTGGATGTACGCCTCGTGGCGCTTGCGTTCGACGATGTCGTAGGCAATGCCCAGATAGCCGGAGATCTGCCCCTGCGCGTCGTGCAGGGCGGTCATCGCCAGCTGTACCGGCACGCGCGAGCCATCGCGGCGCACGTAGCTCCACTCGTGCTCGTCGGTCAGGCCGCGTTCGGCCTTGGCGGTGAGCACGCGCAGGCCCGGCTCGATGCGCTCGTCCAGCTCCTGGCTGAGCGCCGCCGCGCGTTCGGCGAGTTCGCCGCGGTCGTGCAGCTGTAGGATGCCGACCTTGTCGATCAGATCCTCGTGCCGGTACCACAGCAGCCGCTCCGCGGCCGGATTGATCGAACGGATGCGGCCGTGGATGTCGGTGGCGATGATGCTGAACGCGGCGCTTTCGACGATCGACTGGCGCAGGCTGTTGGCTTCCGCCAGCTGTGCCTGCACATGGTGAATCTCGGTGAGGTCACGGATGATCTTGGAATAGCCGATCAGCTTGCCGTGCTCGTCGCGCACGGCCGTCAGCAGCGAGTGTGCCCAGAAGAGGCTGCCGTCCTTGCGCTGCCGCCAGCCCTCGTCGCGCCGTTGTCCTTCGTCGCGGGCGCGCTGCAGGTCGTCGGGCCGCTGCGCCCGGTCGGCAGGTGGATAAAACACCGAGAAGTGCCGGCCGATGATCTCGTCGCCGCTGTAGCCGATGATCCGCGTCGCGCCGGTGTTCCAGGTCGATACCCGGCCATCGGCGTCGAGCATGAAGATCGCGTAGTCGGCCACGCCTTCGATCGTCCGCCGCGAACGCTCCTCGGATTCGCGCAGCGCCCGCTCGATGG
This sequence comes from uncultured Solimonas sp., assembly GCA_946478985.1. The sequence continues at coordinate 51,622 of CAMLDZ010000007.1, forward strand.
CCTTGGACTCGCTGATGTCGGCGATCACGCCGACGAAGCGGCGCGGGCCGTCGCCGTCGATGACATTGATCGCCAGCGACATCGGGAATTCACGGCCGTCGCGGCGCAGCCCGGTGACTTCGCGACGCAGGCCGACGATACGGCCATGTTCGCGCGGACTGAATTCGGCGACATAGCCGTCGTGTCGCGCGCGGAAGCGCTCCGGCATCAGCATCGCCACATTGCGGCCGAGCACCTCGTCGGCGCCCACGCCGAACATGCGCTCGGCGGCGCGGTTGAAGCTGAGCACGATGCCGCGCATGTCGATGGTCAGGATGCCCTCGGCGCTGCTGTCGACGACGGCGCGCTGGCGCGCCTCGGCATCGCGGTAGGCCTGGCTCATGTCGTGCGCGAGCTGGTGCGCGCGCCGGGTCGCGCGCCGCTGCGCCCGCACTACGGCGAACAGCAGCAGCGTGATCATCAGGCCTCCGGCCAGCACCAGCTGCGACCACGGCATCGGGTCGGCGCCGAACTGCGGCGTGGCGTGGAACTGCAGGCGCCAGCGGCGGCCGTAGATCGAGAGTTCGCGCGTGGCCTGCAGCGGGGGTTCGTCGTGGTCGCTGACGGTGCCGCCGATGGCGCCGCTGACGTACAGCGCGGCCGGCGCAGCGTCGCTGATGTCGTCGACCCGCAGCGAGATGTCGCCCGTGCCGCCGCCCAGCAGGCCGACCAGCAACTCCTCGGCCACCGATGCCGAGTAGACGTAGCCGACCAGCGCATCGCGGCGCGCCCCGACGCCGGCGCCGGGCAGCAGCGGCCGGTAGACCGGCATGAAGATCAGCATGCCGCGCCGCGCCGGTTGATGGCTGGCGTGCAGCAGCGTGACCGGCCCGCTCATCCGCACCTGGCCGCTGTCGCGCGCGGCGATCATCGCCGCCTGGCGCCCCGGGCTGGACGCCATGTCGTAACCGAAGGCCACTTCGGTCAGCTCATTGAGCGGTTCGATATAGGTGACCGCCGAGTAGCTGTCGCGTATCCCGGGCGGCCAGACGTGGAAGGCGCCCAGGCCCTGCCGGCGCTGCTCGGTCTCGTACTCGCCGATCTCGGTGGCGCGCAACTGGCGGAGAAAGCCGAGGCCGAGGACGCCGGGGTAGTGTTGTGCCAGCTGCAGGGTATCGAAGTAGGCGCGCCACTCCTCACGCGTCACCGTCTGGGAGGCCTCGAACAGGCCGCCGGCGCCGCGCAGGATCTGTTCATGCGCGCGCAGCCGCTCGGCGAGCGTTACCTCGGCGCGGCTGATCGCCTCGCGAAAGCGAGCCTCGCGGATCGAGCTCTGATTCTGGTCGACGATGCGCATCGCCAGTGTCGACAGGCCGACACCCAGGACGATGACGCCCAGCAGCCGCAGGCGCGTGCCATACCGACCCTGAGTCCACCGAAACGGCATCGACCGAACACCCCGAGCACCCGGCAGCAAGGCCTGCCGGGCCGCTATCGTCGGTCGTTTCCCGAGCAGCGGCTATCGGTATGGCGAGGCTTTCAGGCGAGCGTCATCAGCGGGCCGACCGGCGGTCGGCTCATTCGAACCAGGCATGAATGGCGTTGCGGCCGCCGCGCTTGGCCTGGTACAGCGCCGCGTCGGCGTTGCGCAGCAGCTGCTGGGCGTCGCGGACGGTGGAGCGGATCGCCGCGACGCCACCGCTGACGGTCATGCCGAGCTGGCGGCCGCCGACGCCGAGGTTGATGCGCTGCTCGGCCAGCTTGAGGCGCAGCCGCTGCGCGGCTTCCAGCGCCGGCTCCTTGTCGGCGCGCGGCATCAGGATCGCAAACTCTTCGCCGCCGAGGCGCCCGACCGTGTCGATGCGCCGCGTGTTCTGCTGGCAGCAGCGCGCCAGCGTCACCAGCGCGCGGTCGCCGGTGTCGTGGCCGTGTTCGTCGTTGATCTTCTTGAAGTGGTCGACGTCGATCAGCAACACCGACAGCGGCTCGGCAAAGCGCCGTGCACGCTCGATCTCCTGCGCCGCCAGCGCCATGAAATGGCCGCGGTTGGCGACGCCCGTGAGGGCGTCGCGGGTGGCGCGCTCGTACAGCTCCTGCTCGCGCTGCTTGCGCTCGGTGATGTCCTCGAAGACTTCCACATAACCGCTGAGTTCGCCGTCGGCGCGGCGCAGCGGATCGATGCTGCTGTCGACCAGCAGCGTGCGACCGTCGACGGTGCGGCGCCGGTGCTCGTCGCGGCAGTGGCCGTGCGAGCGGGCAAAGTCCAGCGCCCGCCCGGGCACGCCGTCGCGGACCGCCTCCTCGGTGAACAGCAGCGGATAGGCGCGGCCGAGCATCTGGTCCTCGCGCATGCCCGTGATCCGCTCGGCGCCGCGGTTCCAGCTGCGGATCACGCCCTGGCGATCCATCAACAGCACGCCGTGGCCGCTGATCGTGCGCACCATCTCCGCATAGCGCTGCGGCGAGTGCTGCAGCAATTGTTCGTGCTCGCCGGGGCGCAGGCCATTGAGGCCAAAGCCGCGCTCGTCGGTGTCGGGCCGAGTGAACATGCCGATCGGCGGCATCAGGAGGTCGGAATTCATGACATGCATTTTAGAAACGGCCGCGGCCCTGGTGGGTAGGATTCGGGCGCGAGCCGCGCAGGCAGAAAGACCTACAGCGGTTCAGGGCTTGCCTGTGCGCCATCAGGCGCTATTCAGCCGGCCGCTGACACGCTGCCGGCAAGGTTCTTAAATGGGCCGCACAAACCGATCTGGAAGGAGACGCGACATGCAAATCAGGAAATGGGCCGGAGCCGGCATGGGTGCGACCCTGCTGGCGCTGGCGTGGACGGGCCTCGCCGCGGCGGCCTCGCCGGTCGGCCTGTGGCAGACCATCGATGATGAGACCGGCAAGCCCAAGGCCCTGGTCGAGATCAAGAATAATGACGGTGTACTGAGCGGACGCATTGTCAGGCTGCTCAATCCGTCCAAGCCGAACCCGACCTGCGACAAGTGTGCAGGCGACAAGAAGGGCCAGCCGATCACCGGCATGGAAATCCTCTGGGGCCTGAAGAAAGACGGTGCCGACTGGAGCGGCGGCCAGATCCTCGACCCGCAGAAGGGCAAGGTCTATGGCGCCAAGCTCAAGCCCAGCGAGGATGGCAAGAGCCTGAGCGTGCGCGGCTTCATGGGCGTCTCGCTGCTGGGCCGCACCCAGACCTGGCATCGCGCGCCGGACGGCGTGACCGCGGTGGCTCCCGAGGCGCCATAAGGCCGGTTCTCTGACAGCGCGCCGCGGCGGCGCCCACGGCGCCCACGACGCCCCTGGGGCGGCCGCGGGCATGCGTGGCCCGCGCGTCCGGCTTCTTGCGCACTGGTTGGCGCCGTGCGGCGTCGGCGGCTTGCCGACACGGCGTTCGGCGTAGACTGCCGGCCCTTTTCACCTGCGATAGCGTGCGGCGATGCGCAATGGCCTGCTGGCGGCGGTCGGTGCCTACTTCATCTGGGGCCTGTTCCCGATCTACTGGAAGCTGCTGCGGGAGATCCCCTCGCTGGAGATCGCCGCGCATCGCATCGTCTGGTGCGGGCTGTTCGTCGCGCTGTACTTAAGCGCCCGCGACGGCTGGCGCTGGCTGCGCGAACTGAGCCCTCGGCTGCTCGCCATGCTCTGCGGCAGCGCGCTGTTGATCGGTTGCAACTGGTGGCTGTACATCTGGGCGGTCAACAGCGGCCATATCGTCGAAACCAGCCTCGGCTACTTCATCAATCCGCTGGTGTCGGTGCTGCTCGGTGTCTTCGTGCTGCGCGAGCGGCTCAACCGCTGGCAGTGGCTGGCGGTAGCCAGCGCCGCCGCCGGCGTGCTGTGGCTCAGCGTGCAGCTAGGCCAGCCGCCGTGGATCGCCCTGGCGCTGGCGATGAGCTTCGGCAGCTACGGGCTGATCCGCAAGCTGGCGGTGATCCCGGCCGTGCAGGGCCTGGCGATCGAAAGCGGCATCCTGCTGCTGCCGGCGCTGGTGTTGCTGGCGGTGCTGCACGGCCGCGGCGCCGACGTCTTCGGCAGCGCACCCGCACAGCTGCAGCTCTTGCTGGCCTTCGGCGGCGTCATCACCGCGCTGCCGCTGGTGATGTTTGCCTACGGCGCCCGGCGCATCCCGCTGAGCCTGGTCGGCATCCTCCAGTACATCGCGCCCAGCCTGCAGCTCGCCACCGGCGTGCTGCTCTACGGCGAGCCCTTCACGCGCGTGCAGGCCATCGGCTTCGCCTGCATCTGGGCGGCGCTGCTGATCTATGCCGGCGACAGCGTCTGGCGGACACGCCGCGCGCAGGCGGCGGGCTGAATCAAGGCGCTCTAGAATGCGCCAACCGGGACGGGCCGCAGGGCGCCGTCCGCAGCGATCACCACAGGACCCATCACGCATGTTCGAATTTGCCCCGCGTTCCGCCAAGGACAAGGAAGAGGAAGCCGCCAAGCCGAAGCCGCCGGCGCTCGAGGAACGGCTGTTCAAGGCGCGCACGATCCTGATCTACGGCGGCATCAACCAGAAGCTGGCCGAGACCTTCAGCGCGCGCTTGCTGGCGCTGTCGGCAGACTCCGACGAGCCGATCACCGTCTACATCAACAGCCAGGGCGGCCACGTCGAGTCCGGCGACACCATTCACGACATGATCAAGTTCGTGAAGCCGGAAGTGCGCGTCGTCGGCACTGGCTGGGTGGCCAGCGCCGGCGCGCTGATCTACGCCGCGGCCAAGCCGGAAAACCGTTACAGCCTGCCGAACACGCGCTACATGCTGCATCAGCCGTCCGGCGGCGCCGGCGGCACCGCCTCGGACATCGCGATCATGGCCAGGGAGATCATCGCCATGCGCCTGCGCCTGAACGAGATCTTCGCCGCCGCCACCGGGCAGTCGCTGGAGCGCATCAGCAATGACACCCAGCGCGATTACTGGATGAGCGCGCAGCAGGCCAAGGACTACGGCCTGGTCGGCAAGATCATCAGCAGCGCCGAGCAGATCGGCTCGTAAGCCGTCCTAGGGCCTGTTAACGCTATGGCCGCCGCTGTGACGGAGACGGTTTTGGCGCAGC
>CAMLDZ010000008.1 GCA_946478985.1 uncultured Solimonas sp.
GTGGTGAACGCCGCGCAGGCGCGCCTGATCGAGGATCTCAAGCAGCAGGGCATCACCGAGCCCGCGGTGCTGGCGGCGTTGGCCAAGGTGCCGCGCGAGGCTTTCGTCGACGATGCGCTCAAGCGTCGCGCCTACGAGAACAACGCGCTGCCGATCGGCCACGCGCAGACCATCTCGCAGCCGCTGGTGGTCGCGCACATGACGCAGGCGCTGACGCGCGCGCGCAAGCTCGATCGCGTGCTGGAAATCGGTACCGGCAGCGGCTACCAGACCGCGGTGCTGGCCGAGCTGGTCGGCACCGTCTTCACCGTCGAGCGCATCAAGCCGCTGTCGGAGCTGGCGCGCACGCGGCTGTCGGGCCTGGGCTACCGCAACATCCATTTCGGCTACGCCGACGGCATGCGCGGCTGGCTGCCGTACGCGCCGTACGAGGGCATCCTTGTCACCGCCGGTGCCGAACAGATTCCGCCGGCGCTGGTGGAGCAGCTCGGCCCCGGCGGCCGGCTGATCATTCCGGTCGGGCCGCAGGGACGGCAGTCGCTGAAGCTGGTCGAGCGGCGCGGCTCCAGCGTGCGCGAGGAAGACCTCGGCTGGGTCAGCTTCGTGCCGCTGCTGCCCGGCAAAATCTAGAACTCAAACACGGGCGCGCATGCAGACGTTCATCAGCTGGATAGAAGCCTACGTCGCGCATCTCGGCTATGCCGAAATCTTCCTGCTGATGGCGCTGGAGTCCAGCCTGTTTCCGGTGCCGTCGGAGCTGGTGATGATTCCGGCCGGCTACCTGGTGGCCACCGGCGAACTCAATCCGGTGCTGGCGGTGCTGTCCGGCGCACTCGGCTCGCTGCTCGGCGCCAGCGCCAACTACCTGCTCGGTCGTTACGCCGGCCGTGCCTTCCTGTTGCGCTATGGCCGCTGGTTCCTGATCGACGAGGCCAAGTACCGCGAGGCCGAGCGGCTGTTCCTGCGCAACGCACGGCTGGCGACCTTCATCGGCCGGCTGATCCCGGTGATCCGCCATCTGATCTCGCTGCCGGCCGGCGTGTTCGGCATGCCGCTCATGCCGTTCGTGTGGCTGACCACGCTCGGTGCCGGGCTATGGTGCGCCGTGCTGGTCGCGATCGGTTACTGGTTCGGCGAGTCGGCGGCTGAGGCGATGCGCCACTACTCGAATGAATTCGGCCTGGTCGCCTGTGCAGTGGTGGCCGTGCTGCTGCTGCGCTTTGTGCTCAAAGGACGGCGACGCGCTTGATGACACTCCTGGCGATGCGACGGACCCTGGTGGCGGCCCTGCTGGCCGGGCTGCTGCAGGGCTGCGCCGGATGGTCGAGCTGGGAGGACGACGCGGCCAAGGGGCCGCCGGTGAAACCCGAGCGGATGATCGGCCCTGGCGAGTATCTGGTGCAGCGTGGCGACACCGTCTACCAGATCGCTTTCCGCAACAGCGTCGACTACCGCGAGCTGGCGCGCTGGAACCAGATCGGCAGCGACTACCGCATCTATCCCGGCCAGATCCTGCGGCTCAAGCCGCCGCGCAACGAGCCGCAGCGCCAGCAGGTCGGCGAAATCCGCTCGCAGAGCGTCGACGATGCCGAAGTGGTGAAGCCGCGCCCGGTTGCCGCCGATGCACCGCCGCTGGTCAGCGCGCCGGCTGCGGCGCCCCGCGCCGAGAGTCGCTACAAGTGGGTGTGGCCGAGCAAGGCGGCGGTCGGGCGTGCCTACGGCCAGCAGGGCAACAAGGGTCTGGATTTCTACGGCAGCGAAGGGCAGTCCGTGCTCGCCGCCGCGCCGGGCCGCGTCGTCTACAGCGGCAACGCGCTGCAGGGCTACGGCGAGCTGATCATCATCAAGCACGACGAAGACATGCTCTCCGCCTACGGCTACAACCGCCGCCGCCACGTCAAGGAAGGCGATGTCGTCACCGCCGGCCAGCCGATCGGCGAGATGGGCCTGGGCCCGGAAAACAAGCCGCTGCTGCACTTCGAGATCCGCGACAAGGGCCAGCCGACCGATCCGCTGCAGCGTCTGCCGAAGCGATAGCGGCGCCGCCCGGCATGCCGCCCACGCTCCTGCGAACCTAGGCTGCCACCCGCGCTGCCGAACTCGTCGGCCTGCCGGAAAAGTCCAGCCAGCGCTGCCGCTCCAGGTCGAACAGCTTGCAGCGTCGTGCGGTGGCGAAGTACCAGCGCCACGAGAACGGCTGGACGATGATCCGCCCCGGCAATGCCGCCTCCAGCGTGCGTTGGGCATCGCCGAGCCGATACAGCGGGATGCCCATGTCCACGTGGTGCGCGGTGTGCTCCATGATCTCGTGCGTGGCGGCGCCGAGGCCGTACGGGAACTGGATGTGCACCGTCGTCGACACGAACGGCATCGCCGCCGCCCAGGCCTGTTTGTCGGCGTACCAGCGCACCTGCGGATGCGTGTGGTGCAGGTAGACGACCAGGCCGATCATCGTGTTCCAGGCCAGGAACGGCAGCACGAAGCCGCAGCCGATCAACAGCGCCACCGACTGCTGCGTCAGCGTCGCCAGCGCGTAGAGCCCGCCGATCCACGCTGCCGCGGCGGCGCTGACCAGCAGGCAATCCCAGAAGAAGGCGCGGCGCTGGGCCTTGAGATAGCGCTGCCGCGGAAAGTACATGCGCAGCCACCAGATCTCGATCAGGTAGTAGAGCCCCGGCGCCCAGCCGCTGCGGTAGATGCGCTCCAGGCGCTGTCGCCAGCGCGGCAGCGCGCGGTATTCGTCCGCCGTCAGCGGCGCCCAGACGAAGTCGAAGCCCTTGAGGTTGGTGTAGCCATGGTGAACGACGTTATGGCCGACCTCCCAGAGACTGTATGGCGTCAGCGACGGCAGGAACACCAGCCGGCCGAGCCAGCGGTTGAGCGCCTTGTGGGCGGTAAAGCTCTGGTGGCAGGCATCGTGGCCGAGGATGAACAGGCGGCCGATCACGAAGCCGCAGAGCAGCGCCAGGCTCAGCTTCAGCCAGAGCGGCTGCGCGCCGACGATGCCGGCCTGCAGCGCCACGAACAGCGCCAGATCGAGCGCGACCAGCCACAGTGCGCGGGCGGTGCTGCGCCGGCGCGCGCCGGCGAGCCAGTCGCGGATCGTCTTGCGCGGCGGGATCGCATCGCTCAGGCGGCCCCTGCGAGGGCGGGAGACGGTCATGGCTCGGGCATCGTCGGCGCCCGGAAGCGGGCGCCAAGAATGCTAGGCGCGCGGATACCGCCGCTGATTGACGGCGGTCATGGCGCGGATGCGGCAAGCGTCCTGCCGCGATGGTGGAAATGCCCCGCCGGCCCGGCGCAAACCTTGATCGGACAAGGGTTTGGCCGCCGTCCGGTGCTTGCGGGGCGGGGCCTGACTTGCTTTAATACCGCCCCTTTTTTGCTGCCCGCCTGTCCAAGCTCCGCGGTCCGCCAGCGCAAGCGGCGCGCCTCGCCAGTTTCACCCCGCCACCGAAGGACTTCCCTCGTGAAAGCCGTCTTCCCGCGCATTGAGCGCCTGCCTCCCTACGTCTTCAACATCGTTGGCGATCTGAAGAAGGCAGCCCGAGCTCGTGGCGATGACGTCATCGATTTCTCGATGGGCAATCCGGACCAGCCGACGCCCAAGCACATCCTCGACAAGCTGGTCGAGGCATCCGTGCGCGGCACCGATTCGGACTACGTCAAGCCCGAACTGCATGACGAGGATGGCACCCACACGCACCGCTACTCGGTGTCCAAGGGCATTCCGCGGCTGCGCCGGGCGATCAGCCGCTGGTACAAGACGCGCTACGACGTCGACCTCAATCCGGAATCCGAAGTCATCGCCACCATCGGCTCCAAGGAAGGCCTCGCGCACCTGGCGTTCGCCACGCTCGGCGCCGGCGACGTGGTGCTGGTGCCCAATCCCGCGTACCCGATCCACCCGTACGGCGTGGTACTGGCCGGCGCCGACGTGCGCCACGTGCGGATGACGCCCGACGTCGATTTCTTCGAAGAGCTGCAGAAGGCCATCAAGGAATCGTGGCCGGCGCCCAAGATGCTGATCCTCAACTTCCCCGGCAATCCGACCACGCAGTGCGTGGAGCTGGATTTCTTCGAGAAGGTGGTGCAGATCTGCCGCGAGAACGAGATCTGGCTGATCCACGACCTGGCCTACGCCGACATCGTTTTCGACGGCTACACCGCGCCCAGCGTGATGCAGGTGCCGGGCGCCAAGGACGTGGCGGTGGAGTTCTTCACGCTGTCCAAGAGCTACAACATGCCCGGCTGGCGTGTCGGCTTCATGGTCGGCAACCCGACGCTGGTCGGCGCGCTGGCACGCATCAAGAGCTACCTCGACTACGGCATGTTCACGCCGATCCAGGTCGCCGCGATCGCCGCGCTCGAAGGCCCGCAGCAGTGCGTGGCCGAGATCCGCCACATGTACCAGCAGCGCCGCGACGTGCTCTGCGACGGACTCAATGCCGCCGGCTGGAAGGTCGAGAAGCCCAAGGCGACGATGTTCGTCTGGGCCGAGATTCCGGAGCCGTTCAAGCGCCTCGGCTCGCTGGAGTTCTCCAAGCGCTTGATGGAGGAGGCCAAGGTCGCGGTGTCGCCGGGCATCGGCTTCGGCGAGTACGGCGACACGCACGTGCGCTTTGCGCTGATCGAGAACGAGCAGCGCACCCGCCAGGCGGTCCGCGGCATCAAGAAATTTCTCAAAGAGGCCAAGGTATGACGCCGCTCAAAGTCGGGGTGATGGGCCTCGGCACCGTCGGCCAGGGCGTGGTCCGCCTGCTGGCTACCAACGCCGAGGAGATCGCCCGCCGCGTCGGCCGCCCGCTCGTCGTCACGCACGCCTCCGTCCGCGATCCCAGGCGCGCCCGCGATTGCGACACCGCCGGCATCATCCTGGTTGACGATCCGGCGCAGATCGCCCGCGAGGCGGACGTCGATATCGTCGTCGAGGCGATCGGCGGCATCAGTCCGGCGCGCGAGCTGATCGAGGCCGCGCTGGCGCGCGGCAAGCCGGTGGTCACCGCCAACAAGGCCCTGCTCGCCGAGGACGGCGACCGCATCTTCGCCAAGGCCCGCGCGGCCGGCGTCAGCGTCGCCTACGAGGCGGCGGTGGCCGGCGGCATCCCGGTCATCAAGGCGATCCGCGAAGGCCTGGCCGGCAATCGCATCGAGCGCCTGGCCGGCATCATCAACGGCACCTGCAACTACATCCTCACGCAGATGCAGGCCAAGGGCGAGAGCTTCGCCGACGCGCTCAAGGCCGCGCAGAAGCTCGGCTACGCCGAAGCGGACCCGACTTTCGACATCGAAGGCTTCGACGCCGCCCACAAGCTGACCATCCTCGCCAGCATCGCCTACGGCATGCCGCTCAATGCCAAGGCGGTGTCGGTCGAAGGCATCACCGGCGTCACCGCGCAGGACATCGCGCTGGCGCAGACGCTCGGCTACCGCATCAAGCTGCTCGGCATCGCCAAGCGCGGCAGTCATGCCAACAGCGACCGTGTCGAGCTGCGCGTGCACCCGACGCTGATTCCGGAGCAGGCCTTGCTGGCCAAGGTCGACGGCGTGCTCAATGCCGTCGTCGTGCAGGGCAACGCGGTCGGCGAAGTCGGCTTCTACGGCCGCGGCGCCGGTGGCGATGCGACTGCTTCGGCGATCGTAGCGGACCTCGTCGATCTGGCCCGCGCGATCGGCGCCGATCCGCGCCATGCCGTGCCGGCGCTGGCGTTCCAGCCGGACGCCGTGCGGCCGCTGCCGGTGCTGCCGATGGCCGAGGTCGAGAGCGCGTTCTACCTGCGCCTCAAGGTCGCCGACGAGCCGGGCGTGCTGTCGCAGCTGACGGCGATCCTCGCCGAGCACGACATCAGCATCGAAGCGATCCTGCAGCGCGAGCCGCAGGGCGAAGAGGATGCGCATGTGGCGCTGATCACCTCGGTGGTGCAGCAGCAGCGCTTCGATCATGCCGTCGCGCAGATCCGCGGGCTGCCGTTCGTGCGTGACGACATCGCGCAGCTGCGCGTCGAAAAGTTCGGCTGATGTGGCGATGACACTCTCCGCCGCGCCGACACCCACGCTGATGAAGCTGACGCCGCCGCTGCTCGTCGGCCAGCACGTACGACTGGAGCCGCTGCAGTTCTGCCACGCCGAGGCCCTGGTCGAGGCCGGCAGCGACGCGGCGATCTGGACCTGGTTTCCGCAGCCGGCCGCCGACGCGCAGGCGATGCGCGAGTTCGTGCAGACCGGCCTGACCTGGCAGATGGCCAAGACCGCGCTGGTGTTCGTGCAGATCGATACGCGCACCGGCAAGATCGTCGGCAGCACGCGGCTGGCGCAGATCGACACGGTCAACCGCCGCGCCGAGATCGGCTGGACCTGGCTGGCGCCGTCGGCGCAGCGCACTGCCATCAATACCGAAGCCAAGTATCTGCTGCTGCGCCATGCCTTCGAGGCGCTCGGCCTGATGCGCGTCGAGTTCAAGACCGACGTCCTCAACGAGCCGTCGCGCCGCGCGCTGGCGCGGATCGGCGCCACCGAGGAAGGCATCTTCCGCCGCCACATGATCACCGCCTCCGGACGGGTCCGCGACAGCGTCTGGTTCAGCGTCGTCGACGTCGAATGGCCGGCGGTCAAGGCCCGGCTCGAAACCCTGCTCGCGCAGCCGTATCCGCGCGCCGCCTGATTGCCACAGAGAAACCCCGTGACCCGCTATACCGGCCTCGTCGAACACTACCGCAGCCGTCTGCCGCTGGACCCCCAGGCGCGCGCCATCTCGCTAGGCGAGGGCCGCACGCCACTGATCAGGCTCGAGAACCTGCCGAAGCGGATCGGCTTCGAGGGCGAGCTGTACGTCAAGTTCGAGGGTCTGAACCCGACCGGTTCGTTCAAGGACCGCGGCATGACGGTGGCCGTCACGCAGGCCGCGCACGAAGGCGCCAAGGCGATCATCTGCGCCTCCACCGGCAACACCTCGGCGGCGGCGGCGGCCTACGCGGTGCGCGGCGGCCTGACCGCCTTCGTGCTGATTCCTGACGGCAAGATCGCGCTCGGCAAGCTGGCCCAGGCGGTCGTGCACGGCGCCGTGGTGATCCAGATCCAGGGCAACTTCGACGACGGCATGCGCCTGGTCAAGGAGATCGGCCAGACCACGCCGGTGGCGATCGTCAACTCGATCAACCCGTACCGCCTGCAGGGCCAGAAGACCGCCGCCTTCGAGATCGTCGAAGACCTCGGCCGCGCGCCGGACTACCACTGCCTGCCGGTCGGCAACGCCGGCAACATCAGCGCCTACTGGATCGGCTATTCCGAGGCCGCCGGCATCGCCACCCGCGCCAGCGCACTGCACGCGCAGGGCCGTTTCCTCGACGCGCCGTTCACGCTCAACCGTCCGCGCATGGTCGGCTACCAGGCCGCCGGCGCCGCGCCGTTCCTGCGCGGCGCGCCGGTCGCCCATCCGGAAACCGTGGCCACCGCGATCCGCATCGGCGATCCGCAGTCCTGGGATCTGGCCTGGATCGCGCAGAAGGAATCGGACGGCTGGTTCGACGAATACAGCGATGCCGACATCGTCGCCACCCAGAAGCTGCTCGCCGGCAGCGAAGGCGTGTTCTGCGAGCCGGCCTCGGCGACCTCGCTGTGCGGTGCGATCCGCGACATCAAGGCCGGCAAGATCGCGCAGGGCTCGACCGTGGTCTGCACGCTGACCGGCAACGGTCTCAAGGATCCGGACATCGTCATGAAGGACGGCCTGAAGTCGCTGATCCAGGTGCCCGCCGAGCGCGGTGCCGTCGAAAAGGCGCTGCTCGCGCACCTGAAGTAAGCCTGCTTTTCCCTCACCCAGCCCCTCTCCCGCAAGCGGGAGAGGGGCTTTTCTGCTTTCCCTTCTCCCGCTTGCGGGAGAAGGTGGCGCGCAGCGCCGGATGAGGGCACGCGCGCAGCGCGACGAGCCACCCTTCACCCCAAGCCCCTGCGCGGCGAGGGGCTTTCAGCAATGATTGCGCGCGATGAGTCCCCCAACGATCCAGCGACGCCCCATCGGCACCCCCGACGCGCTTCCTGACAGCCTGCACCCGGTGCTGCGCCGCATTTATGCGGCGCGCGGTGTGCGCGCCGAGGAGCTGGCGCTGGACGCGGCGAGGCTGCTGCCGCCGTCCGGCCTGCTCGGCATCGACGTCGCGGCCGCGCTGCTCGCCGACGCCATCCGCAACGCGGTCTCCATCGTCATCGCCGGCGACTACGACGCCGACGGCGCCACCGGCGTCAGCGTCGCCGTGCTCGGCCTGCGCGCGCTCGGCGCCGCGCGCGTCGACTACGTGGTGCCGGACCGCTTCCGCATGGGCTACGGCCTGTCGCCGGCGCTCGCCGAACTGGCTGCCGCGACCGGCGCGCAGCTGCTGATCACCGTCGACAGCGGCATCGCCAGCAACGCCGGCGTGCAGCGCGCCCGCGAACTCGGCCTGCAGGTGGTCATCACCGATCACCATCTGGCGGGTGCTCAGCTGCCGGCGGCCGACGCGATCGTCAATCCCAACCAGCCCGGCTGCGGCTTCGCATCCAAGCATCTGGCCGGCGTCGGCGTGATGTTCTACCTGCTGCTGGCGGTGCGGGCGCGGCTGCGTGCCGATGGCTACTACACGATGCGCAGCGAGCCAAACCTCGCAGAGCTGCTGGATCTGGTCGCGATCGGTACCGTCGCCGACGTCGTGCGCCTGGACTACAACAATCGCATCCTCGTCCAGCAGGGTCTGGCGCGTATCCGTGCCGGCCGTGCGCGGCCAGGCGTTACGGCGCTGCTGCGTGTCGCCGGCCGCGAACCGCAGCGGTTGTCGGCAACCGATCTGGGTTTCGTGCTCGGCCCGCGCATCAATGCCGCCGGCCGGCTCGACGACATCCGCACCGGCATCGAATGCCTGCTGGCTGCCGACGAGGAAACCGCACTGGGCTACGCGCAGCAGCTCGACCGCTTCAACCGCGAGCGTCGCGAGATCGAGGCGCAGATGCGCGAGCAGGCGCTGGAGCTGGTCGAAGCCGCCGACAGCGAGGCGCCGGGCACCGGCATCAGCGTGTTCCGCGACGACTGGCACGAAGGGGTCGTCGGCCTGGTGGCGTCCAAGCTCAAGGACCGGCTGCACCGGCCGGTGATCGCCTTCGCGCGGGCGCAGGAGGCGGGCATGCTCAAGGGCTCCGGCCGCTCGATCGCCGGCCTGCATCTGCGCGATGCGCTGGCGGCGATCGACGCCGCGCAGCCGGCGCTGATCGAGCGCTTCGGCGGCCATGCGATGGCCGCCGGCCTGAGCCTGCGCGAAGCCGAACTGCCGCGTTTCATGACGGCCTTCGACGCGGTCTGCGCGCAACTGCTCGATGCCGCAGCGCTGTTGCGCGCGATCGAGACCGACGGCGAGCTGGCGGGCAGCGAGCTGGCGATCGACACCGCGCGCGCCCTCGAACTCGCCGGCCCCTGGGGCCAGGGCTTCGCCGCGCCGCTGTTCGAGGGCGAGTTCCACATCCTCGAGCGCCGGATCGTCGGCGAGCGGCACCTCAAGTACCGGCTGCGTCACGCCAGCGGCGCGACGCTGGGCGCGATCCACTTCGGCGGGGTCGAGCACGAGCCCATCGATGATCGCCTGCGCGCGGTCTATCGGCTGGCGATCAACCGCTGGCAGGACCGTGAGAACGTCGAGCTGGTGATCGAGGAATGCCTCTGAGCCTGCGCCTTCAGGCCGGCCGGTAGGCCTCGATCACGGCGCGGTCGCGCCCCTGTGCCTTGGCCTGATAGAGCAGCTCGTCGGCGCGGCGCAGTACCGCCAGCGGCTCGGTGGCGGCGTCGGGAATCAGATGGGTGACGCCGGCGCTGGCGGTGATGCGCACCGCCTGCTGCCGCAGCGGTTCGTGCAGGAGCAGCTGGCGCAGGTCGTCCAGTAGCGCTTGCGTCAGCGCCTGCACCTGCGTGGCGTCGACGTCGTACCAGAGAATCAGCATCTCCTCGCCGCCGAAGCGGATCTTCAGATCGCTGGAGCGCATGGCGTGCCTGCGGCTGATCAGCGCGCCGACCTCGCGCAGCACCTCGTCGCCGAACAGGTGGCCGTGGCCGTCGTTGAGCTGCTTGAAGTGGTCGATGTCGAGCAGCAGGATGGCGATGCGATGGCCGTAACGACGTGCCTGCTGGAAGCGCCGGCCGATCTGCTGGTTGAAGTCGGCGCGGGTGCCCAGTCCGGTCAGGGGATCGATGCTGCCGAGCAGGGCGGCGCAGCGGTGATCGATCCAGGCGCTGCGCGCGATGATGTCGAGCGCGATCACTGCCATCACCGCGGTGAGGCCCATCAGCACCAGGCCGAAGCTGCGGACATTGGCGACCTGTCCTGCTTCCAGATTCATTTCCACCAGGACGCTCAGCGCGAAGCAGACGGTGCCGCCGATCACCATGCGCTGTCGCGAGTACCCGCCGAAGGCCAGCAATGAGGTGACCACGACGCAGACCATCAGCGGCGTGAATTCCAGATAGCGCTGGGTTGCGAGGTAGTGCAGGGCGACCGCGCCAAGGCCCAGCACGTGTACGGCGATGGCCTGGGCGATCTTGGCGAGACGGCTGCCGGCGTGGCGGTAGGTGAGCCAGGCGACGCCGAGCACCGCTGCGCCGACCAGGTGGAGCACGATCGCCAGCGCCGGCATGCCGCGCGGATCGAACAGAAAGATCGGCTGGCCATACCACGGCGCGGCACCGATCAGCAGGCTGTGGATCGTGAACAGCAGGCTGCGCGGGATGCGGTGGTGACGGCGCCGGTAATCCCGATACGCCGCCTCCAGTTCAGCCGGCCAGCGCGCATGCAGCTGGCGCTCGCGGCGGATGCGTTGCAGCTCGGCCAGCTCGACCTTCGGCTCGGGCATCGCCAGGGGCTCGCTGCGATCCGGGCGGCCGTTAACCGAACAGCCGTTGCACCTTGCGCAAACTGGCGACCAGCTGGTCGATGTCGTCGCGACCGTTGTAGACCGCCAGCGAGGCGCGCGCGGTGGCGGGCAGCCCGAAGCGCTCCATCAGCGGCATCGTGCAGTGATGGCCGGTGCGGATCGCCACGCCGTCCATGTCGAGCACCGAGCCGATGTCCTGCGGATGCGCGTTGTCCATCACGAACGACAGGATGCCGGCCTTGTTCGCCGCGGTGCCGATCAGTTTCAGGCCGCGGATCTCCTGCATCTGCGCGGTCGCGTATTCGAGCAGCTCGTGCTCGTGCGCGGCAGCGGCATCGATGCCGACGCTCTGCAGCCAGTCGATGCCGGCGGCGCAGCCGATCGCGCCGGCCATGTCCGGCGTGCCGGCCTCGAACTTGTACGGGATCTCGTTCCAGGTGCTGCCGGAGAACGCCACCGTGCGGATCATGTCGCCGCCGCCGAGCCAGGGCGGCATCGCTTCCAGGTGCGCGCGCTTGGCGTACAGCACGCCGAAGCCGGTCGGCCCGTAAAGCTTGTGCGCGGAGAACGCGTAGAAGTCGGCGTCCAGCGCCTGCACGTCGACGCGCAGATGGGCGACCGCCTGCGCGCCGTCGACCAGCACCGGAATGCCGCGCGCGTGCGCCTCGGCGATCATCTCGGCGACCGGGTTGATGGTGCCCAGCGAGTTGGAGATCTGGCAGACGGCGACCAGCTTGGTGCGCGGTCCCAGCAGCTTCTTCCACTCGTCGAAGATCAGCTCGCCGCGCTCGTTGACCGGGCCGGCGACGGTTTTGGCGCCGGCCAGCTGCCAGGGCACGATGTCCGAGTGGTGCTCCATGCCGGTGACCAGCACTTCGTCGCCGGCTTCGAGGCGCGCGCCGACGAAGCAGCGCGCGACCAGGTTGATGCTCTCGGTGGTGCCGCGCGTGAACACGATCTCGTCACGGCTGCCGGCGTTGAGGAAGGCGGCGATGCGGTCGCGCGCGCCCTCGTAGGCCAGCGTCGCGCGCTCGGCCAGGTCATGTACCGCGCGATGCACGTTGGCGTTGGACGTGCGGTAGTAGCGGTCCAGCGCCTGCAGCACTGCTTCCGGCTTCTGCGTGGTCGCGGCATTGTCGAGATAAGCGAGGCGCTTGCCGCGCACCTTCTCGCGCAGGATCGGGAACTCGGCGCGGATCGCTTCCAGGTCGAAAGTCGCGCTCATGCCAGCGCCTCGGTATCGATGCGACTGCCGAGTCGCGCGGCGATCTGCGCGGCGATGCGCCGCCGCAGGCCGTCATGGCCGATCTGCGCCAGCACTTCGTTGGCGAAGCTCAGCGTCAGCAGCGCGCGGGCCTCGGCCTGCGGCACGCCGCGCGAGCGCAGGTAGAACACCGCCTGCTCGTCGAGCTGGCCGCAGGCGGCGCCGTGCGCGCACTTGACGTCGTCGGCGTAGATTTCCAGCTCCGGCTTGGCGTCGATCTCGGCGCCCTTGGCGAAGATCAGATTGGCGATGCGCTGTTCGGAGTCGGTCTTCATCGCGCCGGGTTTTACGACGACGCGGCCATTGAGGATCGAATGGCTCTTGCCGAAGCCGAGGCCACGGAAGGTCTCGCGGCTCGTGCCATGCGGCGCGGCGTGCTCGATCTCGTACTGGTTGTCGAGATGCGTGCGGCCGTCCGGCGCGAACAGTCCGTAGATCTCGGCGCTGGCGCCGGGGGCGTTCAGCACCACGTTCCAGTCGTTGCGGATCAGTGCGCCGCCGAAGTCGACGTTGACGATCTTCAGCCGCGCGTCGCGGCCGACGCTGACGCGGGTCTGCAGCCACTGCGTGGTCGCATCGAATTCGTTCTGCAGGCGGATCAGCGTCAGCTCGGCGCCGTCGCCGAGCTCCGCGCCCAGCGTCTGGGTGATGAAGCGTGCTGCGCCGGGCAGGCCGATCTGCTCGAGGATGATCACGGCACGCGCGCCGCGCGCCAGCGAAATCCGGTGCGCCAGGTGATGCATCTCGCCGGCGACGCTGGCCGAGGAGACGCTGATCAGGTGCAAAGGTCTGGCCAAGGCTTCATCGGCGCCGAGCGCGAGTTGCAGGCCGGGCAGGGCGAAGGCCTCGTGCAGGCCCGACAGGCCCTCGTGCGCACCCGCCATCGGTGCAAGCGCCGCCGCCGTAGAGGCCTGCTGCGTGCGGCCGTTGCGCCAGACGCGCTGCTCGCAGCCATCGAGCGCGAGCGCCGCGAGATCGGCGCCTGCATCGGCGGCGGCAAGCTGCACCGGCTGCGCGCCGAAGCGCGTCAGGTCGGTGTAGTGCCAGCGCTCGATGTCACGGCCGGGAAAGCCCTCGCGCTCGAAGGCGCCGAAGGCAGTTTGGCGGCGCGCGCGTTCGGCGGCGGGCAGGGCATCGGCAAAGCGCGTGAACGCTTCGCCATACGAAGCATGGATCGTCATCACGCCGCCTGCTGCAGCCAGCCGTAGCCCTTCTCTTCGAGTTCCCGCGCCAGTTCCGGGCCGCCCGAACGGACGATGCGGCCCTGCGCGAGCACGTGCACGTAGTCCGGCTGCACGTAGTCGAGCAGGCGCTGGTAGTGGGTGACGAGCACGGTGGCACGCTCGGGCGAGCGCATGGCGTTGATGCCTTCGGAGACGATCTTGAGCGCGTCGATGTCGAGGCCGGAGTCGGTCTCGTCGAGCACCATCAGCCTGGGTTCCAGCACCAGCATCTGCAGGATCTCGTTGCGCTTCTTCTCGCCGCCCGAGAAGCCTTCGTTGACGCCGCGCGACAGCATCGCGGTGTCCATCTTCATCTGCTTGACGCGATGACGGACCCAGGCGAGGAAATCGTTGGTGGCCATCTCCGGCTCGCCGCGTTCCTTGCGCTGCGCGTTCATCGCCGCCTTGAGGAACATCATGTTGCTGACGCCGGCAATCTCGACCGGATACTGGAAGCCGAGAAACACGCCGCGCGCAGCGCGCTGCTCCGGCGTCAGCGGCAGCAGGTCCTCGCCGGCCAGGCGGATCGCGCCGCCGGTGACGACGTAGTCCTCGGCACCGGCGAGGATCTTCGACAGCGTCGACTTGCCGGCGCCGTTGGGGCCCATGATGGCGTGCACTTCGCCGGCGTTCACCGTCAGGTCCAGACCCTTGAGGATCGGCTTGTCGTTGATCGTTGCCTGCAGGTTTTCGACTTGGAGTAGGGACATAACCACGGATTCCACTGAATTGATCATCGGGTGAGAGAGATTGCCCTCACCCCGGCCCTCTCCCGCAAGCGGGAGAGGGAGAGGTTTTTCCCTTCTCCCGCTTGCGGGAGAAGGTGGCGCGCAGCGCCGGATGAGGGGCTTTAGCCCACCGCACCCTCAAGCGACACCTGCAGCAGCTTCTGCGCTTCGACGGCGAACTCCATCGGCAGCTCCTTGAACACGTCCTTGCAGAAGCCGTTGACGATCATCGATACCGCATCTTCCTCGCGGATGCCGCGCGTGCGGCAGTAGAACAGCTGGTCCTCGCTGATCTTCGAGGTGGTCGCCTCGTGCTCGACGACGGCGCCCGGGTTGCGGATCTCGGTGTACGGGAAGGTGTGCGCGCCGCAGTTGGGGCCGATCAGCAGCGAGTCGCACTGCGTGTGGTTGCGCGCGCCCTCGGCCTTTTCCAGCACGCGCACCAGGCCGCGGTAGGCCTGCTGGCCATGGCCGGCGGAGATGCCCTTGGAGACGATCGTCGACTTGGTGTTCCTGCCGATGTGGATCATCTTGGTGCCGGTATCGGCCTGCTGGCGGTGATGCGTCAGCGCCACCGAGTAGAACTCTCCGACCGAGTCGTCGCCGCGCAGGATGCAGCTCGGATACTTCCAGGTGATCGCGGAACCCGTCTCGACCTGGGTCCACGAGATCTTGCTGGCCCGCCCGCGGCAGTCGCCGCGTTTGGTGACGAAGTTGTAGATGCCGCCACGTCCGTTCTCGTCGCCCGGATACCAGTTCTGCACGGTCGAGTACTTGATCTCGGCGCGATCCAGCGCAACCAGCTCGACGACGGCCGCATGCAGCTGGTTTTCATCGCGCTGCGGCGCGGTGCAGCCTTCCAGGTACGACACCTGGGCGTCGTCCTCGCAGATGATCAGCGTGCGCTCGAACTGGCCGGTGTTGCGCTCGTTGATGCGGAAATAGGTCGACAGCTCCATCGGGCAGCGCACGCCCTTGGGGATGAACACGAACGAGCCGTCCGAGAACACCGCCGAGTTCAGCGCCGCGTAGAAGTTGTCGGCGAACGGCACCACGCTGCCGAGATACTTCTTGACCAGTTCCGGATGCTCGCGCACCGCCTCGGAGATCGGACAGAAGATCACGCCGGCGTCCTTGAGCTTCTCGCGGAAGGTGGTGGCCACCGACACCGAGTCGAACACCACGTCGACGGCGACGTTCTGCACGCCGGCGAGGATCTCCTGTTCCTTGAGCGGAATGCCGAGCTTCTTGTAAGTCTCCAGCAGCTTCGGGTCGACGTCGGCCAGGGTCTTGGGCTTGTTGGCCATCGACTTCGGCGAGGAGTAGTACGAGATCGCCTGATAGTCGATCTGCGGATACTGCACGTGCGCCCACTTCGGCTCGTCCATCGTCAGCCAGCGGCGATAGGCCTTGAGGCGGAAGTCGAGCAGCCATTCCGGCTCTTCCTTCTTCGCCGAGATCAGCCGCACGACGTCTTCCGAGAGGCCCGGCGGCACGCGCTCGGATTCGATGTCGGTGATGAAGCCGGCGTCGTACTTGCGATTGCGCACCAGCTCCTGGATGTCGGGAGCCGGGGCGGGGATCAGAGTCTGGGGAGTGGCTGGCATGAGCTTGCTATCCATTGGGCGGGTCCGCGTCACAGGCGGACCAGCGGGAATTCCTTGCGACGTGGCGGTGAGGCGCTGGCCGGTGCGGTCTGCACCATCTGCGCCAGCGTGACCGCCTCCAGCGCCTCGCGGATCGCGGTGTTGATCAGCCGCCAGTTGGCGCGCGTTGCGCAGTCGGTCTCGATGCTGCAGCCGCCGCGGTGGCCGGCGCAGTCGGTGACGGCGATCGGGCCTTCGAGCGCACCGATGATGTCGGCGACCGAAATCTGCTCGGCCGGCCGCGCCAGCCGGTAGCCGCCGCGGGCGCCGCGCAGCGATTCGAGCAGACCGCCCTTGGTCAGGACCTTGAGCAGCTTGGCAACCGTCGGCAGCGGAATGCGGGTGCGTTCGGCCAGGCCCTGACCCGTCTGCGTCTGTGCCGGTTCACGCGCCACGGCGGTCATCAGCACGGTGGCGTAATCGGCGAGTTTGCTGAGCTTCAACATCGCTGGATGAAAAGAGACCAAATCAGTACGAATTGAATTTTACGGTTTCGAGACTGCCGCCGCAATCTGCAAATCGGTAGGCTTGGCGGCTTTCACCGAACCCTGCCATGAATGCCGTGCCCGCCTGGGACGTCGCCGATCCCTATATCCAGACGCTGACCGTCGGTCCCGAGCATCTGGACGCCTTCGGCCACACCAACAACGTGGTCTACCTGGCCTGGCTGGAACAGGTGGCCTGGGCGCATTCGGTGAGCCTGGGCTTCGACTTTGCTGCCTACGAAAGGCTGGGCACCGGCTGCGTCGCGCGCCGGCACGAACTGGATTACCTGGCGCCCAGCTTCGCCGGCGACCCGCTGCAGATCGCCACCTGGGTGCATGACAACGACTTCCGCCTGAGCATGTGGCGGCGCTACCAGATCATCCGTGCCACGGACGGCCGGACGCTGCTGCGCGGGCAGACGCAATGGGTGTCGGTGGACCTGAAAAGCGGCCGGCCCAAGCGCATGCCGCCGGAGTTCCGCGTCTACGCACCCGCTGCGCCGCGCGCGCGCCGGGAGGCGACTGGAGAAGGGGCATGAGCCATCGCATCGAGATCGAGTACTGCCCGCGCTGCCGCTGGCTGCTGCGCGCCGCCTGGTACGCCCAGGAGCTGCTGACCACCTTCGAGACCGAGTTGGGCGAGGTCGCGCTCAAGCCGGCGCCCAGCGGCGTGTTCCGCATCCTCCTCGATGGCGAGGTGCTGGCTGACCGCGCGCGCGATCACGGTTTTGCCGATCTGCCGCTGCTCAAGCAGGCGATCCGCGATCGCGTGGCGCCGGATCGCGCGCTGGGCCACAGCGACCGCAAGAGTCGGACATAGGCGCTCGGCTTCAGCGATCCAGCCAGACCAGCTGCGGCGCCTGATCGAGCGCGCCGTACAGCAGTGCGCTCTGCTCGTAGCGCTGCGCCAGCGCCCGCATCGCGTGATCGGGGGCATCCAGGATGATGTAGCCGGCCTCGCGCCAGTCGCCGTTGTCGGCCTCGCTGATCGCCGCCGCGTGCTCCCAGGCATGCGTACCCAGCTCGTCGGCGAAGCGGCGCAGGCGCTCGGTATTCTCGAAGGCGTCGAGTTGTCGCGAGCGCGGATTGCACGGCGTGATCAGGTGCCAGTGCGAACTGCAGCTGGCGTCGCGCAGGCTGGCGTCGATCTGCGCATTGACGACGCCGACACGGTGCACGTACACGCCGTTCGGCAGCAACAGGCGGTAGCGGGCCTGCGAATACGCCGCTTCCAGCGTCATGGGCGCTGGCTCAAGGCTTGTCGGCCAGGACCAGGGACAACTGCTGGTCGAGCAGCAGCCCGAGCAGATCCAGCTGCTCGTTGAGGGTGTGTCCGGAATCCAGAATGTGCAGCGCCGCGCTGTGGCGCTTGGCAAAGCGCTGCGCCTGCGCCAGCGGCACGATGTCATCGTGCCAGCCGTGCACCACGGTGCAGCGTTGCGGAATGCCTTCCGGCTCTTCCTCCCAGCCGGCGAAATACAAGGCGGGCGCCATCAGGAACAGCGCGTCGGGCTTGAGCGCGGCACAGGCGAGGGCGGACACGTAGCCCCCCATGCTGGAGCCGACCAGCACCAGTCGCTTGGCCTTGGGGGCGATTTCCACCAGCTGCGCGACGCGGACGCGCGGATCGGGGGTGTGACTATAATCTGGACTGAGCACCTCGAAGCCGCGCTGGCGCGCGATATTCGCGAGGTGCGTGATCTTGGTTCCCCACGGGCCGCTTTCTTTTCCGTGGGCGAAGACGAGCAGGTTGTCGGTCATCGACGCTCGAGGGGTTTCGGATGAGGGATTGGCGCGCATGATATCGAAAGCTCGCGGCAAGCCCGACGGACCGCAGCCGCGCAAGCGCGGCCGCAAGGCCGAACCGCTCGACATCGAGCTGACGGTGCGCTTCAACTTCGGCGATCGCCCGCACGAGCGCGTTACCGTGATCGACCAGCGCCGCGTGCCGATGATCGGCGGCCTGATCGCCAACCGCGATCGCATCCTGCGTGGCTTCGTGCGGCTGCTGCTGCGCGCTGCCTCCCAGCAACCGGCCGTGGCGCGCGAGCTGCTGGTGCCGCTGCGCCGCACGATGCGGCGGCCCCGCGCCAGGGATTGAAAACGAAACACCAAAGAAAGGCATGAAGGCTCTGACTCTGTTCAATGCGGTGATGCTGGCGCTGGCGGCGACGTTCGCGCTGATGCTGGGCGTGGTGTTCATCATCTACTCGTTCTATCTCGACGCGACGCCGCGCATGCGCGGTGAATGGCAGCAGATCGGCCAGATCACCGGTCTGTTCGTGCTGCTCAGCGCCGTTGCTGCCGCTGCCTTCGTCGGCCAGCGCCGCGTGGCCCGCTGGCGCTGGCCGGCGCAGGGCGTGCTCCTGCTGATGCTGGCGGCCGGCGGCGGCTGGCTCGCGCAGCTCCTCCAGAAGTAGTCCTCGGACGCAGAAGACGCGACGGCATGGAATATCCGAAACCGCGACAGTGGGAACCTCTGGCCTGGCTGCCGATCGTGGCCGGCCTGTTCTGGCTGCTGGCCGGCGACGGCTTCGGCTGGCTGGTCTGGTCGGTGCTGCCGGGCAGCCTGTTGCTGGCGTCCGGCATCGGCGTGCTGATGACGCCAGGCGATCCGCGCACCATCAGCCTGATGTCGATCGGCGGCTTTCTCGGCCTGCTGCTGACGCTGCCGGCCTGGCTGGTTTCCGATTTCGGCACCGCGGTATTCGCCGCGGCGCTGTCGCTGGCCAGCGTGCTGGCCTCGGGCCGCATGGCCATGCGCCGCGCACCGCGCTTCCTCGGTGCCACGGCGCCGGAGTCGTCGCTGCTGATGGATTTCAAGATCGCCATCGACGAGGCCGTGCTCGGCTATTTCGTCGGCGGCGCACGCATTCCGAGCGGGCAGGCCGCAGTGCGCACCTGCGAGGATTCGCTGCGCATGGAGGATGCGCTGCAGGGCCGCGGCTGGGACGTCGATCCGGATGCGATGCATCCGGCGCCGCCGGCGCCGGAGGAAAGCTATATCGACCGAGGCCATGTTTATCGCCAGGACTTCGAGATCCTGCGCTTCGACAGCGCCTACCTGCCGCCGGCCGAGCTGCCCAATGCCTCGACGTGGAAGAGCCACGTCCGCAACGCCGATTGCCACGTCCGCATCCTGCGCCATCCCGGCAAGCCACGGCCGTGGCTGCTGTGCATCCATGGCTATCGTATGGGTTCACCGTGGACGGATCTGAGCCTGTTCGCGCCGGCCTGGCTGCATCACAAGCTGGGCCTCAACATCATCCAGCCGGTCCTGCCGCTGCACGGTCCGCGCAGCAGTGGCTGGCGTTCCGGCGACCATTTTCTCGATGGCGATCTCTCCGATCTGGTCTACGCCGAGGCGCAGGCGCTGTGGGATCTGCGCCGCACGCTGGCCTGGCTGCGCGTCAATGAGCCGGGCGCGCGGGTCGGCGTGTTCGGTATCTCGCTGGGCGCCTACAACGCCGCGCTGCTCGCCAACTACGAGCCCGATCTCGACTTCGTCGTCGCCGGCATTCCGGTCGTCGATCTGGCGCGCGCGCTGTGGAGCGTCGCGCCGCCGGCGCACCGCCGTTTCTACGCCGCACACGGCCTCGACGAGGCGCGCTACCGCAAGGTGATCGCGCCGGTGTCGCCGCTGCAGCGCGCGCCGCGCGTGCCGCGCGAGCGCCTGTTCATCGTTGCCGCCACCGGCGACCGCATCACCGTGCCGCATCACGCGCTGGCGCTGGCACAGCACTGGAACGTGCCGATCCAGTGGTACCAGGGCTCGCACCTGTCGATCCGCCGCGAACGCGAGGTCCGCGATACGCTGAACCTGGCGATCTCCAGGGCCGGCTGGAGCATCGAGTAGGCGGGTAGAATCCGGGCTCTCTCCCTGCAGTTCTCACGCTGGACGCCATGAACCAAGCTGCGATCACCGGCACCGGTCTGTTCACGCCTGCGGCGTCGATTTCCAACGACGAACTGGTGGCGTCGTTCAATGCCTACGTCGAGCGCCACAATCACACGCGCGCCGCAGCCATCGCTGCTGGCGAGCAGCAGGCGCTGCAGCCGTCGAGCAGCGAATTCATCGTCAAGGCCTCCGGCATCCGTTCGCGCCATGTCGTCGACAAGGACGGCGTGCTGGACATCGACTGCATGCGACCGCGGATCGCGCGGCGTGGCGAGGACCAACCCTCGCTGATGGCCGAGATGGGCGTCGCCGCCGCGCGCCAGGCGCTGGCGACCGCCGGCCGCGACGCCGCCGACATCGATTTCGTGGTCGTCGCCTGCTCGAACCTGCAGCGCCCGTATCCGGCGATCAGCGTCGAGATCCAGAGCCTGCTCGGCGTCGGCGGCTACGCCTACGACATGAACGTGGCGTGCGCCTCGGCGGCCTTCGGCATCCGCGCCGCGGTCGACGCCGTGCAGGCCGGCAGTGCGCGGGCGGCGCTGGTGATCAGCCCGGAGATCTGCAGCGGCCACCTCAACTGGCGCAACCGCGACTGCCACTTCATCTTCGGCGACGCCGCCACCGCGGTGCTGGTCGAGCGGCTCGACCAGACGCGCTCGCCGGTCGTCTTCGAGGTGCTCGGCACGCGCCTGGCCACGCGCTTCTCCAACAACATCCGCAACGACTTCGGGTTTCTCAACGCCGGCGAGACGCCACCGCGGCGCTGGGACGAGCTGCTGTTCCGGCAGGAGGGCCGCAAGGTCTTCAAGGAAGTGGTGCCGCTGGTCGCCGAGCTGCTGAGCGCGCATTTCGCCGAACTGGGTATCGCCGGCGAGCGCATCAGGCGGCTGTTCCTGCATCAGGCCAACCTGGGCATGAACGAGCTGATCGCCCGCCGCGTGCTGGGCCGCGACGCCCGCACCGACGAAGCGCCGGTGATCCTCGACGAGTACGCCAACACCAGTTCGGCCGGCTCGGTGATTGCATTGCACAAGTACCACGCCGACCTGGCTGCCGGCGACATCGCCGCGCTGTGCGCCTTCGGCGCCGGCTACTCGGCCGGTTCCGTCATTTTCCGCCGCGTCTGAGCGCGGTCTGAATCCTTCTTCACCGACGTCTCTTTCGAGAGCCAGAATTCATGTCCGACAAACCGCGTTCCGTGATCGTGCGCCTGTTCAATCTGCTGTGGCTGGCGGTCAGCACGCTGCTCAAGCTGGTGGTGATCGTTTCGGTGCTGGGCTCGCTGGCATTCGCCTGGTTCATGCTGCGCAGCGGCGGCCGAGCGGTCGTCGAGGACAACATGCCCTTGATCCTGGCGCCGAGCGGCGAGCTGGTGGACCAGATCGATCTGGACCCGGGCCAGCGTCTGCTGGAGAACCTCAACGGCCTGCCGCCGTCGCAGTCCTCGCTGCGCGCGCTGGTCGAGGCGCTGGAAACCGCCAAGGACGATGCGCGCATCCCGTTCGCGGTCCTCAAGCTCGACGGCATGACCGGCGCCGGCCTGCCGCAACTGCAGGAGCTGACGGCGGCGATGCAGGACTTCCGCGCCAGCGGCAAGAAGATCATCGCCTGGAGCCCGTACTACGACCAGACCGCGTACTACGCCGCCGCGCAGGCCGACGAGGTGGTCATCGACCCGTTCGGCAGCGTCGACATCGAAGGGTTCAGCGCTTACGGCAACTACTTCAAGGAGGCGCTCGACAAGCTGGGTGTCGATGTCCACGTGTTCCGTGTCGGCGAGTACAAATCGGCGGTGGAGCCGTTCACCCGCAACGACATGTCGGAACAAGCGCGCGCCGCCAGCCTCGACTGGCTCGGCGACCTGTGGTCGATCTACGGCCGCCGCATCGGCGAGGCACGCCAGCAGCAGCCGAACGTCGCCGATCTGTACGTGCGCAATCTGGCCGACGGCATGGACCGCCTGAAAGGCGATGCCGCCGCCTACGCCAAGGAAGCCAAGCTGGTCACCAGCATCGAGACCCAGGACGAGTTCCGCAAGCGCATGGGCGCGATCGTCGGTTTCGACGACGAGATCGGCAGCTTCCGCCAGGTCTACTACCTCGATTACCTGGCGGCCGCCGCGCGCGACGCGCGCCAGAAGGGCGAGGGCAAGAGCACGATCGCGCTGGTGGTCGTGCAGGGCGAGATCGTCGACGGCCCGGGCCAGACCGGGCAGGCCGGCGGCGATGCGATCGTCGACCTGCTCGACCAGGCGCGCCGCGACGACGAGGTCTCCGCCGTGGTATTGCGCGTCAATTCGCCGGGCGGCAGCGTCTGGGCGTCCGAGCAGATCCGCCGCGCCGTCAACAGCCTCAAGGCCGACGGCAAGCCGGTGGTGGCCTCGATGTCGACGCTCGCCGCCAGCGGCGGCTACTGGATCTCGATGGACGCCGACCGCATCTTCGCGCACGACGCCACGGTCACCGGCTCGATCGGCATATTCGGCCTGATCCCGACCATCGACCGCGCGCTGGCCAAGTGGGGCGTGCATAGCGATGGCGTCGGCACCACGCCGCTAGCCGGCAGCCTGCGGCTCGACCGGCCGCTGCCGGCCGAATACGGCCGCATCATCCAGGCACAGATCGACAAGGGTTATCGCGACTTCGTCGGCGGTGTCGCCAAGGCTCGCGCGATGCCGGTCGACAAGGTCGACAGCATCGCCCGCGGCCGCGTCTGGAGCGGCGGCCGCGCCAAGGCGCTCGGTCTGGTCGACGAGATCGGCGGGCTCGATCAGGCCACGGCGGCGGCGGCGCAGATCGCCGGACTCGACGAGGACCAGTACGAGCTGCGCGAGATGCGGCCGCGGCTGGATTTCGCCAAGCAGCTGATCGCCGATTTCTCCGGCAGCAGCCGGCTGCAGATCATGGGCCGCTGGCTGCCGTCCGGCGCCGCTCACTGGCTGAGCCGGTTCCTGATGCGCAGCGACATCGAGCGCGTGCTGACCGGCTTCAACGATCCGCACGGGGTCTACGCGCGCTGCTTCTGCACGCCCAGCCAGGGCTCGCGGGACTACTGATGCCGCGGCTGGCGGTCGACGATCTGCAGCTGCATTACGTCGATGTCGGCAGCGGTCCGGTACTGGTGTTCCTGCACGGCCTCGGCGGCAGCGTCGCCGACTGGGAGCAGCAGATTCCGCATTTCTCGCACGCCTTCCGCGTGATCGCGCCGGAGCTGCGCGGGTTCGGCCAGACCCCGCGCGGCCACCGCTGGGTGACGATTCCGCGCCTGGCACGCGACATCTCGCGGCTGCTGCAGCAGCTTGGCGTCGAGCGCTACACGCTGGTCGGTCACTCGATGGGCGGCGCGGTCGCGCAGCAGATGGCGATCGACGCGCCAGCGCCGATCGAGCGGCTGGTCATCTGCAACAGCCTGCCATCGTTCCGGCCGCGCCGGCCGCGGCATTTCTTCGAGTTCGGCTACCGCTATCTGATGATGGCGACGCTGGGACCGAAGCGGCTGGCGCAGCGCATCGCCTGGAAGATGTATCCGGAGGCGGCGCAGTCCGGCCTGCGCGCCAAGACCATCACGCGCGGTGCACGCAACTCGCGCTGCAGCTATCTGGCCGGGCTGACCGCGTTGACGCACTGGCGCGCCGGCGAGGCGCTCGGGCGCCTGCCGATGCCGGTGCTGGTGATCGAGGCCGAGCACGATTATTTCGCCGCCGAGGATATCGCCGAGTTCAGCCGCCTGATGCCGCAGGCGCGATTGCGCACCGTGGCCGGCGCCCATCACGCGCTGCCGACCGAATTCCCGGCGGCGTTTAACGCCGAGCTCGAAGCCTTCTTCAGCGCTACTGAAATGGAAGCCATGGCATGAGCCAGGCGCCGATCGGGGTTTTCGACTCGGGCGTCGGCGGGCTGTCGATCCTGCGCGAGATCCACGCGCTGCTGCCGCATGAATCGACGATCTACTACGCCGATAGCGGCCATTGCCCGTACGGCGGCAAACCGGCGGCGGAGATCACCGCCCGCGCCGCCGCGATCACCGAGGAGCTGCTGGCGGCCGGCGCCAAGCTGATCGTCGTCGCCTGCAATACGGCAACGATCGCGGCGATCGAACAGCTGCGCGCGACGTACCCGATCAGCTTCGTTGGCGTCGAGCCGGCGATCAAGCCGGCGGTCGCGCAGACGCGCAGCGGCGTGATCGGCGTGCTGGCCACCGGCGCGGCGGTGGCCGGCGACAAGTTCCTGCGGCTGCAGGCGCAGCACGGCCACAATGTTCGCGTGGTGACCCAGCCTTGTCCGGGTCTGGTCGAGTTTGTCGAGCGTGGGGAACTGCAGGGGCCGGCGCTGGATGCGCTGTTGCGGCGCTATGTCGAACCGCTGCTGGCGCAGGGCGCCGACACGCTGGTGCTGGGCTGTACGCACTATCCGTTCCTGCGCGCGGCGATCGCGACGATCGCCGGGCCTGAAGTCAGCCTGCTGGATACCGGCGCCGCCGTCGCACGGCAGACCGAACGCGTGTTGCGGCGTGAAGGCCTGCAAGCAACGGCGGCAGCGGTGCTGCGGAGCTGGCGCACCAGCGGCGATCCGGCGCGAGTCGGCGCCGTCATCGCCCGGCTGCTGCCTGATGCGATGAACGGTAGCGCCGGAGCGGCCGGACGCGATCGCAGCGCTGGCGGGCTGTCCTAGCATCTTCATCGATGCGAGGCCTGCGCGCCCGTTTCGAGGCGGACGACAGCGTCCGGCAGAAGCGACCAGGAGAGGGCGGCATGATCGACGATGAGGGGCAGACGCACCGCGACGAGGCTTTCGCGGCCGACTTCGCGTTGGCCGCCGCCGTCGACGAAGCGGCGCTGCGTCGCGTCATCGAGGTGATGCCGAACGCGATGCTGGTGGTCGACGGCAGCGGCGCGATCGCGATGGCCAATGCGCCGGCGCTCGACCTGTTCGGACATGTCCGCGAGCAGCTGCTGGGCCAGCCCATCGACATCCTGGTGCCGGCGCGCTTTCGCAGCCGCCACGGCGATTTCCGCAATCAGTTCTTCGCGACGCCGGCAACACGCGTGATGGGCGCCGGCCGCGATCTCTACGGCCTGCGCGCCGATGGCAGCGAGGTGCCGATCCAGATCGGCCTGAACCCGCTGCGCGTGCGCGAGACGAGCTTCGTGCTGGCGTCGATCGTCGACCTCACCGAGCGCAAGCGCGGCGAGGAGCGCCTGCGCCTGGTGGTCGAGGCGGCGCCGAACGCGATGTTGATGATCGATCGCGCCGGCGCGATCGCGCTGATCAACTCGCAGGCCGAAGCGCTGTTCGGCTACAGCCGCGACGAACTGCTCGGCCAGCCGATCGAGATGCTGATCCCGCCACGCTTCCGCGCCCAGCACGGCCACTTCCGCGCCCACTTCCTGAGCCAGCCGGCGACGCGTGCGATGGGTGCCGGCCGCGATCTCTACGGGCTGCGCAAGGACGGCGTCGAAGTGCCGATCGAGATCGGCCTGAACCCGCTGCGCACCGAGGAAGGCAGTTTCGTGCTCGCCGCGGTGATCGACATCAGCAGTCGCCGGCAGATGGAATTCGCGCAGCGCCTGCTGCAGGCCAACGAGTTGCGCCAGTCGATCCTCGACAGCCTGCCGTTCAGTGTCATCGCGATCGGCCGTGACGGCGTGATCCTCGCCGTCAATCCGGCGGCGGTGCGCCTGCTCGGCTATGCGCCGCAGGAGCTGATCGGCGTGTCGACGCTGGTGATGCATGACTCGCGCGAGCTGGAACGCCGCGCCGCCGAACTGTCGCAGCAGCAGAACCGGCGCATTCCGGCCAACTTCGAAGTCATCGTCGCCTCCGGCAGCCAGGAGGCGGTCGACGAACGCGAGTGGACCTACGTGCGCAAGGACGGCTCGCGCGTGCCGGTGAATATCGCGATCACCGCGATCCGCGACGAGAACGGCCAGGTCGGCGGCTTCCTGAAGGTTGCCTACGACATCACTGAGCGCAAGCGCGCCGAAGCCTATATCCGCCACATGGCGCATCACGATGCGCTGACCGGCCTGCCCAACCGTTCGCTGCTGCTCGATCGCCTCGACATGGCGATCCGCGGCGCGCAGCGGCATGGCCGTGCCGTCGCCGTGCTGCTGCTCGATCTCGATCACTTCAAGCGCGTCAACGATTCGCTCGGCCACATGACCGGTGACCGCCTGCTGCTGGCGGTGGCGGCGCGCCTGCAGGGCAGCGTGCGCGAGGCCGACACCGTCGCGCGGCTCGGCGGTGACGAGTTCGTCGTGGTGCTGACCGACGCCGGCACGCGCGAGTCGCTGGAGCCGGCGATCCGGCTGATGCGCGAGCAGCTCAGTGCGCCGGTGATGATCGACGAGCACGAGCTGCTGGTGACGGCGAGTGTCGGCGGCAGCCTGTTTCCGGCCGACGGCAGCGAGCCGGCAGAGCTGCTCAAGTTCGCCGATACGGCAATGTACGAGGCCAAGTCGCTCGGCCGCAGCAACTTCCAGTGGTTCATGCCGGGCCTGCTCAAGCAGGCCGAGGACCGGCTCGCGCTCAGCGGTGCGCTGCGCCGTGCGATCGAGGAGCAGCGGCTGACCATCCACTACCAGCCGGAGATCTGTCTGCGCGAGCATCGCGTGGTCGGCATCGAGGCGCTGGTGCGCTGGGAGCATCGCGGACAGGGCACGATCGCGCCGGACCGCTTCATTCCACTGGCCGAGGAAACCGGCCTGATCCTGCCGCTCGGCGCCTGGGTGCTGCGCCGCGCCTGCGAGGACTGCGTGCACCTCAGCGAGGCGCTGGAAACGCCGCTGCGCCTGGCCGTCAATGTCTCGCCACGGCAGTTCCAGCACGGCGACTGGCTGGGCAGCGTGCGCGAGGCGCTGGCCGCCAGCGGCCTGCCGGCCCAGCGGCTGGAGATCGAGATCACCGAGGGCATCCTGATGCAGAACCCGGGCGAGGGCACGCGCATGCTCGATCTGCTGCGCCGGCTCGGGGTCACCATCGTCGTGGACGATTTCGGCACCGGCTATTCGAGCCTGTCGTACCTGACGCGGTTTCCGATCGACAAGATCAAGATCGACCGCTCATTCGTCCGCGATCTGGCCAGCGACGCGGCCGACGCGGCGATCATCAACGCCATCATCGCGATGGCGCACAGCCTGGGCATGCGGGTGATCGCCGAGGGCGTCGAAAGCGAGCAGCAGCTGCGCTATCTGCGCGACCGTCTCTGCGACGAGGCGCAGGGCTTCTACTTCAGCAAGGCGGTGGCGGTCGAAGAATTCGGCGCGCAGCTGGCGCTGATCGAATCACGCCTGCACACCGCCGTCTGAGCGGCGCCGCGCCGGCTCAGATGAAACGCATCGACAGATCGACCGCGTGCACGTGCTTGGTGATGGCGCCGATGGCGATGCGGTCGACGCCACACTCGGCATAGCCGCGCACCGTTTCCAGCGTCGCGCCGCCGGAGTACTCGATCACGGTCTTGCCGCCGCCGGCGCGGTGCGCGCGCGTCAGCGCCACGGCTTCACGGATCTGCTCGTGGCTGAAATCGTCGACCAGCAGCAGGTCGACGTCGGCCGCCAGTGCGGCGCGGACCTGATCCATCGTCTCTGCCTCGCTCATCAGCGGCACGCCGGCGTGCAGCGCGCGCGCCTGCGCGATCGCCTGCGTGATGCCACCGGCGGCGGCGACATGGTTTTCCTTGATCAGAATGCCGTCGTAGAGGCCGATGCGGTGATTGATGCCGCCGCCGCAGAGCACTGCGTACTTCTGCGCATTGCGCAGGCCCGGCAGGGTCTTGCGGGTGTCGGCGATCTTGCAGCCGGTGCCGGCCACCGCGTCGACGTAGCGGCGCACGGCGGTGGCGGTGCCGGACAGGCATTGCAGGAAGTTCAGGGCCGCGCGCTCGCCGGTCAGCAGCGCGCGCGCCGGGCCCTTGAGCGTGTAGAGCTGCTGGTCCGGCTGCACCTGCTGGCCGTCCTCGACGTCCCAGCGCACGTCGATCGCCGGATCGAGCTGGCGGAACACCTCGTCGACCCAGGGCCGGCCGCAGATCACGGCAGCCTCGCGCGTGATCACGCGCGCGGCGCCGGCCTGGTCTGCCGGTACCAGCCGCGCGGTGAGGTCGCCGGCGCCCACGTCTTCGGCGAGCGCGCGGCTGACGTTGTCGGCGAGATCGGCAGGAATGCGCAGGGCGGGCATCGGCGGCTCCGGAAGATGGACGTGGGGATCTTGAGGGGGCGCCATTGTAGCGGCGCGGTCCGCGGCGCTGACTCAGCGGGCTGTGGGCAGATAGATGTCGTAACGGGCCTGCGTGCCATCGAGCTGGAAGCTCGGCGCGCGGCCAGCGAGGAAAGGCGCTCCGCGCGGCCGCTTGACCACGACGCGCTGCAGCGCCGCCGCCAGCGCCGGTTCGAGCAGGGCGTCGGCGTCCGGGTCGCCATCGGTCAGTTCGCGCAGCAGCTGCATTTCCTTCTGCGGCAGCGCCTGCTTGCCCTGATGCGGATACATGGGGTCCAGATGCACCACGTCCCAGCGCCGGCCGGATTCGAGCGTGGCGCGCGCTTCACCGGCGATCAACTCCGTGCGCGCGGCGGCGGCGCCCAGCGCGGCGTCGGCCAGGGCGCGAGCGCGCGCATCGGCGAGCAGCTGCGCGAAGCGGGGTTCGCGCTCGCACATCGTCACGCGGGCACCGAGCGCGGCCAGCGTGAAGCCGTCGCGGCCGAGGCCGGCAGTGGCATCCAGCACCGTCAGCTCGGCGCGCTTGTGCAGGCCGATCGCGCGCGCCAGCAGCTGCTTCTTGCCGGCGGCGATGCGGCGACGGACCTCGGCGCCGGTCCAGTCGCAGCGCAGCGGCTTGAATTGCGGACGATGCAGCGCGCGCAGGCTGAGGCCGTCGGCGGCGTTTTCAAGGACAAAGGAGGACGCCCGGGCGTCGCCGGCCGGGGCAGGGCAGTCAGGGGTGCTCAAAGCTTGTCGGGGTCGAAGAGGCTGGGCAGTCGCTGCGCGAGGAACAGATCGCCGTCGACCTGCAGGCGGCCGGTCATGTAGGCGGCCATGCCGTTGAGCTCGCCCCTGAGCAGGGCGATCAGGTCGTCATCGTCCATGGTCACGGTGACGTCGGGGGCGGCGGCGCTGCCATCGGCGACACTGCAGCGGCCGTTCTGAATGATGGCGTGGACCGGTTCGGAACAGTTGAACTGGATGATGCAGTCGGCGCCCGTGGCGGCGTCCGGGGTGAACGCCTGCGGCAGGTTCTTCAGCAAGGCTGAGGCTGACATGGGCGCTCCCGCCGGTGGACAGGTCGATGCTAGCGCAGCGTGCCGATGCCGGAAACGCTGCTCAGGCGCCGCCGGTCAGTTCGTCGCGCAGCCGCGCGGCCGTCGCCGCGGACAGCAGGATCAACTTGACGCTGGACGCATAGCAGCGATCGGCCGCGCGCAGCGCCGCGCCCTCGGCGGAATCGGCGTCGACCACGCGGAAGTCGGCGGCTTCCCGCAGCGTCGGCGCCAGACGCTTGAACGCGCGGAACGCCGCGCCCTTGCCCAGACCGCATTCGCGGTCGAGTTCGCGCAGCGTGGTCCAGCGGTCATCCGGGGCGCTCTCGTTCATCGCGCGATTCTACGGCGCGGCGGCCAAGGGGCCTTTGCAGCGCATCCGTTAGAATCGTCGCCATGACGTCCGCTGTCCCCCATACCCCCTTGCTCGAACGCCGCCTGCGGCTCGCGCTGGCCGATACGAAGCTGGAAACGCCGCGCCCCGTCGCCGACCTGGGCCTGTCGCGGCTGCATCAGGACAATCTCGACGCGATGATGCGCCGCGGCATGCGACCGGCCGCGGTGCTGGCGCCGGTGCTGCGCCGTGGCGATGCCCTGAGTTTGCTGCTCACGGTGCGCGCGCCGGACATGCGCTCGCACGGCGGACAGATCGCATTCCCGGGCGGCGCAAAGGACGCGGCCGACATCACTGCGGTCGACACCGCGCTGCGCGAGGCGCAGGAGGAAGTCGGCATCGACCCGCAGCGGGTCGAGGTGCTCGGGTATCTGGATGATTACCCGACGATCTCCAATTTCATGGTCACGCCGGTGGTCGGCCTGATCGATGGCGAGCTGGACTTGCGCCCGCAGGCCGCCGAGGTCGCCGAGGTCTTCGAGGTGCCGCTGAACGTCGCCCTGGACCCGGCCAACTTCGCGCGCAAGACCATCGAGCGCGGCGGCGCGGCGCTGCCGATCATGGAGCTGATGTGGCAGCACTACCGGATCTGGGGCGCGACCGCCGGCATGCTCTGGGATCTGGTCGAGCGGGTGGCGCGGCGATGAACGAGACGCCGCGCGATCCGCTGGCGCAGGCGCTGCAGCAGCAGCGCGAAGCCGCCGCGCTCGGCTTCGACTGGCGCCACGTCGACGAGCTGTGGGACAAGCTGGCCGAGGAGATCGGCGAGCTCAAGGACGCCACGCAGATCAGCCGCGACGCCGTCGAGGACGAGCTGGGTGATCTGCTGTTCATGGCGGTCAACATCGCCCGCCATCTCGGCGTCGACGCTGCCACGGCGCTGGCGCGCAGCAATGCCAAGTTCGCGCGCCGCTTCGCGCATATCTGCGCCCATCTGCAGCAGCTGCCGCCGCCGGGCGATCCGCAGCGTCTCGAGGCGATGGAAGCGCTGTGGCAGCAGGCCAAGCGTCTGGAGAGGCGCTGAGCGTCTCGCAGCCTTGGGGCCTTGGGCGGCCATTTGGGGGCGCCGCGGGACGCGGCAGCAGCGCGTCGCTAAGCTATGCGCCCCCCGATTCAACCGTCTTTGCAGAAGTGACCGCCTCATGAGCACCACCCGCATCGCCATCCTCGGCGCCACCGGCCGCATGGGCCGCGCCCTCATCACCGCCGCCGAGGCCAATGCCCAGGTCAGGCTCGGCGCCGCCATCGAGCGCGCCGGTCATGCGGAAGTCGGCAGCGCGATCAACCGGGAGGGCCTTAAAGTCGGCGATGACCTGCGGGCTGCGGCGGCCGACTTCGATGTGCTGATCGACTTCACGCGGCCGGAGGCGACGCTCGCCGCGCTGGACACCTGCATCGCGCTGAACAAGGCCATCGTCATCGGCACCACCGGGTTCACCGCCGAGCAGCGTGCGGTGGTCGACGCTGCCGCGCAGAAGATTCCGCTGCTGATCGCCGGCAATTTCAGCATCGGTGTCAATCTCTGCCTGAAGCTGCTCGAAGACGCCGCGCGCGCGCTCGGCGAAGGTTTCGATGTGGAAGTGGTCGAGGCGCACCACAAGCACAAGGTCGATGCGCCCAGCGGCACGGCGCTGATGATGGGCGAGGCGGTGGCGCAGGCGCTGGGCCGCGATCTCAAGGACTGCGCGGTCTACGAGCGCTACGGCCACACCGGCGCGCGCGAGGGCCAGACCATCGGCTTCTCGACGATCCGCGGCGGCGACGTGGTCGGCGACCACACGGTGATGTTCCTCGGCGACGGCGAGCGCGTCGAGATCACCCACAAGGCGTCGAGCCGCGCCAACTTCGCCAACGGCGCGGTGCGCGCCGCGGCCTGGCTGGCCGGTCGGGGGCCGGGCCTGTACACGATGCGTCAGGTGCTGGGGTTCTGAAGATGGGCAGCGGCATTGTGATTCGCTCTGCGCAACGCGCCGATGTGCCGCTGCTGCTGCAGCTGATCCAGGCGCTGGCGGACTACGAGAAGCTGCGCGATCTGTGCGTGGCCACCGAGGCCGATCTCGCCGAGCACCTGTTCGGCGCGCGGCCGTATGCAGAAGCGCTGATCGCCGAGGCGGACGGTACGCCGGCCGGCTTCGCGCTGTTCTTCCACAACTATTCGACTTTCGCCGGCAGGCCCGGCATCTGGCTCGAAGACCTGTTCGTGCAGCCGGACCGGCGTGGCCGGGGCATCGGCAAGCGCCTGCTGGTGGAACTGGCGCGGCTGGCGGTGGCGCGCGGCTGTGCGCGCTTCGAGTGGTCGGTGCTGGACTGGAATACGCCGGCGATCCGCTTTTACGAGAGCCTGGGCGCCGAGCTCAAGCGCGAATGGCTGATCAACCGCGTCGACGGCGAGCGCTTGGCGCGACTCGCCGCGACGCAGCTGTAAGGCCGGAACCGCTTAGAAGTTCGAAGCGGCGAAATCCCAGTTCACCAGCGAGTTCAGGAAGGTCTCGATGAACTTCGGGCGGGCATTGCGGTAGTCGACGTAGTAGGCGTGTTCCCAGACGTCGAGCGTCAGCAGCGGCTTGTCGGCGGTGGTCAACGGCGTCGCCGCATTGCTGGTGTTGACGATGTCGACCGTGCCATCGGCCTTCTTGACCAGCCAGGTCCAGCCCGAGCCGAAGTTGCCGGTGGCGCTGGCGGTGAAGGCTTCCTTGAACTTGTCGAAGCTGCCCCAGCGCGCGTCGATGGCCTGCGCCAGCGCGCCGGTCGGGGCGCCGCCGCCATTGGGCTTCATGCAGTTCCAGAAGAAGCTGTGGTTCCAGACCTGCGCGGCATTGTTGAAGATGCCGCCGCTGGACTTCTTGATGATGGTTTCCAGATCGGCATCTGCGAACTCGGTGCCCTGGATCAGCTTGTTGAGGTTGGTGACGTAAGCCTGGTGATGCTTGCCGTAGTGGTACTCGAAAGTTTCCGCGCTCATGTGCGGCGCCAGGGCGTCCTTGGCGTACGGCAGCGGCGGTAGGGTGTGTTCCATCGTGAGTCTCCTGACAGCGGTTGGGAGGGTGGCTTAATTTCCAAGTGAAGGCTTTGTAAACTCCGGGGCAAGCTAAATCAAGCGGAGCTTGCGCCATGCCAGCAACGACGCCGGCGGCCGATCGCGTATTGAGTCGCCTGAAGACTCATGGGCCGCAATCGGCGGCGGCTGTGGGCAATGCGCTCGACATCACCGGCGAAGCGGTGCGGCAGCAATTGCTGCGCCTGCAGGAACAGCAGCTGGTCGAGGCCTCGGCCGAAGCCGCTGCCCAGACCGGCAACGTCGGCCGGCCCGCGCAGATCTGGAAGCTCACCGCCGCCGGTCACGCGCGCTTTGCCGATACCCATGCGGTGCTGACCGTGCGCCTGCTGCAGGCGATCCGCGAGCAGTTCGGCGAGGCGGCGCTGGAGCAACTGATCGGCGCCCGCGACCGTGACACGCTGCAGAGCTACCGGCAGGCGATGGCGGGCTGCGCGGATCTGCCGGCGCGCGTGCACAAGCTGGCGGAGCTGCGCAGCGGCGAAGGCTACATGTGCGAGTGCGAAACGCTGGCGGACGGCGGCTGGCTGCTGATCGAAAACCACTGCCCGATCTGCGCTGCCGCCGCCAGCTGCCCGTCGCTGTGCGGCGCCGAGCTGCGCCTGTTCAGCGCGGTGCTCGGGCCGCAGGCGCGCGTAGAGCGCAGCGAACACCTGCAAGCGGGCGCACGGCGCTGCAGCTACCGCATCGCGCCGGCCTGAAGCGATGCGTCGCGAATCCAAGCCCGATCACGACCCGAGCGGCGGTGGCCGGGCGCCGCCGCAGCCGCGCAAAGGCCGCGGTGCGGTGTCCAATTTCGAAGGCCGCTTCGAGACCGCCACGCGCGAAGCCAGTGATGACGGCTGGGATCTCGGCGACGAGCCGCTGCCGCCGCTGCGTACCACGGTGCTGCCGGAGCAGGCCAAGTCGATCATCTCGCGCAACCAGTCTCCGGACATTCCGTTCGAGCAATCCGTCAATCCTTATCGCGGTTGCGAGCACGGCTGCGTGTACTGCTACGCGCGGCCCAGCCACGCCTATCTGAACCTGTCGCCGGGACTCGACTTCGAGACCCGGCTGTTCTTCAAACCGGACGCGGCAGCCCTGCTCGACGCTGAATTGCGCAGACCTGGCTACCGCTGCTCGCCGATCAACCTGGGGGCCAATACCGATCCCTACCAGCCGATCGAACGCCAGCTGCGGGTCACGCGGCAGATCATCGAGACGCTGCAGCGGTTCTCGCATCCGCTGACCATCGTCACCAAGGGTGCGGCCCTGGTCCTGCGCGATCTGGATCTGCTGCGCGAGCTGGCGCAGCGGCAGCTGGTGGCAGTGACGATCTCGCTGACCACGCTGGATGACGCACTCAAGCGCACCCTTGAGCCTCGCGCCGCCTCGCCGGGCGCGCGGCTGCGCGCCATGCGCATGCTGGCCGACGCCGGCGTGCCGGTCGGCGTACTGGTGGCGCCCGTCATCCCCTTCGTCACCGACGCCGAACTCGAGCGTCTGTTGCAGGCCGCCGCTGACGCCGGCGCAACGACCGCGCACTACGTCATGCTGCGGCTGCCGCACGAGGTTTCGCCACTGTTCCGAGAATGGCTGGACGTGCACTTGCCGCTGAAGGCCGGGCATGTGATGAGCCTGATCCAGCAGATGCGGGGCGGCAAGGATTACGACGCCGAATGGGGCAAGCGGCAGCGCGGCGAGGGCGAGTACGCCGCGCTGATCGCGCGGCGTTTTGCCCTGGCCTGCCGCCGCCTCGGCCTCGATGCGCGCGACACCCGGCCGCTGGACTGCAGCGCCTTTGCGCCGCCGCCCGCGGCCGGCGATCAGCTGAGCCTGCTCTAGGCTGCCAGCGCCGCCACCGGCGCCCGCATCGCCTCGGCCGCCAGGCTGGCCAGCTGCACTGCCTGCAGCGCGTTGAGGCGCGGGTCGCACTGCGTGTGGTAGCGCAGGCCCAGGTCGGGCTCGGCCAGGGCCTGTGCGCCGCCGATACACTCGGTGACGTCCTTGCCGGTCATCTCCAGGTGCAGGCCGCCGGCATGACTGCCTTCGGCACGATGGATCGCGAAGAAGCTCCGCATTTCATCGGCCACCGCGTCGAACGGCCGCGTCTTGTAGCGGCCGGCGCTGACGGTGTTGCCGTGCATGGGGTCGCAGGACCAGATCACCGGCCGGCCCTCGCGCGCGACGGCGCGGATCAGCGCCGGCAGTGCGGCGTCGAGTTTGCCGGCGCCCATGCGGACGATCAGCGTGATGCGGCCCGGCTCGCGCTGCGGGTCGAGGCGGTCGAGCAGGCGCAGCAGCGCATCGGCGTCCAGCGAGGGCCCGCACTTGAGGCCGAGCGGATTGGCGATGCCGCGGCAGAACTCGACGTGCGCGCCGTCAAGCTGGCGCGTGCGATCGCCGATCCAGACCATGTGCGCCGAGCCGGCGTACCAGCGCCGGTCGCTCTCGTCCTGATGGGTCAGCGCGGTTTCGTACGGCAGCAGCAGTGCTTCGTGGCTGGTGTAGACCGGCTGGGCGCCGCCGGCCGGCATCGCGGCGGCGTCGATCGCGACGCCGTGCGCCTGCAGCTCGGCGACGAACCGCCGATGACGCAGCGCGATCGCCTCGGCACTGCTGAAGCCGGTCTGCTGCAGCGCACGCAGCAGGTTCAGGGTTAGGGCCGACTGGCGGTAGGCCTGCAGCATCCGCTGCGGGTCCGGCACCCGGCTGGCAGCGTCGAAGGCAGCGCCGTTGACGATATCGCCGCGATAGCTCGGCAGCTCGATGCCGTCGATCCGTTCCGTCGGCGAGGAGCGTGGCTTGGCGAACTGGCCAGCGATGCGGCCGACGCTGACGACCGGCTGCTGCTGGCCGAGCAACAGCGCCATTTGCAGCAGGGTCTGCGTGGTATCGCGGACGGTGCGGGCGTGGAATTCGCTGAACGACTCGGCGCAGTCGCCGCCCTGCAGGAGGAAGGCCTCGCCGGCGGCGACCCGGGCCAGCTGTGCCTGCAGCGCGCGGACCTCAGGGGCGAGCACCAGCGGTGGCAGTTGCCGGAGCTGCGCGAGCGCGGCCGCGTGGGCAGCGGCGTCCGGGTAGGCGGGCGCCTGCTGGACCGGATGGGCGGTCCAGCTGAGCGGATTCCAGATCGAACTCATCGCCGCGTCCCCGGATGCGGGGCGTCGAGGGCGCCGGTGTCGTCATTGCAAATGAACATCGCCAATCTCCGTTACGGAGAAGCCGCGCTTGGCGGGAGGCTGTCGTTCTCAGGAAAACCGCGGGACCAGAAACACGAAAGCCGCCTGACAAGGCGGCTTCGGTTGAACAGCAAAACCTTCAGTCCGCCAGCGTCGTATACGGGCGGTACCAAAATCGTGCGAGCAGGGCGGCCAAGGCCGGTGCGTTCTTCATGAGGGCGTAGCCTAAAGAGCGATCTTGCGCATTGCAAATCGCTGCCGGTGCAATGTCTTGGGATACGGCCCCAGGTTTGGGGAATTATCCCGTGCGAAGATTTCCAACTTTCGATAGACCTTGCGGCACCGCACCAATATAATGCCGGGCTAATCCGCTGCGGGGGCGAACGATCATGATCACGCCCCCGTTTTAGTGTCCGCTCCAGGATTAGAAATTCGCCGATGACTGACTTCAAACCGGCCTTGCTTGCGCTTGCCGATGGCTCCATTTTCAAAGGCGTTTCCATCGGCAGCGATGGGCAGACGGTCGGTGAAGTGGTTTTCAACACCGCGATGACCGGCTATCAGGAGATCCTCACCGATCCCTCCTACCGCGAACAGATCGTCACGCTGACCTACCCGCATATCGGCAATGTCGGCACCAATGCCGAAGACGCCGAATCCGGCCGCGTCCACATTGCCGGCCTGGTGCTGCGCGAAGTGCCGCGCGCGCATTCGAACTTCCGCTCGACGCAGGATTTCCGCGAGTACCTCAAGGCCAACAAGACGGTGGCGATCGCCGGTATCGATACGCGCCGGCTGACGCGCCTCCTGCGCGACAAGGGTGCGCAGAACGGCTGCATCGTCGCCGGCGGACGCATCAGCGAGAAGAAGGCGCTCGACACAGCGCGTGGCTATCCGGGCCTCAAGGGCATGGATCTGGCCAAGGTCGTCAGCACCGACAAGACCTACAGCTGGACGCGCGGCTCGTGGACGCTGGAGACCAACCGCGAGACCGATCACGCGGCCGGTCCGTTCAAGTACCACGTGGTCGCCTACGACTTCGGTGTGAAGTCGAACATCCTGCGCATGCTCACCGACCGTGGCTGCCGCGTGACGGTGGTGCCGGCGCAGACGCCGGCGGCGGATGTCATCAAGCTCAAGCCCGACGGCGTGATGCTGACCAACGGCCCCGGCGATCCGGAACCGTGCAGCTACGCGATCGAGGCGGCGCGCAAGTTCCTGGCGCGCAAGACGCCGCTGTTCGGCATTTGCCTCGGCCATCAGATTCTCGGTCTGGCGCTCGGCGCCAAGACGCTGAAGATGAAGCTTGGCCATCACGGCGCCAACCATCCGGTGCAGGATCTGGAAACCGGCCGGGTGATCATCACCAGTCAGAACCATGGTTTTGCGGTGGACGAGGCGACGCTGCCGGCCAATGTCGTCGCCACGCACCGCTCGCTGTTCGATGGCTCCAACCAGGGCCTGCGCGTGACCGACGCGCCGGCCTTCAGTTTCCAGGGCCATCCGGAAGCCAGCCCCGGCCCGCACGATGTCGGCGAGCTGTTCGACCGCTTCGTGCGGCGGATGGCCGAGGCATCCTGAGGTCATGCTGATACGTCCGCCCATCGCCCAGCAGCAGCTTTCGGCGATGGTGTCTGTTGCGGGCGCTCGCGCAGTTGCAGTCCCTGATCCTTATTCCGAAGGCGGCGTTGACGCGCCGCCTTCGCTGCACCCAAAGAGTTGAAAGATGCCGAAACGTTCCGACATCAAAAGCATCCTGATCATCGGCGCCGGTCCGATCGTGATCGGCCAGGCCTGCGAGTTCGACTATTCCGGTGCGCAGGCCTGCAAGGCGCTGCGCCAGGAAGGGTATCGGGTGATCCTGGTCAACTCGAATCCGGCGACGATCATGACCGACCCGGAAATGGCCGATGCCACCTACATCGAACCGATTCGCTGGGAAGCCGTGGCGCGCATCATCGAGAAGGAGCGCCCGGATGCGGTTCTGCCGACGATGGGTGGCCAGACCGCGCTGAACTGCGCGCTCGATCTGGGCCGTGAGGGCATCCTCAAGAAATTCGGCTGCGAGCTGATCGGTGCCTCGGAGGCGGCGATCGACCTGGCCGAAGACCGCTCCAAGTTCCGCGACGCGATGACCGAGATCGGTCTCGGCTCGGCGCGTTCCGGTGTCGCCCACTCGATGGCTGAAGCCCGCCAGATTCAGCAGACGATCGGCTATCCGGTGATCATCCGCCCGAGTTTCACGCTCGGCGGCTCCGGCGGCGGCGTGGCCTACAACGTCGAGGAGTTCGAGGAGATCGTCACGCGCGGCCTCGATCTTTCGCCGACCACCGAAGTCCTCATCGAGGAATCGCTGCTCGGCTGGAAAGAGTTCGAGATGGAGGTGGTGCGCGACCACAAGGACAACTGCATCATCGTCTGCTCGATCGAGAACTTCGATCCGATGGGCGTGCACACCGGCGATTCGATCACCGTCGCCCCGGCGCAGACGCTGACCGACAAGGAATATCAGATCATGCGCAACGCCAGCATCGCGGTGCTGCGCAAGATCGGCGTCGATACCGGCGGCTCCAACGTGCAGTTCGCGATCAACCCCGATGACGGTCGCATGATCGTGATCGAGATGAACCCGCGCGTCTCGCGTTCGAGCGCGCTGGCGTCGAAAGCGACCGGCTTCCCGATCGCCAAGATCGCCGCCAAGCTGGCGGTCGGCTACACGCTCGATGAACTCAAGAACGACATCACCGGCGGCGCCACGCCGGCGAGCTTCGAGCCGAGCATCGATTACGTCGTCACCAAGATCCCGCGCTTCACCTTCGAGAAATTCCCGCAGGCCGATTCGCGTCTGACCACGCAGATGAAGTCGGTCGGCGAGGTGATGGCGATGGGTCGCAACTTCCAGGAGTCGCTGCTCAAGGCGATGCGTGGCCTGGAAGTCGGCAGCGACGGCTTCGATCCGCAGGTGGATCCGGTCGACGGCGCCTATACCGAGGAAGGCTTGAACCGCATCCGCACCGAGCTGGCGATCGTCCGCGGCCGCCGCCTGTGGTACGTCGGCGATGCGTTCCGCGCCGGGCTGTCGCTGGCCGAAGTGCACAAGCTGACCAAGATCGACGTCTGGTTCCTCGAACAGATTGAGGAGCTGATCGCCACCGAGGCGGAGATCGCCGAGCAGAAGATCAGCAAGATCGAGGCCGACGATCTGCGTCGCTACAAGCGGATGGGCTTTTCCGATCGCCGTCTCGCCAAGCTGATGGGGGTCAAGGAGGAATCGGTGCGCCGCGCCCGCCACAAGGCCGGCATCCGCCCGGTCTACAAGCGCGTCGATACCTGCGCCGCCGAATTCCCGACCTCGACCGCCTACCTGTATTCGAGCTACGACGAGGAATGCGAGGCGCAGCCGACGACGCGCGACAAGATCATGATCCTCGGCGGCGGTCCGAACCGCATCGGCCAGGGTATCGAGTTCGACTACTGCTGCGTGCACGCGGCGCTGGCGCTGCGCGAGGATGGTTACGAAACCATCATGGTCAACTGCAATCCGGAGACCGTGTCGACCGACTACGACACTTCGGATCGCCTGTATTTCGAACCGCTGACTTTCGAGGACGTGATGGAAATCATCGACCTCGAGAAGCCCAAGGGCGTGATCGTGCAGTTCGGCGGCCAGACGCCGCTGAAGCTGGCGCGTCAGCTGGAGGCCGCCGGTGCGCCGATCATCGGCACCACGCCGGACGCAATCGACCTTGCCGAAGACCGCGAGCGCTTCCAGAAGCTGGTCGAGAAGCTCGGCCT
Organism: uncultured Solimonas sp.; assembly: GCA_946478985.1. The sequence continues at coordinate 39,790 of CAMLDZ010000008.1, forward strand.
GCTGCAGCCGCCCAACGGTACCGCGACCTCCGAGAAGCAGGCGCTGTCGGTGGCCGGCAAGATCGGCTATCCGCTGGTGGTGCGGCCGAGCTATGTGCTCGGCGGCCGGGCGATGGAAATCGTCCACGACGACGACGACCTCAAGCGCTACATGCGCGAGGCGGTCAAGGTTTCCAACGATTCGCCGGTGCTGCTCGACCGCTTCCTCAATGACGCGATCGAAGTCGACGTCGATGCGCTGGCCGACGGCCAGGACGTGGTGATCGGCGGCATCATGGAGCACATCGAGGAAGCCGGCGTGCATTCCGGCGACTCGGCCTGCTCGCTGCCGGCGCATTCGCTGCCGAAGAAGGTGCTCGACGACATCCGCGGCCAGATCTTCAAGCTGGCCAAGGCGCTCAATGTCATCGGCCTGATGAACACGCAGTTCGCGGTGCAGGGCGCCAAGGCCAGCGAGATGAAGGTGTTCCTGCTCGAAGTGAATCCGCGTGCTTCGCGTACCAGTCCGTTCGTGTCCAAGGCCACCGGCCGGCCGCTGGCCAAGGTCGCCGCGCGCTGCATGGCGGGGCAGAGCCTGAAGAGCCAGGGCATTACCGGCGAGATCATCCCGAAGTACTTTTCGGTGAAGGAGTCGGTGTTCCCGTTCAACAAGTTTCCGAGCGTCGACCCGCTGCTGGGGCCGGAAATGCGTTCGACGGGCGAGGTGATGGGCACCGGCAAGCACTTCGGCGAGGCCTTTCACAAGGCCTTGCTGGCGGCCGGCACGACGATCCCGCGCTCCGGCACGGCGTTCATCTCGGTGCGTGACCAGGACAAAAGGAAGGCTGTTGAGCTGGCGCGCATCCTGAGTGGCCACGGCTTCCGGATCGTCGCCACACACGGTACGGCCGCGATGATCACCAAGGCTGGCATCGCCTGTGACGGCGTCAACAAGGTCAAGGAAGGCCGGCCGCACTGCGTCGACCAGATCAAGAACGGCGAGATCCATTTCATCGCCAATACGACCGAAGGCAAGCAGTCGATCGAGGAGTCGCGCTCGATCCGTGCGGCGGCGATCCAGCACAAGGTCTGCTACTTCACGACCATCGCCGGCGCGCTGGCGGCGGCAGTGGCCATGGATCACCTCGACCAGCTGGACGTCAATCGCCTGCAGTCCCTGCACAGCGGCCTGCACTGAGCACGCTGTCGCCCGCCGCCTCCCGCCCATCGTGGCGGGGGTGGGCGGCCGCGATGGGCGGTGTTATCGTTCAGCATCCCCCTAACGCCCGCATCGGCTCGCTGCCGGTGCAGGCCTTGTCGTTTCGAATGCAATGACCAAGACTCCGATGACCCTGCGCGGCGCCGACCAGCTGCGCGAAGAACTCCGGCACCGCAAGAGCGAACTGCGACCGAAAATCATCGCTTCCGTCGAGGAAGCCCGCGCGCACGGCGATCTCAAGGAGAACGCCGAGTACCACGCTGCCCGCGAACAGCACGGCTTCAATGAGGGGCGGATCCAGGAGATCGAGGCCAAGCTCGCCAACGCCCAGATCATCGACCCGACGCAGGTCTCGGCCGGCGGCAAGATCATTTTCGGTGCCACCGTCGAGCTGTCGGATGCCGACAGCGGGGAAGCGATGCGCTACCAGATCGTCGGCGAAGACGAGGCGGACGTGAAAGCCGGGCGGATTTCGTTCAACAGCCCGATTGCGCGGGCGCTGATCGGCAAGGTCGAGGGCGACATCGTGCAGGTCTCCGCCCCGCAAGGGGTCCGCGAGTTCGAGGTTGTCGGCATCCGCTACGAATAGGACTTTATTTTGCCCCGGGGCGCCCGGCCCCGGCCCGGGGGACTTGAAGTTGTCGAAATCGGCCACAGATTGCTGGCATTTCGCGCTTTCGACATGACCCAGAAACGTCGCCCCAGTTCCGCCCGTTGGCTTGCCGAGCATGAGGCCGATCCTTATGTGCAGGAGGCGCGCCGTCTGGGGTTCCGCTCCCGTGCGGTGTTCAAGCTCAAGGAAATCCAGGACAAGGACAAGATCCTGCGCCCCGGCCAGGTCGTCGTCGATCTTGGCGCCGCGCCCGGCGGCTGGAGCCAGTACGCGCGTCCGCTGCTCGGCGCCCGTGGCCAGCTGTTCGCGCTGGACATCCTGCCGTTCGAGCCGATTCCCGGTGTCGACATCCTGATCGGTGATTTCCGCGAGGACGCCGTCTTGCACCAGCTTGAGTCACGCGTCGGCGACCAGATGGTCGATGTGGTGCTGAGCGACATGTCGCCCAATCTCTCCGGCATCGACGCCGCCGATCAGGCCGGCAGCATGTATCTATGCGATCTGGCGCTGGAATTCGCCAAGGCGCATCTGAAACCGCGTGGCAGTCTGTTGGTCAAAGCATTCCAGGGCGATGGTTTCGACGCCTATGTGAAAGCGCTGCGCGAAGTGTTCGAGACCGTCAGCATCCGCAAGCCCAAGGCCTCACGGCCCCGTTCCAGCGAGGTTTACTTGCTGGCGCGCAACTTCCGTGCGGTGTAATGTGACTTCGTCACGTGCTTTCCCTAGGTGCACAAGTTGAACGATCTGGCTAAAAACCTGCTGCTCTGGGTAGTCATTCTCGTCGTCCTGATGAGCGTGTTTCAGAGCTTTTCGTCGCGTTCCCGCGCGCAGCCGGAACTCGCGTACTCGGAATTCATGTCGCAGGTAAAGGACGGCAACGTCGCCGAGGTCACCATCGACGGCCAGGTCATTCGCGGCGAGATGAAAGGCGGATCGTCGTTCATCGCCATCAGCCCTGAGACCGACAACAGCGCGATGGTCGGTTCGCTGCTCGACAACAAGGTCAAGTTCAGCGGCCAGCTGCCCAAGGAAACGCCGATCCTGCTGCAGCTGCTGTTCAATGCCTTCCCGATCCTGCTGCTGATCGCTGTCTGGGTTTATTTCATGCGGCAGATGCAGGGCGGCGGTGGCGGCCGCGGCGCGATGTCGTTCGGCAAGTCGCGCGCACGCATGCTCTCGGCCGACCAGGTCAAAGTCACTTTCAACGACGTCGCCGGCTGCGAGGAAGCCAAGCAGGAAGTCTCCGAGCTGGTCGACTTCCTCAAGGATCCGGGCAAGTTCCAGAAGCTCGGCGGCAAGATCCCGCGTGGCGTGCTGATGGTCGGCTCGCCGGGTACCGGCAAGACGCTGCTCGCCAAGGCGATTGCCGGCGAGGCGGGCGTGCCGTTCTTCACCATTTCAGGTTCGGACTTCGTCGAGATGTTCGTAGGCGTCGGTGCCAGCCGCGTCCGTGACATGTTCGAGCAGGCCAAGAAGCACGCGCCCTGCATCATCTTCATCGACGAAATCGATGCGGTTGGCCGCCATCGCGGTGCCGGCCTCGGCGGCGGTCACGACGAGCGCGAGCAGACGCTGAACCAGTTGCTGGTCGAAATGGACGGCTTCGAGGGCAGCGAGGGCGTCATCGTCATCGCCGCGACCAACCGTCCGGACGTGCTCGATCCGGCGTTGCTGCGCCCCGGTCGCTTCGACCGGCAGGTGGTCGTGCCGCTGCCGGATGTACGCGGGCGCGAGCAGGTGCTCAAGGTGCATATGCGCGCCGTGCCGCTGGCCGACAACGTCAAGGCGGAAGTCATCGCGCGGGCGACTCCGGGCTTCTCCGGCGCCGATCTGGCCAATCTCGTCAACGAGGCTGCCCTGTTCGCGGCGCGCGCCAACAAGCGCCTGGTGGATCACGACGACTTCGAGCGCGCCAAGGACAAGATCATGATGGGCGCCGAGCGGCGTTCGATGGTGATGTCCGAGGACGAGAAGAAGCTGACCGCCTATCACGAGGCCGGCCACGCGATCGTCGGTCTGACCGTGCCGGAGCACGATCCGGTCTACAAGGTGTCGATCATTCCGCGCGGCCGCGCGCTGGGCGTGACCATGTTCCTGCCGGAAGAGGACCGCTACAGCTACACCAAGCAGCGGCTGAACTCGTCGATCTGCTCGCTGTTCGGCGGCCGTATCGCCGAGGAAGTGATCTTCGGTCCGGAAAAGGTCACGACGGGTGCCTCCAACGACATCGAGCGTGCCACCGACATTGCCCGCAACATGGTCACCAAGTGGGGCCTGTCGGACAAGCTCGGTCCTCTGGCGTACTCCGACGACAACGGCGAAGTGTTTCTCGGCAAGTCGGTGACGCAGACCAAGAACGTGTCCGACGAGACCGCGCACACGATCGACGAGGAAGTGCGCAAGATCATCGAGGCCAACTACGCGCGCGCCAAGCAGATCCTGCTCGACAATATCGACAAGCTGCATGCGATGTCGGCGGCCCTGATCAAGTACGAGACCATCGATTCCGAGCAGATCCGTCGCATCATGGCCGGCCAGGATCCTGGCGTGCCGGAGAGCTGGACAGACGGCACGCGTCCGGGCGGCGGCACGGGTACGCCGACGCGGCCGGCGGCGGAGAGCACGCCTCAGCCGAACGGCGGGACGCAGACTCCTGCGGGCCAGCAGACCTGAGCGCCAATGCGTTACCACAAGGCCGGCGCTCAGCCGGCCTTTTCATTGGACTGTCCTGGACGGGCACGTGCAGCTGCAACTTCGCGATCGCGTACTGAATCTCGACGAGCCGGCGGTGATGGGGATTCTCAACGTCACGCCGGATTCGTTCTCTGATGGCGGTCTTCACCTGGATCTGGATGCAGCGCTGAAGCGTGCGCGGCAGATGGTGGCAGAGGGCGCACGGATCATCGACATTGGCGGCGAATCGACGCGGCCGGGCGCAATGCCCGTCGACGAGGCTGAGGAGATCGCCCGTGTGGTGCCGGTGATCGCGGCGTTAAGAGGTCAGAGCGACGCGGTGCTGTCGGTCGACACGATGAAGCCTGCGGTGATGCGCGCGGCCTGCGCCGCCGGTGCCGAGCTGGTCAACGACATTCTGGCGCTGCGGGCGCCCGGCGCGATCGAGGCCGTCCGCGACACCGGTGCAGCGGTTTGTCTCATGCACATGCAAGGCGAGCCGCGGACGATGCAGGCGGCACCGCACTACGATGATGTGTTGGGCGAAGTCGTCGATTTTCTGGCGGCTCGCGCGCAGGCCTGCATCGCCGCTGGTATCGCGGCGGAGCGGATTTGCGTCGATCCTGGCATCGGCTTCGGCAAGACGCTGGAGCATAATCTTCAGTTGATCGCGCAATTCGATGCGCTGGCAGCGGGTGGTTTTCCGCTGTTGGTCGGTGTGTCGCGCAAGTCCATGTTCGGCAAATTGCTCGATCGGCAGGTCGATGAGCGCTTGCCGGCGACGCTGGCGGCGACGACAGTTGCCGTCTGGCAGGGCGCGGCTATAGTGCGCACCCACGATGTTCGGGCGACCAGCGACGCGATTCGCGTCGCGCACACGCTGGCCCGGGTCAGGAATAGAGAGTGAGCCGCAAATACTTCGGAACGGATGGCATCCGCGGGCCGGTCGGCACAGCGCCGATGACGCCCGATTTTGCCCTCAAGCTGGGTTGGGCGGCGGGCAAGGTGTTGGGGGTGGCGGGCGGGCGTGTGCTGATTGGCAAAGACACACGTCGTTCCGGGTATATGTTCGAGTCGGCGCTCGAAGCCGGTTTCGCCGCTGCCGGTATGGAGGTGGACCTGCTGGGTCCGCTGCCGACGCCCGGTGTGGCCTATCTGACGCGCGCGCTGCGTGCGCAGGCTGGTGTGGTGATTTCCGCATCGCACAACCCGCACTACGACAATGGAGTGAAGTTTTTCGACGCCGACGGTGGCAAGCTCAGCGACGAAATCGAGCAGCAGATCGAGCGGCTGCTTGATTCGCCTTTGCAATGCGTTGCCCCGGAACACCTGGGGCGTGCCAGGCGGATCGAGGACGCGGCTGGACGATACATCGAGTTCTGCAAGGGCAGTTTTGGCGAGCGCAAGCTCAAAGGCCTGAAGCTGGTGATCGATTGCGCCAATGGCGCTGCCTACCGGATCGGCCCGGCGGTGCTGGAGGAACTCGGCGCCGAGGTGATCGCCATCGGCACCAGCCCGAACGGCTTCAACATCAATGCCGGTTGTGGTTCAACGCATTTGACCCCGCTGAAGGCGGCTGTGCTGCAGCATCGGGCCGACGCTGGTATTGCCCTGGACGGCGATGCGGATCGCTGTCTGATGGTCGATGCCGATGGCAACGAAATCGATGGCGACCAGATCCTCTATGTCATCGCCCGGGCGATGCAGGCGCGCGGTGAGCTACAAGGGCCGGTTGTCGGCACGCTGATGTCCAATCTCGGCCTGGAGCAGGCGTTGCAGCGGCTGGGGCTGCGCTTCGAGCGCGCCAAGGTCGGCGATCGTTATGTGATGGAGCGGCTCAAGGCGAGCGGCGGCGTGCTGGGTGGCGAAGGTTCCGGCCACACGATCTGTCTGAACAAGACCAGCACGGGCGATGGGCTGGTAACAGCGCTGCAGATCCTCACCGCGTTGATCCGCAGCCAGGGTAGCCTGGGGGCGCTGGTGGCGCCGATGCAGAAGCTTCCGCAAGTGCTCATTAATGTGCCGATCCGGGGACGAGCCGCCGATCTGCTGCACCACGATAGCGTGCGTCAGGCGGAGGCGAGGGTGGCGGCTGCGCTGGGCAAGCGTGGACGCGTGCTATTGCGGGCGTCCGGAACGGAGCCGCTGATCCGCGTGATGGTGGAAGCGGATGCGGAGGAATTGGCGCGCTCGCAGGCCGAGGCGCTGGCTGTCGCGGTAGGAGCCGCTTGCGGTCCCGCCGCGGCTTAATGTGCACGAGAACCAAGGAGCAGAAGAATGGCACGTCGCAAGATGGTGGCTGGCAACTGGAAGATGAACGGCGCGCGGGACGCCAACGCGAGCCTGCTGCATGATCTGCTGTTCGATGCCCGCCGCTTTCCGGGCGTCGATATCGTGGTCTGCCCGCCGCCGGTCTATCTGGAATCGGTCGGTGCCGCAGTCAATGGCAGCAGCATTCAGCTGGGCGCGCAGAATTTGTGCGAGCAGGAGAAGACCGGCGCCTTTACCGGTGAGATCCATGGCGGCATGCTCAAGGACGTCGGCTGCTCGTACGTGATCGTCGGCCACTCCGAACGCCGGGCGCTGTACGGAGAAACGGACGCCGTGGTTGCCCGCAAGTTCTGCACGGCTCTGCAATGCGGGCTGACGCCGATCTTGTGCCTGGGCGAAACGCTCGACGAGCGCGAGTCGGAGCAGACCGAGACGGTACTGGCCCGACAGCTCGCCGCAGTGCTGGCGGCTGCCGGTGTCGACGCGTTCAAGACCGCGGTTATTGCATACGAGCCGGTCTGGGCCATCGGCACAGGCCGCACCGCGACGCCGGAGCAGGCTCAGGCCGCGCATGCGTTCATCCGTGGCGAGCTGGAAGGGGCGAGTGCTAAAATCGCAAATTCGACGCGGATTCTGTACGGCGGCAGCGTGAAAGCTGATAACGCCGTGGCGCTGTTTGCCAATCCCGACGTCGATGGTGGGCTGATCGGCGGCGCTTCGCTGAAGGCCAGCGAATTCCTTGCGATCTGCGCGGCCGCGCAGGCGCCTCAGTAGTAGGGCCGGGTATGTATAGCATTCTGGTGGTTCTCGAAGTTCTCGTCTCGGTCGCTCTGGTCGGCCTGATCCTGATCCAGCACGGCAAGGGCGCCGATGCCGGCGCTGCGTTCGGCAGCGGTGCCTCGGGCACGGTGTTCGGTTCCCGCGGCTCTGCCAATTTCCTGTCGCGAGCGACGGCCTGGCTGGCCACGGTGTTTTTCTGTCTGAGCCTTGCACTTGCCTATCTTGTCCACGGGCAGCGCAGTGGCGGTTCGATCATCGACAAGGTGCAGGGCGAGGCGCCGACCGCAATTCAGCCCGCTAACCCGGCGATTCCCGACGAGGCGCCTGAGCAGACGCCGTCGGGCGCGCCCGCTGTCACCGAGCCCTCGCAGCAGCCGGTTGTACCGGAATAGAGACAAATCGAAATTGAGGCGCTAGAATTCGCGCCCCGTTGAATCCTTGGCCCACGTGGTGGAATTGGTAGACACACTACCTTGAGGTGGTAGCGGCGAAAGTCATGGGAGTTCGAGTCTCTCCGTGGGCACCACAGCGGGAAGTTGAGCGTAGTCTGGAAGTAGATGTAGGTAGTTGACGCAAGTATCGATTTTTAGTTTTGCAGTAGCGATTTTGATTGCCTGTATGTGCCAAACTCGTTATACTTTGTTTCTGTCTGGTGCGGGGTGGAGCAGTCTGGCAGCTCGTCGGGCTCATAACCCGAAGGTCGTAGGTTCGAATCCTGCCCCCGCTACCACTTAGTTGGCTTGAGAAAGGCCCCCTCGCGGGCCTTTTTTGTTGGTGTCGCTTTTTGGAGAGCTGAGTGGCGGTAATGCAGGAGCGCTTGCAGCAGATGCTTGAGCCGGTGATCGAGAATCTCGGCTATGAACTCGTGCTGCTCGAATATAGCCCTAGCACCAAAAGCGCCATGCTGCGTTTGTACATCGATGCGCCGGCCGGCATCACGCTCGATGATTGCGAGCGGGTGAGTAAGGAAGTTTCAGGCACGCTGGACGTGGCAGACCCCATACGCACGGCCTACCGCCTCGAAGTCTCTTCGCCTGGCCTTGATCGTCCGTTGGTCAAGCCTGCGCACTATCAGCGTTTCATGGGTGAGCAGGCGAAGCTGCAATTGATTGCACCGCTGAACGGTCGTCGTCGATTCGTCGGATTCATCCGCGGCGTCGACACCAATATGCTCAAGCTTGAAACAGAAGAAGGACTGGTCGAAATTTCGCTTGCGGATATCGACCGGGCCAGGCTTGTACCGGATTACGATCAGGAGTAGCCAGAGCATGAACAAGAACATCCTGCTGATGGTGGATGTCGTCTCGAATGAGAAGGGCGTCGAGAAGGAACTGATCTTTCAGGCTCTGGAAGCGGCGCTGGCTTCGGCGGCAAAAGAACAGTACGGCGATGAAGCCGAGCTGCGGGTGTCGATTGATCGTGAGACCGGAGAATATGAGACGTTCCGGCGCTGGACGATTCTCGAGGACGACAGCGAGGACTTCGAGTTTCCCGAACGTCAGATCAAGCTGACGTATGCGCAGAAGGACAATGCCGCAGCCCAGCCGGGCGAAGTCATCGAGCGCAAGGTGGATTCGGTCGACTTTGGCCGTATCGGCGCGCAGAAGGCCAAGCAAGTCATTGTTCAGAAAGTGCGTGAGGCCGAGCGAGCCCAGATTGTCGCCGCCTATCAGGACCGCGTCGGCGAACTGATTTCAGGTCAGGTCAAGCGGCTTGAGCGGGGCAGCGTCATCGTTGACCTTGGCGCCAACTCGGAAGCGATCATCCTGCGCGATCATCTGATTCCGCGTGAGCCGATTCGTCCGGGCGACCGCATTCGCGGATTTCTTTACGAGGTCAGTCCGCAGGTTCGCGGTCCGCAGCTTTTCCTGTCGCGGACGATGTCTGAGTATCTGATGGAGCTGTTCAAGCTCGAAGTCCCGGAAATCGCTCAGGGTTTGATCGAGTTGAAGGGCGCCGCCCGTGATCCGGGACTGCGCGCGAAGATTGCGGTACAAGCCAAGGACAAGCGCATCGATCCCGTGGGCGCTTGCGTTGGCATGCGCGGTTCGCGAGTGCAGAGCGTCTCCAACGAACTTGCCGGTGAGCGCGTCGACATCGTGCCCTGGGACGAGAACGTTGCACAATTCGTGATCAATGCGATGGCACCGGCCGAGGTCGAGACCATCGTCGTCGACGAGGAGGCGCACTCGATGACGATCGGAGTTTCCGAAGAAAAGCTTGCGCAAGCCATTGGTCGGGGTGGACAGAATGTCCGCCTGGCGTCGGAGCTGACCGGCTGGGTCCTCAACGTCATGACGTCCGCCGAAGCGGAGTCGAAGAAGGAAGAGGAAAATCAGTCGGTGCTGCAGATGTTCATGGAGAACCTGGACGTCGACGCTGAAGTGGCAGGCGTGCTGGTCCAGGAGGGCTTCACGACGCTGGAAGAGATCGCTTACGTTCCGGCGCAGGAAATGCTGGAAATCGATGAGTTCGACGATCAGATCGTTGAAGAGCTGCGCAGCCGTGCGCGCGACATCCTGTTGACCAAGGCGATCGCCAAGGCCGAGCAGCGCGCGCATGCGCAGCCCTCGGAAGATCTGCTGAGCGTCGAAGGAATGGACGAGGACACGGCTTATCAGCTGGCCGAAGCTGGAATCGCTAGCTGCGAGGCTCTGGCTGATCTGGCAACGGACGAGTTGCTCGAAACGCTGCCGAATTTCGGCGAGGAGCGCGCATCCAAGTTGATCATGTCGGCGCGCGCGAAGGCTTACGCTTGAAGCAGTTGAGGAAATCTGGGCTCGCGCCTAGGGAGTACGGATGTCTACGGTAACGGTTCAGGATTTTGCGAAGGAACTCGGACGCCCCATCGAGGAACTGCTCGGGCAGTTCAGCGAGGCCGGCGTATCGGTCAAAAATGCTACGTCGCCGGTTTCCGCCGATGACAAGGTTGCTCTGCTCAACTATTTGAAGCAGAAGACCGGCCTGTCGAGCAATGAGCCTCGGCGCATTACATTGAAGCGCAAGGAAACCACCGAGCTCAAGCTCGGTGGCGGACGTGGTGCGCCCTCCAAGACGATCAGCATCGAAGTGCGCAAGAAGCGCACCGTGCTCAAGAGCGACGAACTCGAGGTGGAGGCGCCGCCTGCTGTCACCGTCGAGTCGCTCGCTCCGGTGGAGATCGATGCGGAGGCGCTGCGTCTGGCCGAAGAGGCTCGGGCGCATGAGCAGGCCAGACACGAGGCCGCGGCCGCTCTGGCTGCAGAGGACGAGGCCAAGCGCTTGCAGGAAGAGCAAGCGCGTCGCGAGCAAGAGGAAGAGCAGTCGAGGCTGCGAGCTGAAGCCGAGGCCGCCCAGAAGGCGGCCCGTGAGGCCCATGACCGCAAGCTCAAGGAAGATCCGCTATATCGCGCCAAGTGGGAAGCTGAGCAGGCACGTAGCCGCGCAGCGGAAAATGTCCGGCGCGCTGCGGAAGCAGCCCGTCAGAACGCTGCCCAGCGTGCCGCCGCGCCGGCGCCAACCCCTTCGCCGTCGCGCGGGGCGCGCTCCGCTGCGCCGTCCACCCCGTCCGCTACCCCGGCTCCCGCTACGCCGTCCGCAGACCGCGGGCGCGGTGGTCGTGATGATCGTGTGCATCGCCAGGAACTTCATCTTTCCGAAGGCAAGGGCGGCAAGCGCGACAAGAAGCAGAAGAAACCGTCCGGCCGCATCAAGTTCGACAACGCGCATGGCTTCGAAAAGCCGGTAGCGCCGATTGTTCGTGAAGTTGAGGTGCCCGAGGCGATCACCGTCGGCGAGCTGGCCAACCGCATGGCAGTAAAGGCCACCGAGCTGATCAAGGTGATGATGAAGAACGGCGTCATGGCTACCATCAACCAGACGCTCGACCAGGACACGGCCGCGTTGATGGTCGAAGAAATGGGCCACAAGGCGCGCACTGTCAAGGCCTCGGACTTCGAGGAGAGCCTGGAACAGGCGGTTACCGGCGAAGTTCAGGATCTCGAGCAGACGACGCGTCCTCCGGTCGTGACCATCATGGGTCACGTCGACCACGGCAAGACCTCGCTGCTCGACTACATCCGCAAGACCCGCGTGGCCGCCGGCGAGGCGGGTGGTATTACGCAGCACATTGGCGCGTACCACGTCAAAACCGACAAGGGCATCGTCAGTTTTCTTGACACCCCGGGCCACGCGGCATTCACGCGGATGCGCGCACGTGGTGCGCAGGTCACCGACATCGTCATTCTGGTGGTGGCCGGCGACGACGGCGTGATGCCGCAGACGCGCGAGGCCATCCAGCATGCCCGCGCGGCCAAGGCGCCACTGATCGTTGCGATCACCAAGATCGACAAGCCGGATGCGAATCTGGATCGTGTCAAGAACGAACTGCTGAAAGAGGAAGTCGTTGCCGAAGATTACGGCGGCGATACACAGGTGGTCGGCGTTTCGGCGCACACCGGGGCCGGCGTGGACGCGCTGCTCGATGCGATTCTGCTGCAGGCAGAAGTCTTGGAGCTGACCGCGCCGATCAACGCTCCGGCGCGCGGCAACATTCTGGAATCCTCAGTCGAAAAAGGTCGCGGTCCGGTGGCAACCGTGCTGGTTCGTGTCGGCACACTCAAGCAGGGCGACGTCATTCTCTCGGGGCCGCATTTCGGCCGCGTCCGCGCGATGTTCGACGAAGCCGGCAAGCCGGTGAAGGAAGCGGGTCCCTCGATTCCGGTGCAGGTGCTCGGTTTGTCCGGCGCCCCGGACGCTGGCGACGACGTGGTGGTGGTCGCCGACGAGCGCAAGGCGCGCGAACTGGCCCTGCTGCGTGAACAGAAGCTGCGTGAGCAGAAGCTTGCGCACAATCAGGCCATCCGCATGGAGCAGGTCTTCGCCCGCATGGGTGAGGGCGAGCAGAAGTCGCTCAACATCATGGTCAAGGCCGACGTACAGGGCTCGGCTGAGGCGATCACCGAAGCGCTGCGCAAGATTCCAAGCGAAGAAGTACGCGTCAATGTGCTGTCGACCGCGGTTGGCGGCATCAACGAGTCCGATGTCGATCTGGCAATGGCGTCGAAGGCGATCATCATCGGCTTCAATGTTCGCGCCGATGGCGCTGCGCGCAAGCGCGTCCAGGACACCGGCGTCGACGTGCGCTACTACTCGATCATCTACGACATCATCGACGATGTCAGCGATGCGGTTTCGGGCCTGCTGGGCACCGAGACACGCGAGCAGATCGTTGGTATTGCGCAGGTGCGCGACGTGTTCCGCAGTTCCAAGCTAGGCAACATCGCCGGCTGCCTTGTCGTGGATGGCTCGGTGCAGCGCAATCTGCCGATCCGCGTGCTGCGCAACAGCACGGTCATTTATGAAGGCGTGCTGGAATCGCTGCGTCGCTTCAAGGACGACGTGCAAAAGGTCGAGGCGGGCACCGAATGCGGCATTGGCGTCAAGGACTATAACGACATCAAGGCCGGCGACCAGATCGAGTGCTTCCAGCGCATCGAAGTCCGCCGCACGGTTCAGGCCGCGGCCTGAGTGCGGCAGGATCGGTCGCGGTCAGCCTGATGAGAGAGTATCCGCGCAAGCTGCGCGTCAATGCGCAGTTGCAGAGCGAGCTGGCGGCGCTGATCCGTGCCGAGCTGTCCGATCCGCGCGTCGCCGGCGTGACGGTCACTGCGGTCGATGTATCTCCTGATCTGCGTAATGCGCGTGTCAGCGTCAGCCTGCTGGGTTCCGACGATCGCCTGAAAGAGGCGCTGAAAGGGCTGACGAGGGCGGAAGGCAAGCTGCGTCATGGCCTGGGCGAGAAGCTGCGGCTGCGGCTGGTGCCGCATCTGCACTTCGTCGCCGATGCTGCCCTGCGTGAAGGCGACCGCATCAGCGCACTGATCGGCGCGGCCGTCCGCGACGACGACAGCCACAAACCCTCTTAGTGTTAGCGCCTGTTCGCCTGCCGCGACGCAAGGTGTCGGGCATCCTGCTGCTCGACAAGCCGCTGGGCTTGAGCTCCAACGACGCCTTGCAGCGCGTCAAGCGCTTGTATCGGGCGGAGAAGGCCGGTCATACCGGTAGCCTCGATCCGCTGGCGACCGGCGTGCTGCCCATTTGCCTGGGCGAGGCCACCAAGCTCAGCGGCGTCCTGCTTGAATCGGACAAATGGTACCGGGCGACGGTGCGCGTCGGCATCGCCACGACGACCGGCGACGCGGAAGGCGAGCCGATCGGCCATTCGGATCCGAGCCAACTCAGCGAGATGCAGTTGCGAGCGGCGCTGCTGCAATTCGAGGGCCTTCAGCAGCAGATCCCGCCGATGTATTCGGCACTCAAGAGCGCCGGCCGGCCCCTCTACGAACTGGCCCGGGCGGGCGAGACCGTAGAACGTGCGCCCCGGCAGGTCGTGATTCATGCGCTGCGCCTGCTGCGCTTCGGCTCGAACGAGTTCGAGTTCGAAGTGCATTGCTCCAAGGGCACTTACATCCGCACACTGGCCGAGGATATCGCCGCGGCGGCGCACCAGCGTGCTCATCTGATTGGCCTGCACAGGACGGCGGTGACGCCGTTCGACGCCGACCCTCTTGTCAGCCTGACGGCCCTCGAACAGCAGCGCGACGATCTGCAGGCGCTGGATCGGCTGTTGCTGAGTCCGGGGGAGGCCTTGCGCCACTGGCCGGGCGTGCTGGTGGACGATGTCCGCGCCAGCGCCCTGGCCTGCGGGCGTCCGCAGCGGATGCCCGGGATTCCCAGGGATAGCCGATTGGCAGTAAAGGACCAGGCCGGACGTCTGCTCGGCTTGGCGCATAGCGATGCGGAAGGCTGGGTGCGACCGCAGCGATGGCTGGCAAGCGCCGTCTAACTTGTGGGTAAGGCGCCGGAAAAGCTAATATAGCGGACTGTATAGAGTTCAAGAATCGTTTGGAGTGGAAGGCAATGACGTTGACGGTTGAGCGCAAGGCGGAAGTGGTCAAGAAGTTCGCCCGCGGAAGTAACGATACGGGTTCTGCGGAAGTTCAGGTCGCCCTGCTGACGGAGCGGATCAATACGCTCGGTCCGCATTTCGAGCAGAACAAGAAGGACAACCACTCGCGCCGCGGTCTGCTGAAGATGGTCAATCAGCGCCGCCAGATGCTGGACTATCTGAAGCGCAAGGATGAAGCTCGATATACGAAGCTCATCGCTGAACTCGGTCTGCGCCGCTAAATAGCGGCGTAGTCGTTTTTACCGTTTAGAAAAAAGAGGGGAAGACCATGGCAGTACCTGCCACTCCCGCCGTGCCTGTCAAAAAGACCTTCCGCTACGGCAAGCATGACGTAACGTTTGAAACCGCCGCGATCGCCCGCCAGGCGCACGGCGCGGTGCTCGTGCATGTGGACGAGACGGTGGTTCTGGTTACCGTCGTCGGCAAGAAAGAAGCCAAGCCGGATCAGGACTTTTTTCCGCTTACCGTCGACTACATGGAGAAGTTCTACGCCGGTGGGCGCGTGCCCGGCGGCTTCTTCAAGCGTGAGGGCCGTCCGACTGAAAAGGAGACGCTGACTTCGCGCCTGATCGACCGGCCGTTGCGCCCCTTGTTCCCCGACGGCTATTACAACGAAGTGCAGATCGTCGCGACGGTCATGTCGCTGAACCCGGAAGTCGACGGTGACATCCCGGCGATGCTCGGTGCTTCGGCGGCGCTGGCGCTGTCCGGCATTCCGTTCCTGGGCCCGATCGGTGCGGCCAAGGTCGGCTACAAGGATGGCAATTACATCCTCAACCCGACTGCCTCCGAACTCGACAGCTCGGATCTGGAACTGATCGTCGCCGGCACCAAAGACGCCGTGCTGATGGTGGAGTCGGAAGCCAAGATGCTGTCGGAAGCCGTGATGCTGGGTGCCGTGCTGTTCGGCCATGAGCAGATGCAGGCGGCGATCCAGGCGATCAACGAATTCGCAGCCGAAGCCGGCAAGCCGAAGTGGGACTGGACACCTGCAGACCGCAGTGCGGTCAAGGCTTTTGCGGGCCAGTTTGAGAACAGCATCGCCGAGGCCTACGGCATCACCGAGAAGCAGGCGCGCTACGCCAAGCTCGATGAAGTCAGCAAGAAGGCCAAGGCCGCCCGCGGCGCCGACGCACCGTTCTCGGAAAACCAGCTCAAGGCCGAACTCGAAGAGGTCAAGGCCAAGGTCGTCCGCAATCGCATCCTCGACGGCGCGCCGCGCATCGACGGCCGCGACCGCTTCACGGTGCGCCCGCTGGCGATTTCGGCCGGCGTGCTGCCGCGTACTCATGGTTCGGCGCTGTTCACCCGCGGCGAAACCCAGGTGCTGGCGATCACCACGCTGGGCACCGGCAAGGATTACCAGATCATCGACGCCGTCGAGGGCGAGTGGCATGAGCACTTCATGTTCCACTACAACTTCCCGCCGTACTGCGTTGGTGAAACGGGCCGCATGAATGCGCCGAAGCGTCGCGAAATCGGCCATGGCCGGCTCGCCAAGCGCGGTGTTGCGGCGGTGATGCCGGACCTGGACAAGGAATTCCCGTATATCGTCCGTGTCGTTTCGGAAGTCACCGAGTCGAACGGTTCGAGCTCGATGGCCTCGGTTTGCGGCGCCTGTCTGTCGATGATGGACGCCGGCGTGCCGCTCAAGGCGCCGGTCGCCGGCGTGGCGATGGGTCTGATCCTCGAAGAAGGTCGCTGGGCGGTGCTCACCGATATCCTCGGTGACGAGGATCACCTCGGCGACATGGACTTCAAGGTTGCTGGCACCAAGGACGGGGTCACCGCGCTGCAGATGGACATCAAGATCACCGGCATTACCGGCGAGATCATGGCCCAGGCGCTGCAGCAGGCGCAGACTGCACGTCTGAGCATCCTCGAGCAGATGGTGCAGGTGCTGCCGAGCGCGCGCTCGCAGCTGTCGCCGCATGCGCCGCGCATCACCACGATCAAGATCAATCCGGACAAGATCCGCGAAGTCATCGGCAAGGGTGGCGCAACCATCCAGTCGATCACCAAGGAAACCGGCACGCAGATCGACATCAGCGACGATGGCACGATCAAGATCGCGGCGGTCGACGGCAAGGCGGCGGAAGCGGCGATTAACCGCATCAACACGCTGACCCGCGATGTCGAAGTCGGCACGATCTACGAAGGCAAGG
>CAMLDZ010000009.1 GCA_946478985.1 uncultured Solimonas sp.
GGCGTGCGCCGCGAGATGATTCAGCTGTATTTCCGCAACGGTCTGCTGCCGCAGCCATCGCGGCCCAAATCCAACGTGGCGATCTACAGCGACGAGCACGTGCGCAGCATCGTGGCGGTGCGCCGCTTGCAGGTGGAGCGGCGGCTGTCGATCGGCGAGATCCGTCAGGCGCTGGACGGCAAGGCGGCGGCGGGGCAGGCCGATGCGGTGATGTTCGAGCAGATCAGCCAGCTGCTGGCGGCGCGCATGGACGCCGATTCGCGGATGGTGCCGCTGGCCTCGATCAAGGATCGCAATCCCAAGGCCGAGCAGGACGCGCGGGCGATGGCGCGGATCGGTGCGATCGAACTGGTCACACGGCAGCGGCAGAAGTATCTGAGCCACATCGACGCGCAGATCGTCGCGATCTGGGGCGACATGCGTGCCGCCGGCTATACCGAGGAATCCGGCTTCGAGACCGAGGTGATCGCCATGTACGTGCATGCCGCCAAGGCGCTCGCGGCTGCGGAGATCAAGGCCTACCTCGACCGCGTGCCGGCCGAGTGGTCGATCGAGAAGAAGGCAGAAATGGCGCGCACCGGCCTCAACTACATGCTCGGTCTGTTTTCCTTGCTGCGCATGAAGGCCGACATCGAGGAATTCCGCAACAGCGGCCAGTGAGCGGCAGCGGCGCGCGTACGCGCCGCCTCGGGCCTCAGCGCACGGCGGCGTCGGTGCCGTGCTCCAGCCAGCCGCCGCCGAGCGCCTTGTACAGGCTTACCAGGTTCTGCAGTCGCTGCAGCTTGACCGCAACATGCCCCTGCTGGGCGCTGTAGAGCGAGCGCTGCGCGTCGAGCACCGCCAGGTAGCTGTCGACGCCGTTCTCGAAGCGCATCTGCGCCAGCTTGTAGGTTTCGCCACTGGCTTCGAGCAGGCGTGTCTGCGCTTGCGCCTGACTGTCGTAGGTGTCGCGCGCGATCAGGCCGTCGGCGACCTCGCGGAAGGCGATCTGGATCGCCTTCTCGTACTGCGCGACATTGATGTTCTTCTGCACCTGCGCCAGATCGAGATTGGCCTTGTTGGCGCCGCCGGCGAAGATCGGCAGGCTGATCTGCGGGATGAACGACCAGACCTTGGTGCCGCTGTCGAACAGCCCTGACAGCTCGTTGCTGGTGGTGCCGAACGTGCCGGTCAGCGCGATGCGCGGGAAGAACGCGGCACGCGCGGCGCCGATGCTGGCGTTGGCGGCGAGCAGCTGATGCTCGGCAGCCAGCACGTCCGGCCGCTGCATCAGGATTTCCGAGGGCAGGCCTGCGGGCAGCGGCAGCACGAAGTCCTGTGCGGCGAAATCCTGCGTCCTGAGTTCCTCCAGCGGGCCGCCGACCAGAACGGCCAGCAGGTTGCGGTCGAGCTCCACCTGTCGCGTGTACTGGGCGAGATTGGCGCGCGCGGTCTCCAGCGCGGTCTGCGCCTGCCGCAGATCCAGCGCGCTGGCGCTACCGGCGTCGAAGCGCTGCTGCGAGAGCTCGTACGAGGCCTGCTGGTTGTCCAGGGTGTCACGCGTCATCTGCAGCAGCGTCTGGTCGGCCAGCAGCGTCAGATAGGCATTGGCGACTTCCGCCACCAGGCTGATCTGCGAGCTGCGCCGCGTCTCCTCGCGGCCCAGGTAATCCTCCAGCGCGGCGCGTTTGAGGCTGCGCACGCGCCCAAACAGGTCGAGTTCGTACGAGGTCACGCCGACGCCGACGTTGTAGACGCGCAGCACGCCGCCGCTGGTGGCGCCCGGCATCTGGCCGGCCGCGAAGCGCTGCGAGGTGGCCGTGCCGGTGGCGTTGATATTCGGCAGCAGTTGCGCGCGCTGGATGCGGTATTGCGCCTGCGCCGCTTCGACGTTGAGCGCGGCGATGCGCAGATCGCGGTTGTTGAGCAGTGCCTGTTCGATCAACTGCTGCAGCTGCGGATCGGCGAAGAATTCGCGCCAGCCGATGTCGGCGGCCAGTGCGCGGTCGACATCGGCGCGCACCGCCTCGCCGATGCCGGCGGCGACCGGCGCGGCCGGACGTTCATACGACGGCGCCATCGTGCAGCCGCTCAGAGCGCTCAGAGTGAGCAGAGTACCCAGAGTGGTGGTGGCGACCGTGCTCGGAATCAGCTTGCGCATATCAGTGCTCCGCTCCGGACGCCGGCGGCGCGGGGGGTGTCGCCGACTGCAGCCGTACCTGCTTGCCCTCGACCCATTTGCGCACGACGACGAAGAACACCGGTACGAAGAAGATCGCCAGCACGGTGGCGGTGAACATGCCGCCGATCACGCCGGTGCCGATCGCGTTCTGGCCGCCGGAGCCGGCGCCGCTGGAAATCGCCAGCGGCATCACGCCGAGCATGAACGCCAGCGAGGTCATCAGGATCGGCCGCAGGCGCTGCTGCGCCGCGTGCGCCGTGGCTTCGACCAGGCCCATGCCGGATTCGTAATTGGCCTTGGCGAACTCGACGATCAGGATCGCGTTCTTCGATGCAAGGCCCACCGTGGTGAGCATGCCGATCTGGAAGTAGACGTCGTTGGACAGGCCGCGCAGATACGTGGCCGCCAGCGCGCCGATGATGCCGAGCGGCACCACCAGCATGACCGCCGCCGGAATCGACCAGCTCTCGTACAGCGCTGCCAGGCACAGGAAGACGACGATCAGCGAGATCGCATACAGCGCCGGTGCCTGGGCGCCGGAGCGCTTTTCCTCATACGACATGCCGGTCCATTCGAAGCCGATGCCGGCGGGCAGCTGCGAGGCCATTTTCTCCATCTCCGCCATCGCCTGGCCGGAACTCAGGCCCGGTGCCGCCGAGCCCTGGATGTTGTAGGACGCAATGCCGCCGTAGCGCTCCAGCTTGGGCGAGCCATAAACCCATTCGCCATGCGTGAATGCCGAGAACGGAATCATCTCGCCGCTGGCGTTGCGCACGTGCCATTTGGCGAAGTCTTCCGGTTGCATGCGGCTGTGGGCGTCGCCCTGCAGGAACACGCGCTTGACGCGGCCGCGATCGACGAACTGGTTGACGTAAGTGGAGCCCCAGGCGGCGCTGAGCGAGCCGGTGATATCAGGGATGGAGAGGCCGAGTGTGGCGGCTTTCTCCCAGTCGATGTTGAGCTTGTACTGCGGCTCGTCGCTGAGGCCGTTGGGGCGGACCTGCATCAACGCCGGATTCTTGCTGGCCATGCCCAGCAGTTGGTTGCGCGCGGCGAACAAGGCCTCGTGGCCGAGTCCGGCGCGGTCCTGCAGCTGGAAATCGAAACCCGAGGCGGTGCCCAGCTCCGGCACGGCCGGCGGCACGATCGCAAAGATCATCGCGTCCTTGTAGCCGGCGAAATGTTTCATGATCCGCCCGGTCAGCGCGTCGACGCGATGCTCGGCGCCGGGGCGCTCCTTCCAGTCCTTGAGACGGACGAAGCCGACGCCGGAGTTCTGGCCGCGGCCGCTGAAGTTGAAACCGGCGACGCTGAAGAACGAGATGACGGAATCCTTTTCTTCGGTCAGCAGGTAGTCGTTGACGGCGTTGAGCGCCGCCTGCGTGCGCTCCATCGTCGCGCCGGTCGGCGTGGTGACCTGCACCATGGCGATGCCCATGTCTTCCTGCGGCAGGAACGACGAGGGGATGCGCGTGAACAGGAAGGCCATGCCGCCGACGATCAGCAGATAGACCAGCAGATAGCGGCCGCTGCGCGTCATCATGTGGCGGACGCCGCGCTCGTACTTGCGGTTGCCGGCGTTGAAGCTGCGATTGAACCAGCCGAAGAAGCCCCCCTTGTCGTGATGATCGACATCGCTGGGCCGCAGCAGCGTCGCGCACAGCGCCGGCGTCAGGATCAGCGCGACCAGCACCGAAAGCCCCATCGCCGAGACGATGGTGATCGAGAACTGCCGGTAGATGACGCCGGTGGAGCCGCCGAAGAAGGCCATCGGCACGAACACCGCGGACAGCACCAGCGCGATGCCGATCAGGGCGCCGGTGATCTGGCTCATCGACTTGCGCGTGGCTTCCTTGGCCGAGAGCTTTTCCTCGGACATCACGCGCTCGACGTTCTCGACGACGACGATGGCGTCGTCGACCAGCAGGCCGATCGCCAGCACCATCGCGAACATCGTCAGCGTGTTGATGGTGAAGCCGGCGGCGGCCAGGATCGCAAAGGTGCCGAGCAGCACCACCGGCACCGCGATGGTCGGGATCAGCGTGGCGCGGAAGTTCTGCAGGAACAGGTACATCACCAGGAACACCAGCACGATCGCTTCGAACAGGGTCTTGACCACCTCCTCGATCGACAGCTTGATGAACGGCGTGGTGTCGTAGGGGTAGATCACCTCCAGGCCGGCCGGCAACGTCGGCCGGATGCGGTCGATGGTGTCGCGGACGTTCTGCGCCGTCTGCAGCGCATTGGCGCCGCTGGCCAGCTTGATGGCGAGACCGGCAGCGTTCCGGCCGTTGTACTTGGACTCGATCGCCTCGCTTTCGCCGGCCAGTGTCAGCCGCGCGACGTCGCCGAGCCGCACCTGCGAGCCGTCCGGCTTGACCGTCAGCAGGATGCGGCGGAACTCATCGATGGATTTGAGCCGGGCCGGACCGAGGATCGTCGCATTGAGCTGCTGGCCCTGCACCGCCGGCAGGCCGCCGAGCTCGCCGGCGGCGATCTGCACGTTCTGCGCCGCCACGGCCTCGCGCACATCCAGCGGCGTCAGGGCGTAGGCGGTCAGCTTGGCGGGGTCCAGCCAGATGCGCATCGCATAGGGCGAACCGAACACCTGGTAATCGCCGACGCCGGCGGTGCGGCTGATCGGGTCCTGCACGTTGGAGGTGATGTAGTCGGCGATGTCGTTGCGCGTCAGCCGCCCGTCGGTGGAGACGAAGCCGACCATCATCATGAAGTTGCGCGTGGCCTTGGCGACGCGCACGCCGCGCTGCTGCACTTCGGTGGGCAGCTGCGACATCGCCAGCTGCAGCTTGTTCTGCACCTGCACCTGCGCGATGTCCGGATCGGTGCCCTGCTCGAAGCTCAGGGTGATCGTCATGCTGCCGTCCTTGAGCGATTCGGACGAGAAATACAGCAAGTGATCGATGCCGCTGAGCTGCTGTTCGATCACCTGCGTGACGGTGTCCTGCATCGTCTCGGCCGAGGCGCCGGAGTAGGTGACGGAGATCGACACGGAGGGCGGCGCGATCGCCGGGTACTGCGAGACCGGCAGCCGCGTGATCGAGATGGCGCCGAGCAGCATGATGACGATCGCCAGCACCCACGCGAAGATGGGGCGGTCGATGAAGTAATTGACCATGGACGGACCCCGGCCTTACTTGGCGGCCGGAGCGGCCGGCGCCTCAGCGGCCGGAGCGCTGCCGGCTTCGACGGCGCGCACCGGCGTGCCGGGCGGCGCCTTCTGGCTGCCTTCGACGATCACGCGGTCGCCGGCCGCAAGGCCGTCGCTGACCAGCCAGTTGCTGCCGACGCCGCGGTCGGTGACCAGTTCGCGCTGTTCGACCTTGCCTTCGGCATTGACCACCAGCGCCGCCGGCTTGCCGTTGGGCAGCCGCGTCACCGCCCGTTGCGGCACCAGCAGGCCCTGCGGATTGCTGGCCTCCGGCACGCGCTCGCGGACAAACAGGCCGGGCATCAGCAGGCCATCGGGGTTGGGGAACACTGCGCGCATCGTCACCGAGCCGGTCGAAGGATCGACCTCCGCCTCGGCGAACTGCAGCTTGCCGGCATGCTCGTAGGCAGTGCCGTCATCCAGCGTCAGTTGCACTTCGGCCTGCTCGTCGCCGAGTTTTTTCAGCTTGCCGGCCGCCAGCTCGCGCCGCAGCTTGAGCAGCACGGTGCTGGGTTGGGTGACGTCGACGTAGATCGGATCGAGCTGCTGGATCGTCGCCAGCGCAGTGGCCTGCTGCGCCGTCACCAGCGCGCCTTCGGTGACGCTGGAGCGGCCGATCCGCCCCGAGATGGGCGCCAGCACTTTGGTGTAGTTCAGGTTGATGCGCGCCGTTTCCAGCGCCGCCTTGGCCGAAGCGATGTCGGCCAGCGCCTGGGCGCGGCCGGCAACGGCGTTGTCGAATTCCTGCTTGCTGACCGCGTTGGCACTGACCAGCTTCTCGTAGCGCTCGGCCAGCACGCGGGCGCTGACGCCGCTGGCCTCGGCGCGCTGCAGCGCCGCTTCGGCGCTGCCGAGCTGTGCCTGATACGGCGCCGGATCGATCTGGTACAGAGGCTGGCCAGCCTTGACCTCGCTGCCTTCGGCGAACAGGCGCTTGAGCAGCACGCCGCTGACCTGCGGCCGTACCTCGGCGATGCGGTAGGCACTGGTGCGCCCCGGCAGCTCGGTGGTCAGCGGCACGTCCTGGGTTTTGAGCGTGACGACGCTGACCTCCGGCGGCGGCGGCGCCGCGGCCTCCTGCTTCTTGCCGCAGCCGGCGACGATGATCAGCGCGAGCAGCGGCAGCAGGGTGAGGGTCCGCGAGGCGGTGGTCAGCGACATGCACAAAACCTTTTGCGACCGCAGGGTAGGAAGACCGGACGAGGCGTGCGGGTCGCAGCGCAGCAGCTCGAACAGGACAGATCCGGGTTCCAAAAATTAGAATGATCGTTCATTCTATGCATCGGCAGCCGGCAAGACAACATCGATGGCGATAGTGGTCGCCGCCGGCGCACAGCAAACTCGTCGCCACGATCAGGAGGCGCAGCGGCATGAGTCAGAAGCCCGTGGAAGCGGACCGCAGCGAGAGGCGTCGGCAGCAGATTCTCGATGCGGCGCAGGACTGTTTCCGCAAGAACGGCTTCCACGCCACCAGCATGGCGGAGTTGTCGAAGACCGCCGGGATGAGCGTCGGTCATATCTATCATTACTTCGAGAACAAGGACGCGATCATCGCGGGCATCTTCGAGCGGGGTATCGCGGAGGCGACCGAGCGGATGGACGCCATGCGGCGATCCGGCGATGTCTACGCGACCCTGGTGGCGGAAGTCGACCAGGGTTTATGCAAGACCGAGCGTGACTACGCGCTGAAAATAGAATCCCTGGCCGAGGCGGCCCGCAACGACAAGATGCTGGCGATGCTGCAGAACGCCGATCGCGTGGTGCGCACGCAGTTCAAGGAGACCCTGCGGCTGGCGCAGCGGCCCGGCACGATCGACGAGCGCGATCTCGACGGCCAGGTCGAGATCATCGTCGCCATGTTCAACGGCCTGGCGCACCGCTTGCTGCTGCAGCCCGAGCTGGATCGCGATGCCCTGGTGCGCGTGATGCGGCGCGCCGTCGCCGCGGTGATCCGCGATCCGAATGCGGATTGACGGCTGCTAGCGCCAGCGCCGGGTGACGCGCTGGAAAAACAGGCTGTTCGGCACCTGCAGCACGGTGACGCTCTGGTCCTCGTGGGTTTCTTCCAGCGTCGTGTAGATCAGGTTGATGTCGATCACGCGCCCGCGCAGGCCGAGCTTGTCGCCGCTGTCGAGCAGTTCGATGCGGTCGTACAGCCGGAACGGCCGCGTGGTGGCGATCAGCAGCGTGCAGAAAATGTTCGACAACACGCTCCAGGCGGCGAAGAAAGCCACCGCGGCCACCGCCGCGAAGCCGGTGAAGGCCGTCCACAGCACCGCGCCGGACACGCCCAGACGCTCCAGAATCAGCAGCGCCGCCGCCACATAGATCAGGAAAGCGGTGATGCGGCGACTGCCGACCAGTATCTCCGCCGGCAGGTTGTAGCGCGCATGCGCGCGCCGGATCACGCGTCGCACCAATACGCGCAGCAGCCACGCGGCAATCAGGATCAGCAGGATATGCAGGCCGGGCAGGATCGTCCCCAGCCAGTCCTGTGCCCAGACGGGCAGATATTGTCGGATCATGGACATCTGCAGACTCGTGTCGCTTGGATTCGTTCAAGCCGCCGGGCGGCGCAACCAAGGCTCGCCGGCGATTCAAAGCGGGTTAAGCATCCGCCGCTCAGACTCGACCGGCGTCTGCAGGCAGGGTGCGCGCACGGTTAGCTGCCGGATTGCGGCCTTACGAGGCGTCAGGCAGCAAGGGAGTGGCGGAGAGAGAGGGATTCGAACCCCCGGAACCTTGCGGTTCAGCGGTTTTCAAGACCGCCGCAATCGACCACTCTGCCATCTCTCCAGGGCGCGGATTTTACCGGAAAGCGCTGTGCGCGGTCGTGTATTCGCGACCTGCATCCTGCTACCATCGCCGCGCCAAATTTCCGCTCAAAATCGCAGTTATCAGGAGTGCATGAATGAATCAGGAACAACTGGCCAAAGTCGCCAAGGGCCAGGGCTTCATCGCCGCGCTGGATCAGAGCGGTGGCAGCACGCCGAAGGCGCTCAAGCTCTACGGCGTCGACGAGTCGGCGTACAGCGGTGAAGCGCAGATGTTCGATCTGGTGCATGCCATGCGCGCCCGGATCGTCACCAGCCCGGCATTCACGGGGCAGCGCGTGCTCGGCGCCATCCTGTTCGAGATGACCATGGATCGCCAATTCGACGGCCTGCCCGCCGCCGACTACCTGTGGAAGAAGAAGGGCGTGGTGCCGTTTCTGAAGGTGGACAAGGGCCTCGCCGCGTCCGCCGACGGCGTGCAGCTGATGAAGCCGATCAGCGGCCTGGACGAGCTGCTCAAGCGCGCGCGCGACAAGGGTATTTTCGGCACCAAGATGCGTTCGGTGATCGACGAGGCCAATCAGAAGGGCATCGACGCGATCCTCGATCAGCAGTTCGAGGTCGGCCAGCAGATTTTCAATGCCGGCCTGATGCCGATCATCGAGCCGGAAGTTTCGATCAAGTCGCCGGACAAGGCGAAGATCGAAGATCTGCTGGTGGAAGGTTTCCTCAAGCGCCTCGACGCGCTGCCGGACGGCGTCTCGGTCATGCTCAAGCTGACCCTGCCGGAAGTGGCCGGAAAATTCGATGCGCTGGTCAAGCATCCGAAGGTGGTTCGCGTGGTCGCCCTGTCGGGCGGTTACTCGCGCGCCGATTCCAACGTCATCCTTGCCAAGAACAAGGGCGTGATTGCCAGCTTCAGCCGCGCGCTGACCGAAGGCCTGACCGCGCAGATGTCGGACGACGAGTTCAACAAGGCGCTGGACGAGGCCATCGAAGGCATCTATCAGGCTTCGCTGAGCTGATCGGTCTCAGGCGGCGGTCCGCGACCGTCGCTGTCGTCGTGCTGTCGACGCCCGCGGCGCATGCCGCGGGCGTTTTCGTTTGCGTAGCGTGATGTTGGATGGAGCGGCTCGATGACGGATCTCAAGGGGCGATGCATCTGGATCACCGGCGCGTCGAGCGGACTGGGCGAAGCGCTGGCGCTGAGCGCGAGCCGCCGTGGCGCACGCCTGGTGCTGTCGGCGCGGCGTGCGGCCGAGCTGGAGCGGGTGCGTGCCGCCTGCGCCGAGCCGGCGCAGGTCGCGGTGCTGCCGCTGGACTTGCTCGACTTCGATCCGGCCGCGGCGCTGCGCGAGGCTGAATCGCACTTCGGCACGATCGACGTGCTGGTCAACAACGCCGGCATCTCGCATCGCAGTACGGTGATCGAGACCGGGATGACGGTGTACCGGCAGTTGTTCGAGCTGGACTTTTTCGCGCCGCTGGCCTTGAGCAAGGCCGTGCTGCCGGGCATGCAGGCGCGCGGTCGCGGCCATGTGCTGACGATCAGCAGCGTGGTCGGCAAGATCGGCGCGCCGCAGCGCAGCGGGTATTCGGCGGCCAAGCACGCGCTGCACGGCTTCATCGACGCCGCGCGTGCCGAGCTGGCCCGCGACGGCATCGGCTTCACGACGGTCTGCCCCGGCTACATCCGCACGCCGTTCTCGATCCACGCGGTGCTCGGCGACGGCAGCGTCTACGGCAAGATGGATCGCGGCCAGCTGCGCGGCATGGCGCCGCAGCGTTGCGCGGAGATCATCTGGCGCGCCGTCGAGCGCGATCGCGACGAGATCTACATTGGCCGCGAGCGGATCACCATCTATCTGCAGCGCTGGGCGCCGTCACTGGTGCGCGCGGTGCTCAAGCGCTACGGCCATCCGAACCGCAGCGCCGATGGCTAGCAGTCAGCCGAGCCGCTCCAGCACACCCTGGTAGATGCGGCTGAGGCGATCGAGATCGTCGACGCGGACGTGCTCGTTGATCTTGTGGATGCTGTCGTTGACCGGGCCGATCTCGACCGTCTGCGCCCCCCATGGCGACAGGAAACGTGCGTCCGAAGTGCCGCCGCCGGTGAACAGCAGTGGCTCCAGGCCGGTGACCTCGTCGATCGCCGCGCGCGCCGCTTCGATCAGCGCGCCGGGGCCGGTCAGGAACGGCTCGCCGCTGAGCCACCAGTCCGCCTCGTAGCGCAGGCCGTGGCGGTCGAGGATCGCGCTCACGCGCGCCTGCAGATCCTCGGCGCTCGACTCGGTGCAGAAGCGGAAGTTGAAAACCAGATCGACGTGGCCGGGAATGACGTTGTTAGCGCCGGTGCCGGCGTTGAAATTGGAGACCTGGAACGAGGTCGGCGGGAAGTGCGCGTTGCCGTCATCCCAGCGCGTCGCGCACAGCTCGGCGAGCGCCGGCGCGAGACGGTGGATCGGGTTGTCGGCCTTGTCGGGGTAGGCGACGTGGCCCTGGCGGCCGAGCACGCGCAGATTGCAGCCGAGCGAGCCGCGGCGGCCGATCGTCATGCGGTCGCCGAGCTGCTCGGCGCCGGTGGCTTCGCCGACGATTGCGTAGTCCGGCTTGATCCCGCGCGCTTTCAGGACCTCGACGACGTGCCGTGTGCCGTGCCTGGCGGCGCCTTCCTCGTCGCTGGTGATCAGGAAGGCGAGGGTGCCGGAGATTGATTCAGCAGCCGAAGGCTGCTCGCCGCTGTCCCTCGCCCCGCTTGGCGAGGAGAGGGGGGAACCGTCGGCGGAGCCGGCGGTGGGGCGAGGGGCGGCGCGCTGCGCCAGCAGCCGCTCGACCGCGACCACCATCGCCGCCAGCCCCGATTTCATGTCGGCGGCGCCACGGCCGTACAGCACGCCGTCGCGGATTTCCGGCACGAAGGGATCGCTGAGCCACTGCTCGCGCGGGCCGGGCGGGACAATGTCGGTATGGCCGGCGAGGATCGTCAGCGGCGCGCCGCTGCCGAGCGTCGCCCACAGGTTGGTGACGCCGCCGGCGTTGATCCACTCCAGCGCGAAGCCGAGCGCGGCGAGGCGCGCGCCGATCAGCTCGCAGCAGCCGGCATCATCGGGCGTCAGCGAACGGCGCGCGATCAGCGCGCAAGTCAGATCGAGTACGGCAAGCGGGGCGGCAGCATCGGCCATCGTGAGCTCGGTAACGTAGGGGTGGCGGGGGCGGGCAGGGGCGCCATTCTATCGGCCTGCCTGCAGCCGTGCCGTGCCTGCGGGGCTTGACCATAATGTGCGGGCCCGCACAGGAGTCGCCGTGGAAACCGAAACGCAGGTCGCTGCCATCGCGCACACCATACAAGTGGCCGTCGCGCCGGTGTTCCTGCTCGGCGGTGTCGGCGCAATGCTCGGCGTGCTGACCAGCCGGCTGGCGCGGATCGTCGATCACGCGCGCAAGCTGGAAGGTGAGCTGCCGCTGGCGGCGCCCGGCCGGGTCATCGCCGCGCGCAAGGGTCTGGAGCAGCTGGCACGCCGTGCCCGCCTGACCGGCCGCGCGATCACTTTCTGCATCGGCTGCGCGCTGTTCATCAGCAGCGTGATCGTCGTGCTGTTCGTCGGCGCGTTCTCGCGCTGGAACCTGTCGGCGCTGGTCGCCGGCCTGTTCATCCTGTCGATCAGTTCGCTGATCGGCGGCCTGCTGTGCTTCCTGCGCGAGATCCAGCTGGCGACCCGTTACCTGCGCATCGGCGAGGTCGATCCCGACCAGGCCGTGCCGGCGGCCAAGCCGGTCGTGCCGCCGCCCGGCTCACCGCCGACTTGAGTGCCGCCCCTACAGGTCGCGCAGCAGGGCGTTGATGCCGACCTTCTGCCGCGTCTGCGCGTCGACACGCTTGACGATCACCGCGCAGTTGAGGTTGTACTTGCCGCCCTTGGGCAGCGAGCCGGCGACGACCACCGCACCGGCCGGCACACGGCCGTAGCTGATGGTATCGGCTTCGCGGTCGTAGATCGGCGTCGACTGGCCGATGAACACGCCCATCGACAGTACCGCGCCCTTCTCGACGATCACGCCTTCGACCACTTCCGAACGCGCGCCGATGAAGCAGTCGTCCTCGATGATGGTCGGATTGGCCTGCAGCGGTTCGAGCACGCCGCCGATGCCGACGCCGCCCGACAGGTGCACATTGGCGCCGATCTGCGCGCAGGAGCCGACGGTGGCCCAGGTATCGACCATCGTGCCCTTGCCGACATATGCGCCGATGTTGACGTAGCTCGGCATCAGGATCGCACCCGGCGCGATGTAGGCGCCGCGACGCACCGCCGCCGGCGGCACCACACGTGCGCCCTGTGCGGCGAACTGCGCTTCGGTCCAGCCCGTGTACTTCAGCGGCACCTTGTCGTAGCCCTGCAGCGCACACATCTCGATCGGCACGTTGTCGTTGAGGCGGAAGCTCAGCAGCACCGCCTTCTTCAGCCACTGGTTGACCTGCCAGCCGTCCTCCGTCGGTTCGGCGACGCGTGCCGCGCCGCTGTCGAGCAGATTCAGCGCCGTTTCGATCGCCTCACGCGTCGCCGCGTCGTTCTTGTTGAAGCTGTCGCGGCCTTCCCAGAGGGCTTCGATGGTGGTCTGTAGCGTCATGTCGTTCTATGAATTCAAAAGTTGTGGAAAGAGACGGCGTGGAGCTGGCGTTGTGAGCAGGCCCAAGCTCGCATCGAGAAGCGCAGCCGTACTTGATGTACGGCGAGCATCGCAGATGCGAGATCGGGCCGCGCAGCAGCCAGATCTACGCCGTGTCGCGGTCGAGAGTGCGGACGAGGACTTCCCTCAGCCCGTCCAGCGTGTCGTCGTCGGTGATCGGCCGGTGCATGCGGTCGGTGACGTAGAACACGTCCTCGGCGCGCTCGCCGATGGTGCCGATCTTGGCGGCGTTGAGCAGGATGCCGCGCTTCTGGAACACGCGGCCGATGATCGACAGCAGCCCCGGCTGGTCGGCCGTCACCAGTTCGAGGATCGTGCGGTTGCGTGCGTGGTCCTGCGCGAAGTGCACGTGCGTGGGCGTGCTGAAATGCTTGAGCCGCTGCGGCATGCGGCGGTTGACGTCGATCGTCGAGACTTCCGGGTCCGACAGCACCTTGCGCAGCGCGGCGCGAATCTCGTCGTAGCGGATCGGCTGCGTGATCGGCGTGTTGTCGCCCTCCATCACTACGTAGGAATCGAGCACGAAGCCATCGTCAGTGGTGTGCAGGCGCGCGTCGAGAATATTGAGGCCCAGGCGTGCCAGCACGCCGGTCGACAGGCCGAACAGATGGTCGCGGTCGCGCGTGTAGATGAACACGCCGGTGCCGCGACCACCAACCGGGCCGACCAGCACCAGCGGCAGTTCCGCTTCCTGGACCGCGGCGATCGCCGGCAGGTGCCAGGCCAGTTCGTCCGGCGAATGGCGCAGGAAGTAGTCGCGGTCGAAGCGCTTCCAGATTCCTTCGGCCCGTTCGCGGCCGATGCCCGACGGTTCGAGCAGGGCGATCGCCTTGGCGCGGATCTCGGCGTTGCGCTCGTCCTCACGCAGCGGATTGTCGATGCCGCGCTCCAGCGTGCGCACGGTCAGGTTGTACAGCTCCTTGAGCAGCGAATCGCGCCAGGCGTTCCACAGCGCCGGATTGGTGCCGCGGATGTCGGCGCAGGTCAGCAGATAGATGTAGTCGAGATGCTGGCGGTCACCGACCCTGCGTGCGAACTCGGCCAGCACTTCCGGATTGCTGATGTCCTGCTTCTGCGCGGTCAGCGACATCAGCAGATGGTTCTGCACGAGCCAGCGCACCAGCGCGGCGTCGGCGTGCGAGAGACCGTGATCAAGACAGAACTGCTCGGCTTCGTCGGCGCCGATATCGGAATGATCGCCGCCACGGCCTTTGGCCATGTCGTGCCAGAACGCCGCCAGATACAGCAGCTCCGGCTTGGCCAGGCGGTCCATCACCTGGCTGCAGAACGGCAGCTCGTGGCGGAAGCGCTGCATCGCGAAGCGGCGCGCGTTGCGGACCACGTAGAGGATGTGCTCGTCGACCGTCAATGTGTGGAAGAGGTCGTACTGCATCAGGCCGACGATGCGACCGAAGGCCGGCAGGTAGCGGCCGAGGATGCCGTAGCGGTTCATTCGCCGCAGGTTGCGCGTCAGGCCCTTGCCTTCGCGGAACATGTCGATGAACAGCGCGCGCGCCTGCACCGAATGACGTGCCTCGTCATTGAGCAGGCGGCCATCGCGCAGGATCAGGCGCAGCGTGTGCGCGCGGATGCCGTCGACCTTGGGGTGCTGCTGCAGCAGCAGGAACACCTCGACCAGCGCCCACGGATAACGCACGAAGATGTCGTCGCTGCGCGCTTCGAGGTAGCCGTTGCGCACCTGGAAGCGGGCATTGAGCGCGATCGGCTCTCCCGCCTGCGCGGGATGGACGATCGCTTCCTCGAACAGCTGCAGCAGCATGTCGTTGAGGCAGGACAGCGACTTGATGGTGCGGTAGTACAGTTGCATGAACTGTTCGACCGCCTTGTTCTTGTCGTCATCCTCATAGCCGAACAGCTGCGCGACGCGAATCTGGTGGTCGAACAGCAGGCGGTCTTCGTGACGGCCGGTCAGCATGTGCAAGGCAAAGCGCACGCGCCACAGGAAATCCTGTCCCGCGAACAGCTCGTCGCATTCCTGCTTGGTCAGAAAGCCGCGCTCGCGCAGCTCCGACAGCGTCTGCGCGCCGAAGTGGCGTTTGGTGACCCAGCCGATGGTATGGATGTCGCGCAGGCCGCCCGGCGATTCCTTGACGTTCGGTTCGAGCTTGTAGCCGGTATCGTCGAACTTGCGGTGACGGGCCTGCTGCTCGGCCTTCTTGGCCTCGAAGAACTCCTGGACCGGCCACAGCTGCTGCGGCGTCAGGGCCTGCTGCATCGCATGGAACAGCTCGGCGTCGCCGGTCAGCAGGCGGGCTTCGAGCAGGTTGGTGATGACGGTGATGTCCTTGGCGGCCTCGGCGACGCATTCGTCGACGGTGCGCACGCTCTGGCCGACTTCCAGGCCAATGTCCCAGCCGAAGGCCGTCATCTGCTCCAGCGCGCGGCGATGTTGCTCCAGCGAATCGCCGCGGTGCAGCAGCAGGATGTCGATGTCGGAGTGCGGCAGGAGTTCGCCGCGGCCGTAGCCGCCGACCGCAACCAGCGCCAGGCCGGTGACTTCCGGCAGGAACTTTTGCCAGGACGCGCAGAGCACCTCGTCCACCAGGTGCGCGCGGGCGTGCACCAGCGAGTCGGCCGGCATGCCCTCGTGGAACAGGCCATACAGGCGGTCACGGCCCCAGCTCAGGGTGTCGCGGAACGCGGCGATCGAATGATCGCCCTGCGCCAGCCGCGAGCGGATGCGCGCCGCACTGAAGATGGTCGCGGCTTCTTCTTCTGCCAGATCGATTTCGGCACCCATCACATCGCCCCGTCGCGCAGCGTCAGCACTTCATAGCCATCCCGGGTGACGAGGATGGTGTGCTCCCACTGTGCTGACAATGAATGGTCCTTGGTGACGACGGTCCACTGGTCCGGCAGCAGCTTCACCTCGGCGCGTCCGGCGTTGATCATCGGCTCGATCGTGAAGGTCATGCCCTCGACCAGTTCAAGACCCGTGCCAGCGCGGCCATAGTGCAGCACCTGCGGGTCCTCGTGGAAACCACGGCCGATGCCGTGGCCGCAATATTCGCGGACCACCGAGAAGCCGCGCGATTCGGAATATTTCTGAATCACCGCGCCGATGTCGCCGAGGCGCGCACCGGGCTTGACCACGCGGATGCCCTCGATCATCGCCTCGTGGGCGGTCTCGCAGAGGCGGCGGGCCAGGATGCTGGGCTCGCCGACGTAGTACATGCGGTTGGTGTCGCCATGCCAGCCGTCCTTGATGACCGTGACGTCGACGTTGACCACATCGCCTTTCTTCAGGACCTTGGGGCCCGGAATGCCGTGGCAGACGACGTGGTTGATCGAGGTGCAGATCGATTTCGGAAACGGCGGCCGGCCGCCGCCGCCGCCGTAGTGCAGGGGCGCCGGGATGCAGTCCAGCGTCCCGACGATGTACTCGTGGCAGATGCGGTTGAGTTCATCGGTCGAGACCCCCGGCTTGATGTACGGCTCCAGCATCATCAGCACCGAAGCGGCGTCGCGGCCGGCCTCGCGCATCTTCTGCTGTTCTTCAGGGGTCTTGATCGTGATTGCCATCGGCCTGCCTTGCGCGAGGGAGTGCGCGGCGCCGCTGCCCGCAAACTCATTGTTTT
Organism: uncultured Solimonas sp.; assembly: GCA_946478985.1. Next base: position 16,390 of record CAMLDZ010000009.1, read on the forward strand.
TCAAAGGGGCGCTATGGTATAAAGCGCGCCCTTCAAAGGCAATCGAAGCCACGGCCGGTCGCTCCGGCGAGTGGTCTGGGTCAAACCTTTGAAAATCCACTCGCGCCAGCCGACGAGTGTCGACTCCAGAGGAGTTCGACCCAGGCGCGATCAGCTATCAACTTGAACGGAGCTTCATCTCATGGCGGAAATCACCATGCGCCAGTTGCTGGAAGCGGGCGCCCACTTTGGCCACCGCACCCGCTACTGGAACCCGAAGATGGATGAATACATCTTCGGCAGCCGCAATCGCATTCACATCATCAACCTCGAGCAGACCCTGCCGCTGCTCAAGGACGCCTGCAACTTTGCCGGCAAGCTTGCCGCCAACGGCGGCCGCATCCTGTTCGTCGGCACCAAGCGCGCTGCCCGCGAGACGATCGAGGAAGAAGCCAAGCGTGCCGGCATGCCGTACGTCAACCAGCGCTGGCTGGGCGGCACGCTGACCAACTTCAAGACCGTCAAGGCGTCGATCAAGCGCCTGGTCGAGATGGAAAAGCAGGTCGAGGACGGCTCCATCAACCGCCTCACCAAGAAGGAACAGCTGACGTTCACGCGCGAGCTGGAAAAGCTGCGCAAGTCGCTGGGCGGCATCAAGGAAATGCCGGTGCTGCCGGACTGCCTGTTTGTTGTCGACACCGGCTATGAAAAGAACGCGGTGCTGGAAGCCAAGAAGCTCGGCATCCCGGTCATCGCCATCGTCGACTCGAACAACGATCCGAGCCTGATCGACTGCGTCATCCCCGGCAACGACGACGCCACCCGCGCGATCAAGGTCTACGCCGCCTGCGTTGCCGACGCGATCCTCGAAGCGCGCGGCGCCAATCCGGTGCCGTTCCGCGAAGCGCCGCCCGAAGTGGCAGTCGACGACCGCGCCCGCAAGCCGCGCCCGCCGCGCAAGCCGGGCAGCGACCGTGGTGACCGCGATCGCGGCGCCGGCCGCGGCCGTCGCGGCGAGTAAGTAGCGCGACCGATGCCGGCCGGCCTCTTCGGTCGGCCGGCATCATCTGTTTTTGCGGCCGCGGGTATCACGCCGCAAAGACCCATCCCACCGATTTCATCAATGAGGTAATCCTCAATGAGCACCCCGATCACCGCATCTCTGGTCAAGGAACTGCGCGAGCGCACCGGCGCCGGCATGGGCGACTGCAAGAAGGCGCTCGAAGCCACCGGCGGCGACCTCGACAAGGCGGCCGAGAAGCTGCGCATGGACGGTGCCGCCAAGGCTGACAAGAAGGCCGGACGCACCGCCGCTGAAGGCGTCCTGGCCATCGTTGCCACTGACGCCGCCGCCGCGATCGTCGAGTTGAACTCGGAAACCGACTTCGTCGCCAAGGGCGAGGATTTCCGCGGTCTGGCCAAGGCCGCCGCCGAAGTCGCGCTGGCGCAGAAGCCCGCCACGATCGAAGCCCTGGTCGCCCTCAAGGCCGGCGAAACGACGCTGGACGAGCAGCGCCGCGCGCTGATCGCCAAGCTGGGCGAGAACATGACGATCCGCCGCCACGCCATCGTCGAGGCCGCCGGTGGTCCGCTGGTGTCGTACCTGCACCCGGGCGACAAGATCGGCGTCATCGTCGCGCTGGAAGCCGGCGACGCCGAGCTCGCCCGCGATCTGGCGATGCACATCGCCGCGATGAGCCCGCGCTTCCTCAATGCCGGCGAGATCGCGCCGGAGGTCATCGCCAACGAACGCCGCGTGATCGAGGCTACCGTCGCCCAGGAACAGGCCGACGCCAAGGCCGAGTCCGACAAGCTGGCTGCCGCACTCCAGGAAATGGACGGCGAGAAGCAGAACGGCGTCTATGCCGGTCTGTCCGACGACGAAAAGAAGAGCTGGGACGACGACTACGCGACGATCAAGAAGAAGTTCGGCGGCGGTTTCAAGCCCAAGCCGGCCGAGATCCTCGCCAAGATGATCGACGGCAAGGTGGCCCGCTTCACCGGCGAAATCACCCTGCTGGGCCAGCCGTTCGTCAAGAACCCGGACCAGACGGTCGAGAAGCTGCTGGCCGAAAAGAAGGCCAAGGTCGCGCGTTTCGTGCGCTTTGCGGTGGGCGAGGGCATCGAGAAGCAGCAGACCGATTTCGCCGCCGAAGTCATGGCGCAGGCCGGTCTCAAGGCCTGAGCGCCGCGGTAAACTGCGGCAGGCATTACCGTTGCGACAGAGGCCCCGGAAACGGGGCCTCTTTTTAAGTACCATGCGGGGCGGTTTTTGCATTGCCCGCCGGTCATACCGCCTCGCCCCGACACCAACCATCGAAACGCCATGAGCCAGCCCGCCTATCGGAGAATCCTGCTGAAGCTGTCAGGCGAGGCCTTGATGGGCGAACAAAAGTTCGGCATCGATCCGGCGGTTGCCGCCTTTCTCGCCCGCGAGGTCAAGGCGGTCGTCGACATCGGCGTCGAGGTCGCGCTGGTGGTCGGCGGCGGCAACATCTTCCGCGGCGAAGGCCTGGCCAAGGCCGGCATGGACCGCGTGACCGGCGACCAGATGGGCATGCTCGCCACGGTCATCAACGCGCTGGCCCTGCAGGACGCCATCGAGCGCGTCGGCGGCATGCAGGCCCGCGTGCAGTCGGCGATCCGCATCAACGAGGTCTGCGAGGACTTCATCCGCCGCAAGGCGATGCGCCATCTCGAAAAGGGCCGCGTGCTGGTGTTCGCGGCCGGTACCGGCAACCCCTTCTTCACCACCGACTCGGCCGCGGCGCTGCGCGCGATCGAGATCGAGGCGGACCTGATGCTCAAGGCGACCAAGGTTGACGGCATTTACACCGCCGACCCCAAGAAGGACCCTGACGCGCAGAAGTACGCCGAGCTGACCTACGACGAGGCGCTTACCCGGCGGCTCGGCGTGATGGACCAGACGGCGATGGTGCTGTGCCGCGACCACGGTATGCGCCTGTGTGTCTACGACATGGAGCGGCCGGGCGCGCTGCTGCAGATCGTCAGCGGCGATACTTCGATCGGCACCCGTGTCAATCGTTGAAGTGCCCATTCACCGGATACTTCACATCCAGATAGTTTGAGGACGGCGGCAAACCCGCGTCCGGGAGCAAGCAGATGCTGAACGACATCAAGAACGACGCCACCAAGCGCATGCAGAAGAGCCTCGACGCGCTCAAGGCGGAGCTGCTCAAGCTGCGTACCGGCCGCGCCAACGCCGGTCTGCTGGACCATGTCCGTGTCGATTTCTACGGCTCGGAAGTGCCGGTCTCGCAGGCTGCCCAGGTGGTCGTCGAGGACGCCCGCACGATCGTCATCCAGGCCTGGGACAAGGCCATGGTCAGCGTCATCGAGAAGGCGATCCTGACTTCTGACCTCGGTCTCAATCCGAATACCGCCGGCCAGACCATCCGCATCGTCATGCCGCCGCTCACCGAGCAGCGCCGCAAGGAGCTGGTCAAGGTCGTCAAGAGCGAGGCGGAGAACGCCAAGGTGGCCGTGCGCAACGTGCGCCGCGATGCCAACCAGGCGGTCAAGGATCTGGTCAAGAACAAGCAGATCTCCACCGACGACGAAAAGCGCGGCGAAACCGAGATCCAGAAGCTGACCGATCAGTTCGTCGCCAAGATCGACGAGGCGGCAGCGGTCAAGGAAAAAGAACTGCTGTCGATGTAATGCCCCGCCACGACGTGGTACGGGCGCGATGACGCGCGAAGCTCCGAACATGGCCAAGTCGATCCTGCCGCGCCATGTGGCGATCATCATGGACGGCAACGGGCGCTGGGCCAAGGCGCGCGGCAAGACGCGTCCGAGCGGACATCGCGAGGGCGTCAAGGCGGTACGGCGCGTCGTCGAAGCGGCGCGCGAGCTCAGGCTTGAGACACTGACGGTGTTTGCGTTCTCGCAGGAGAACTGGAAGCGGCCGCCGCTGGAAGTGCGCCTGCTGATGGAGCTGCTGGCGACGACGCTGACGCGCGAGATCAGGGAACTGCACGAGCATGGCGTCAAGCTGCGCGTGATCGGCGATCACGGCGCCTTCGCGCCGGCACTGCGCGAGCGCATCGCCGCGGCCGAGGCATTGACGGCTGCCAACACCGAGCTGACGCTGGTGATCGCGGTCGGCTACGGCGGCCAATGGGACATCGTGCAGGCCGCGCAGCGCGTCGTCGAGGCCGGGCAGGCGCTGAGCGCGGCAGCGATCGAGCAGCATCTGAGCACCGCCGGCCTGCCGGAGCCGGACCTGCTGATCCGCACCGGTGGCGAGCGCCGCATCAGCAATTTCATGCTCTGGCAGCTGGCCTATACCGAGCTGTATTTCTCCGACCTGCTGTGGCCGGACGCCGATGGCGCACTGCTGCGCGAGGCGCTGCAGTGGTATGCCGGCCGCGAGCGTCGCTTCGGCGGCGTGCCGGCCGCCTCGACTTGAAGGCCTGACGTGAAGGAGAGTGGGCGATGCTGATGCAGCGGATTCTGACCGCCGCGGTGCTGATCCCGGCCCTGCTGGCGCTGGTCTGGTACGCGCCCACGCAATGGCTGTACGTGGCCTTGAGCGTCGTCGGCCTGCTGATGGCCTGGGAATGGACCGCGCTGCTCGGCTGGACGCGCCAGCCGCTGCGTCGCCGCCTCTACCTGATCGCCACCGCGGCCTTGCTGGCCGCGACCTGGGTCGGCCTGACGCAGTACGCGGTGCTGTTCTATGGCTTGCTGCCGGTCGCGCTGATCTGGCTGCTGCTGCCGCTGTACCTGCGCGGCTATCCGCATGCCGCGACGCCGCCCGCGGCGCTGCTGGCGCCGGCCGGACTGCTGATGATTGCCAGTACGCTGGTGGCGATTGCCGCGCTGCACGCGCATCCGAACGGCGCGCTGAAGCTGCTGTTCGTGTTCTTCCTGGTGTTCGCCGCCGATACCGGCGCCTACTTCGCCGGCCGCCGCTTCGGCAAGCGCAAGCTGGCGCCGGCGATCTCGCCCGGCAAGTCGGTCGAAGGCGCGCTCGGCGGCCTGGTCGCCGTGGCGATCTGGGCCGCCACCGCCGGTGTCTGGGCGTTCGGCCTGCGGACGCCGCTGTCGATCGCTACGCTGGTGCTGCTGTGCGTGGTCGTCGGCGTCGTCTCGATCGTCGGCGACCTCACCGAATCCATGCTCAAGCGCAATGCCGGCGTCAAGGACAGCGGCCAGATCCTGCCGGGCCACGGCGGCATCCTCGATCGCGTCGACAGCATCGTCGCCGCCGTGCCGGTGATGGTCGTCGGCCTGCACCTCGCCGGCATCCACTGAGCTTCACGTCCGAGTTATCGCCGATGCAGCAACTCGTTGTCCTCGGTGCCACCGGCACCATCGGCCGCAATACCCTGGATCTGGTGCGCCGGCATCCGCAGCGCCTGCAGGCCCTGGCCTTGACCGCGGCTCACGATGCCGCGGGGCTCGCCGAACTGTGCATCGAGTTTCAGCCGCGCCATGCGGCACTGGTGGACGCCGCCGCCGCCACTGCGCTGCGCGCGCGCCTGCATGCCGCCGGCTGCCGGACGCAGGTGCACGCCGGCAGCGCGGCGATCGCGCGGCTTGCCGCCGACGCCGAGGCCGACCAGGTGATGTCGGCGATCGTCGGCGCCGCCGGCCTGATGCCGACGCTGGCCGCGGTGCGCGCCGGCAAGCGCGTGCTGATCGCCAACAAGGAGCCGCTGGTGATGGCCGGCGCGCTGTTGATGCGCGAAGCCGAAGCGGCGGGAGCGACGATCATCCCGATCGACTCCGAGCACAACGCCATCTTCCAGTGCCTGCCGCCGCAGAGCCGCTGCGGCGCGCAGCCGCCCTTCGTCAAGCGGCTGATCCTGACCGCGTCGGGCGGGCCGTTCCGCGAGACGCCGCTGAACGAACTGGCGCAGGTGACGCCGGCGCAGGCGGTCAAGCACCCGAACTGGGTGATGGGGCCGAAGATCTCGGTCGACTCGGCGACGATGATGAACAAGGGGCTGGAGCTGATCGAGGCGGCGGTGCTCTACCGGCTGCCGGCGGCGCAGCTCGATATCGTCGTGCACCCGGAGAGCGCGATCCATTCGATCGTCGAATATGTCGACGGCTCGATGCTGGCGCAGCTGGGCCAGCCCGACATGCGCGTGCCGATCGCCCATGCGCTGGCCTGGCCGGAGCGCTGGGAATCCGGCGTCGGCGGCCTGGATCTGGCGCAGCTGGCGCGCCTGCGCTTCGAGGCCGCCGATCCGCAGCGCTTTCCCTGCCTGCGCCTGGCGCGCCTGGCCCTGGAGGCCGGCGGCGATTTACCAAATGTGTTGAACGCAGCGAACGAAGTCGCGGTCGAAGCGTTTCTGCAGGGCAGGCTAGCTTTTCTGGGAATCGCGAACGTGATTGAACGGACCATGCTGGTGTCGCAGCAACATGCTGCCACGCCGGCCGAGGATCTCGATGCCATCCTGGCCGTTGACGCGTGGGCGCGGCAGCGGGCGCGGGAGATGATCGATGCTTGATTTTCTGTCCACCGGCGCGTGGTCGATCGGCGGCTTTCTCGTCACCATCGCCATCCTCGTGGCCTTTCACGAGTTCGGCCATTACTGGGTGGCGCGCCGTTGCGGCGTCAAGGTGCTGCGTTTCTCGATCGGCTTCGGCAAGCCGATCTGGACACGTACCGCCAAGGACGGCGTCGAATGGTCGATCGGCGCGATCCCGCTCGGCGGCTACGTCAAGATGCTCGATGAGCGCGAAGGCATCGTCGCCCCGGCGGAGCGGGCGATGGCCTTCAACAATGCCCCGGTCGGCAAGCGCATCGCCATCGTCGCCGCGGGTCCCTTGTTCAACTTCGCGCTGGCGATCGCGTTGTACTGGTGCGTGTTCGTCGTCGGCGTGCAGGACATGAAACCGGTGATCGCCGTGCCGGCCGAAGGCTCGGTCGCCGCACAGGCGGGGCTGCAGGGCGGCGACGAACTGACGCTGGTGGCGGGCAAGCCGATGCCGACCTGGAGCGATCTGCGCTCGGAACTGCTCAACCGTGCGCTGGATCGCGGCACGCTGCCGGTCACCGTCAAGCGCAGCGATGGCGCGCTTCACGCCGCCACGCTCGAACTCGACGAGGTTCGTGTCGATCCCGAGTTCCTTTTCGACGATCTGGGTTTACGGCCGTTCCAGCCGAAGCTGCCGCCGGTCCTGGACCAGGTGCCGGGCGGCGAGCCTGCCGCCCGCGCCGGCTTCAAGCGCGGCGACGAACTGCTCAGCTACAACGGCACGCCGATCGAATCCTGGCAGCAGTGGGCTGGCTGGGTCCGGCAGCATCCGGGCGAGGCGGTGCAGCTGCGCTTCCGTCGCGACGGCGCCGAGCATGAGGCGACCGTGGTGATCGGCAAGCTCGACGAAGGTGCCGCCAGCATCGGCCGCTTCGGCGCCAGCGTGGCGAACCCGGGGGAGTTGTGGCAGGATTTGCGCGCCGTGAACCGGGCCGGGCCTTTAGAGGCGATTCCTCGCGCGGCGGCAGAGACCTGGCGCATGTCATCGTTGACGGTGCGCATGCTGTGGCGAATGCTGACGGGCGAAGTATCCGTCAAGAACGTCAGCGGTCCGATCCAGATTGCGCAAGTCGCCGGGTTTTCCGCCCAGGTGGGTTGGGTTGCGTTTCTGAGTTTCATGGCGGTTGTCAGTGTCAGTCTCGGCGTGCTCAATCTGCTGCCGGTGCCCATGCTGGACGGCGGCCATCTGCTGTATTACGGCGTTGAGGCTCTGAAGGGTTCGCCCCTGTCCGAGCGCGCGCAGGAAGCGGGGCAGAGGATCGGATTGACACTGCTCGGCTTGTTGATGGTGCTGGCTTTTTACAACGACATCGTGCGCCTGCTGGACTGACAAGAAAGATACAAGCCGGTGAAAAGACTGAAGACCTCTAAGACCGCCATCGCGACGGCGCTGGCCGCGCTGGCGTTGACCGCGCGGGCGCACGCGCTGGACCCGTTTGTCGTCAAGGAAATCCGTACCGAGGGCCTGCAGCGCCTCGAGATCGGCACCGTCCTGACCTACCTGCCGCTGTCGGTCGGCGACGAGATCAACTCGGCCACCTCCAAGCAGGCGATTCGTGCGCTGTACGGCTCCGGCCTGTTCCAGGACGTCTTGCTCGAACGCGAAGGCGACACGCTGGTCGTCAAGCTGCAGGAGCGTCCGGCAATCTCCACCTTCAAGCTCGAAGGCAACGAGAAGGTCGGCGGCGACGAGCTGAAGAAGTCGCTGAAGGACATGGGCCTGGCCGAAGGCGAGCTGTTCCGCCGCGATCTGCTCGACAGCGTCGAACAGGAACTGCGCCGCCAGTATTACGCCAACGGCTTCTACGACGTCGGCATCGAGACCAAGGTCACCGAGGAGCCGAACAACCGCGTCTCCATCGACATCAAGGTGACCGAGGGCAAGGCCACCAAGATCACCGACATCAACATCATCGGCAACACGGTCTTCAAGACCGAAGACCTGCTGGAGCAGCTGCAGTTGCAGCGCACCAACTGGATGCCGTTCCAGAAGACCGACAAGTACTCCAAGCAGGCGTTGTCGGGTGATCTGGAAAAGCTGCAGTCCTACTACCAGGACCGCGGCTATCTGAAGTTCAGCATCGACTCGGTGCAGGTCGCGCTGACGCCGGACAAGAAGTCGATCTACGTGACCATCAACGTCACCGAAGGCGACATCTACAAGATCAAGGAAAAGCGCTTCTCCGGCGAGACCCTGCTCAACGAGCGCTTCCTCAAGGCCCTGAGCAGCACCAATCCGGGCACGATCTTCTCGCGCAAGGAAGCCACCGAGTCGAGCGATCGCATCGAGGCGGCGCTGTCGGATATCGGCTACGCCTTCGCCAAGGTCACGCCGATTCCCGAGGTGGACGAGGAGAACAAGCTCGTCTCGCTCAACTACATGGTGGATCCGGGCAAGCGCACCTACGTGCGGCGGATCGTCTTCGTCGGCAATTCCGGCACCAATGACGAGACGCTGCGCCGCGAAATGCGCCAGCTCGAAGCGGCGCCGTTCTCCAAGTCGGCGATCGACCGCTCGCGCGTGCGTCTGACGCGCCTGCCGTTCGTCGAGGACGCCGAGGTCGATACCAAGCCGGTACCCGGCAGCGACGATCAGGTCGACGTCACTTACAAGATCAAGGAGCGCCCGCCCGGTTCGGTGCAGTTCGGCGTCGGCTACTCGGGCTCGCAGGGCTTCCTGGTCACCGGCCAGATCACCCATACCAACTTCCTCGGCACCGGCAACCGCATCGACCTGTCGGTCGAGAACAACGCGATCTCGCGTGCGGCCAATCTGTCGTGGAGCAATCCGTACTTCACCGCGGACGGCATCAGCCAGACGATCTCGACGTACTACCGCAAGTCGGAGTCGGTGATCCGCTTCTCGTCGGGTTTCAATACCAATAACTTCGGTATCAACCTGACCTACGGCATTCCGCTGTCGGAGTTCATCGCCCTGCGCGCCGGCTTCGGCTATGAACAGTGGGCGGTCGAGACCTTCCCCAACGGCAGCTCGAACGAGATCCTCGACTACGTCATCCGCAACGGCACCGAGTTCTCGAACTTCCAGCTGCGTACCGGCATCGGCTACGACTCGCGCAACCGCACCTTCTTCGCGACGCGCGGCGCGCTGCACTCGCTGAGCCTCGACGTCTCGGTGCCGGGCAGCGATATCGAGTACTACAACCTGACCTATCGCGCGCAGCAGTACGTGCCGCTGTTCTGGAAGTTCGTTGCAGAGATCGATGGCGTGGTTGGCGTGGTCGACAGCTACGGCGGTACCGAAGTGGCGCCGTGGCAGCACTTCTTCGCCGGCGGCGCGCGCACCGTGCGCGGCTACGACGACGGCACCCTGGGTCCTCGCGACACGCCGTACGACAACCCGTACGGTGGTAAGCTGCGCACCACCGCGCAGACCAACCTGATCATCCCGATGCCGTTCGAATCCGACGGCAAGTCGACGCGACTCGAGGCTTTCTGGGATATCGGCAACGTCTTCGCGCAGCCCGGCGACTTCGAAGCCAACGAGCTGCGGCAGTCCTGGGGTGTGGCGTTCTCGTGGTTCACGCCGTTCCTCGGTCTGCTCGACCTGAGCTACGCGTTCCCGATCAACCCGAAGACCGGCGATCGCGAGGACCGTTTCCAGATCAACTTCGGTTCCGGCTTCTGAGGCCGGGCGTCGTTGCAGACCCGATCAACCCGCAAACCATTTCGCAAAGCAGTTCGTTCACACGAGAGAGAGACATGATTCGCAAGCTAGCCATCGTTTCCACCCTGCTGCTCGCCGCCTTCTCGCTGCCGGCGTCTGCCGAAATCAAGGTCGGCACGGTGCGTTCGGCCGAACTGGCGGACAAGGCGCCGCAGTTCAAGGCGCTGCAGGACAAGCTCAAGGCCGAGTTCGAGCGTCGCCAGAACGACATCGAGGCGGAAGCCAAGAAGCTCAATGACGACGGTCGCAACTTCCAGAAGGAAGCCGACACCCTGACCGGCGCCGACCGCGCCAAGAAGGAGAAGGACCTGACCACGCGCCGCATCGACATCGAGTCGAAGGGTCGCCAGCTGCAGGAAGACTTCAACAAGCGTCGCCAGGAGCTGTTCCTGCAGACCATGGGCAGCATCAAGACGGTCATCGACGCGATCGCCAAGGAGCGCGGCCTGGACGTCATCATCGAGAACCCGGTCTACGCCAAGCCGGAACTCGACGTGACCAATGAGGTGCTCAAGCGCCTGTCGGCCGGCGGCGCAGCCAAGTAACACGCTGCGCGCGCGGCGCCGCAACGGCATCCACCGTTGCGGCGCCGTTTGCGCATCTGGCGCCGCTGCGTAAGCTTGTCGCGGATGCCGCAGCGAGCCCGCCGCAGGATTCCCGGTTCGTCCGGTGCCCGGCGGATCATTCACGGTTCGAGATCGCAGGATGCCGACCTTCACCCTCGGCGACATCGCGCAGCGCTTCGGCCTGCCATTGAGCGGCGATGCCGCGACCCCCGTTTCCGGTGTCTGCGGCCTGTCGCCGGGCAAGCCGGGCTGCCTGAGCTTTCTGTCCAATCCCAGGCTGCGCGGCGAGCTGCGCGGTACCGGCGCGGCTGTCGTCATCGTCGCCCCCCGCGATGCCGAGCTGCTGGTGACGCCCGGCCTGGTCGCCGCCGATCCCTATCTGGCCTATGCGCGCATCGCTGCGCTGTTCGATCCCGACCGCGAATTCGTGCCCGGCGTACATCCGGCGGCGGTGGTGGCGGCGGATGTGCGGCTGGGTGAAGGCGTCGGCATTGCGCCGGGTGCGGTGATCGAGTCCGGGGCGCAGCTCGGCGACGCGGTCTATGTCGGCCCCGGCTCGGTGGTCGGCCGCGATGCGGTGCTCGGCCGCGGCACGCGGCTGGCGGCGCGGGTGACGATCGGCCCCCGCGTGACCATCGGCGAGCGCTGCCAGATCCAGCCGGGCGCGGTGGTCGGTTCGCGCGGTTTCGGCAACGCGCGCGGGCCCAATGGCTGGGAGGAGGTGCCGCAGCTGGGTTCGGTGATCGTCGGCAACGACGTCGAGATCGGCGCCAACACCTGCATCGACCGCGGTGCGATCGACGACACCGTGATCGAGGACGGCGTGCGCCTCGACAACCTGATCCAGATCGCCCACAACTGCCGCATCGGCGCGCATACCGCGATCGCCGCATGCACCGGCATCGCCGGCAGTACCACGGTGGGGCGGCGCTGTATGATCGGCGGCGCCGCCGGCATCAACGGCCATATCGAGATCGCCGACGACGTGGTGATCCTCGGCCGGGCGATGGTCACCAATTCCATCAGGCAGAAAGGCATTTACGGTTCGGGACTGCCGCTGTCCGAGGCGCGGGAGTGGCGCCGCACGGTCGGCCGCATCCGGCGCCTGGACCGCTTCGAACAACGCTTACAACAGGTCGAGCAGCAACTGCGCATCGACTCCGGGGACTCAGAAAATGACGACAACAACAATTGATATCTGCGAGATCATCAAGCTGCTACCGCACCGCTATCCGTTCCTGCTGGTGGATCGCGTGCTGTCGATCGACATGGACAAGGCTTCGATCGTCGCGATCAAGAACGTGACCTTCAACGAGCCGTTCTTCCCGGGCCATTTTCCCGGTCTGCCGACGATGCCCGGCGTACTGCAGCTGGAGGCGCTGGCGCAGACCGCCGGCATCCTGGCGATCCGCAAGTCGGGCCTGAGCCGCAACGACGGTCTGGTGCTGTACTTCGCCGGTATCGACAACGCGCGCTTCAAGCGTCCGGTGACGCCCGGCGATCAGCTGACGCTGTTCGTCGAAGTCGAGAAGCACAAGCGCGACATCTGGAAGTTCAAGGCGCGGGCGCAGGTCGGCGAGGAGCTGGCCAGCGAGGCGGACCTGATGTGCGTGCTGCGCAAGGCTGATTACGGCGGTGAAGGAAGGTAAGACATGTCGCGCATCCATCCGACTGCGATCGTCGACCCCGGCGCCCAGCTCGATCCCTCGGTCGAGGTCGGGCCGTACAGCATCATCGGCCCGGGTGTGGTGATCGGCGCCGACTGCTGGATCGGTCCGCACGTGGTGCTGCGCGGACCGATGACGATGGGGCGCGGCAACAAGGTGTTCCAGTTCGCCAGCCTCGGCGAGATCTCGCAGGATCTCACCGCGAAACCGGACGATCCGACCCGCGTCGAGATCGGCGACGGCAACACCATCCGCGAATACGTGACGATCCAGCGCGGCACGATGAAGGATGCGGGACTGACCAAGGTCGGCGACCGCAACTGGATCATGAACAGCGTCCATATCGGCCACGACAGCATCGTCGGCAACAACAACATCCTCGCCAACAACACCGCACTGGCGGGGCACGTGCTGATGGGTGATTACGTGGGCTGCGGCGGCTACACGCTGATTCACCAGTATTGCCAGATCGGCAGCCACGCCTTCAGCGGCGGCGGCAGCCTGATCACGCGCGATGTCGCGCCGTTCGTGATCGTGCAGGGGCATCCGGCCGAGGCGCGCGGCATCAATACCGAAGGCCTGCGTCGTCGCGGCTTCAGCGCCGAGGACATCGGCGCCGTGCGCGAGGCCTACAAGCTGATCTATCTGTCCGGCAAGCCGATGGAAACGGTCAAGCAGGAACTGGCGACGATGGCGCAGGATTGCACGCACGTCGCGCAGATGCTGAAGTTCATCGAGGGATCCAAGCGCTCGCTGCAGCGCTGAATCGCGCCCCACAGGAGAGCCGCATGAACCGCTTTGCCATTCGCCTTGTCGTCGCTGCCCTGTTCGCCGTCGGTATCACCGCCCCCGCGCTGGCCGAGCTCAAGCCGGGCGCGGCAGCGCCCGACTTTGCCGTGCCGGCGTCGCTGGCCGGCAAGGGCTATGCGTTCTCGCTCGACGAAGCGCTCAAGCAGGGACCGGTGGTGGTCTACTTCTATCCGAAGGCGTTCACCAAGGGCTGCACGGTCGAAGCGCACCAGTTCGCAGCGGCGATGGAGCAGTTCAAGGCGCTCAACGCCTCGGTCATCGGCCTCTCGCACGACGATCTCGATACCCTGCACAAGTTCTCCGAGACCGAGTGCGGCGGCAAGTTTCCGGTGGGTTCGGACGCCGACCGCAAGGTGATGAAGGCCTACGACGCGCAGATGCCGGTGGTCGGCATGGCCAGCCGCACCTCGTACGTCATCACGCCGGATCACAAGATCTACTACACCTACAGCGCGATGAGCCCGGCCGAGCACGTCAGCAATACCCTGGGCGCGATCAAGCAGTGGAAGGCGCAGCAGGCCCAGCCCTGAAACGGGGGCAGGCGTGGCGATGAGCCCGAAGATCGCCTTGATCGCCGGCGAGATGTCCGGTGACCTGCTTGGCGCCGCGATCATCCGGGCGCTGCGCGAGCGCCTGCCGGACGCCGAGTTCTACGGTGTCGCCGGGCCGCGGATGACGGCGGCCGGTTGCCGGGCCATCGCCTCGATCGACGAGCTGTCGGTGATGGGCGTCGCCGAAGTCGTGCAGGAGCTGCCGCGCCTGCTCAAGCTGCGCCGCCGCATCGCCGCGCAGCTCCTGCAGGATCGGCCGGCGCTGCTGATCGGCATCGATGCGCCGGATTTCAATCTGGCGGTCGAAACCCGGCTGCGCGCCGCCGGCATCAAGACCGCGCACGTCGTCAGCCCGACGGTCTGGGCCTGGCGGGCCGGACGCGTCAAGACCATCGCCCGCGCCGCCGATGCCTTGTTCTGCCTGTTTCCGTTCGAGCCGGATTTCTACGCGCGCTACGGCGCCGAGCACGGCGGCGAGCTGCCCAGGACCTACTACATCGGTCACCCGCTGGCAGAGGAACTCGACGACAGCGTGACGCCGGCGGCCGCGCGCGCGTCGCTCGGCCTGGCCGAAGACGGCCCGCTCGTGGCGATCCTGCCGGGCAGCCGCGGCGGCGAGCTGAAATATCTGGCCGAGCCATTCGTGCAGGCCGCGCAGCGGATCGCCCAGCGCGTGCCGGGCGTGCGTTTCGTGACGCCGCTGGCCAAGCCGGCGCTGCGCGAGCGCATGGAGCAGGCCATCGTCCACCACGCGCCGATCGTGCCGTGGACCCTGCTCGACGGGCAGTCGCGCGAGGCGATGCGTGCTGCCGACGTGGTGCTGCTGGCGTCCGGCACGGCGACGCTGGAATGTCTGCTGCTGGGCCGGCCGATGGTGATCGCCTATCGCCTGTCGGCGCTGACCACCTGGCTGCTCGGGCGCATGGGCATGCTCAAGACCCGGCATGTCGGCCTGCCCAACCTGCTGACGGCCGAGCCCGTGGTGCCGGAGCTGCTCGATACCGCCGCGCAGCCGGAGCGCCTGGCCGACGAGGTGGTGCAGCTGCTGCAGTCGGGCGCGGCGCGCCAGCGCCAGCTCGCGCAGTTCGACGCCGTGCGGCAGACCCTGCGCCAGAACGCCGCGGCACGGGCGGCCCAGGCGATCCTCGAACTGCTGGACCTGCCGGCGGCCTGAGGGCCTGGCCGGGCTGTACAATTCCGGCACTGCCCAAACCGGCACGTTTCCGCCGTCTTTCAATGCCCCGCCGCGTTGCGATCTCCCGCTACACCGTTTCGCTGGTCGCCGGCCTCGATGAGGCTGGCCGCGGCTGTCTGGCCGGCCCGGTCTATGCCGCCGCGGTGATCCTCGACGCCGGCCACGGCATTCGCGGTCTGGACGACTCCAAGGCCTTGACGGCTGCCGCGCGCGAGCGCCTGTTCGAGCAGATCCAGCGGCGCGCCCTGGCGTTCGCGATCGCCCGCGCCGAAGTCGAGGAGATCGCGCAGCTGAACATCCTGCACGCCTCGATGCTGGCGATGCAGCGCGCCGCGGAGAGCCTGAATCCGGCGCCGCTGCACTGCCTGGTCGACGGCAACCGCCTGCCGCTGCGGCTGCCCTGTCCGGGCGAGGCGGTGGTCGACGGCGACGCGATCCATGCACCGATCATGGCGGCGTCGATCCTCGCCAAGGTTGCGCGCGATCGCGAGATGCAGCGGCTCGATCTCGAGTATCCCGGCTACGGCTTCGCGCAGCACAAGGGTTACGGCACCGCCGTTCACCTCGAGGCGCTGCGCCGGCTCGGCAACTCGCCGGTGCATCGTCTCGGTTTCGCTCCGTGCACGCAGCGCGGCCTGTTCGAGCCCGACCGCGACGATCTGCCGGTGCTGCCGCCCGATCCGCAATGGCCCGGGCTGCCGGCATGAACTTCGTTCATCTGCGCCTGCATACCGAGTTCTCGCTCATCGACGGCATCGTTCGCGTCGAGCCGCCCAAGCGCAAGGGCGGCGGCGCCGGCAGCACGCTGGTATCGCGAGCGGCCGAGTTGAAGTTCGGCGCCATCGCCGTCACCGATCTGAACAACCTGTTCGCGATGGTGAAGGTCTACAAGAGCGCCGAAGGCGCCGGTATCAAGCCGATCGTCGGCTGCGATGTGCTGCTGGCGCCTCGCGTCGCCGGCGAGGCGACGGAGCGCTTGACGCTGCTGGTGCAGAACGACCAGGGCTATCGCAACCTGGCCAAGCTGGTGTCGCGCGCCTATACCCAAGGGCAGACGCGCGGCCAGCCGCTGGTCGAGCGCGGCTGGCTCGACGAGCTCGGCACCGGCCTGATCGCGCTGAGCGGTCGTGATGGCGGCGTGTTCCGCGCCGCGCAGGCCGAGAACGTCGTGGCAGCGCGCGAGGCGCTCGACGATCTGCGCCGCTGTTTCGACGGCCGCCTGTATCTGGAGATCGCCCGCTGCGGCCGGCCGGGCGACGACGAGTGGGTCGAAGCGGCCTGCGCGCTGTCGCGGCACGAGCAGGTGCCGGTGGTCGCCAGCAACGACGTGCGCTTTCTGACGCGCGAGGATTTCGACACCCACGAGGCGCGCGTCTGCATCGCCCAGGGACGCGTACTCAACGATCCGAAGCGGCCGCGCGATTACACGCCGGAGCAGTATCTGAAGTCGGCGGAGGAGATGGCGGCGCTGTTCGCCGACATTCCCGAGGCGCTGGCCAACTCGGTGGAGATCGCGCGGCGCTGCTCGCTGACGCTGAAGTTCGCGCCGCCGTACCACCTGCCGAACTTCCCGGTCCCGGACGGACACGACACCAACAGCTGGCTGCGCGAGCGCTCCGTCGAGGGCCTGCGCGAACGCTTCCAGATGATCACGCTCGCCGCGCCGGAAGAGGAATACTGGAAGCGGCTCGACTACGAGCTGGGCATCATCGAGAAGATGGGTTTTGCCGGCTACTTCCTGGTGGTGTCCGACTTCATCGAGTGGGCCAAGAGCAACGGCTGCCCGGTCGGGCCGGGCCGCGGCTCGGGCGCCGGTTCGCTGGTCGCCTACGCGATCAAGATCACCGACCTCGACCCCTTGCCGTACAACCTGCTGTTCGAGCGCTTCCTCAATCCGGAGCGCGTGTCGATGCCGGACTTCGACATCGACTTCTGCATGGACAACCGCGACCGCGTCATCGAGTACGTGGCGCGCAAGTACGGACGCGAGCGCGTCGGCCAGATCATCACCTACGCGACGATGGCGGCGCGTGGCGTGATCCGCGACGTCGCGCGCGTGATGGGCCACGGCTACGGCTTTGCCGACTCGATCGCCAAGCTGGTGCCCGGCACGCCGGGCGCGACGCTGGTCGACGCGCTGGATTCGGTGCCCGAGCTCAAGACGCGCTACGACAACGAGGAAGACACCCGCGCGGTGATCGACATGGGCCTGGCCCTGGAAGGCGTGACGCGCGGCGTCGGCGTCCACGCCGGCGGTGTCGTCATCGCCCCGCAGCCGCTGACCGACTACGCGCCGATGTACTGCGAAGACGACGGCTCCGGCATGCGCACGCAGTTCGACATGAAGGATCTGGAGTCGGTCGGACTGGTCAAGTTCGATTTTCTCGGCCTCAAGACGCTGACGGTGATCCAGGAAGCGGTCGTCAACATCGAAAAAAGCAGCGGCCGTTCGATCGAGGTGCTGAAGCTGCCGATCGATGACGCGGCCACCTATGCGCTCTACGCCAGCGGCGATACCACCGCGGTGTTCCAGATGGAATCGCCGGGCATGCAGCGCGCGTCCAAGGATCTCAAGCCGGACACCTTCGAGGACATCATCGCCCTGGTCTCGCTGTACCGTCCGGGCCCCATGGAGCTGATTCCGGAATACTGCGCACGCAAGCGCGGCGATTCGCCGGTCGAGTACCTGCATCCGGAAATGGAGCAGGTGCTGCAGCCGACCTACGGCATCTTCGTCTACCAGGAGCAGGTGATGCAGATGTCGCAGCGCCTTGCCGGCTACACGCTCGGCGGCGCCGACCTGCTGCGCCGGGCGATGGGCAAGAAGATCGCCTCGGAGATGGCCAAGCAGCGCGAGATCTTCACCAGCGGCGCCACCGAGCGTGGCGTCGACGGCGGCATCGCCTCGCAGGTCTTCGACCTGATGGAGAAGTTCGCCAACTACGGCTTCAACAAGTCGCACGCGGCAGCCTATGCGCTGGTCTCATACCAGACCGCCTGGCTGAAGACGCATTACCCGGCCGAGTTCATGGCGGCGGTGCTGTCCTGCGAAATGGCACACACCGATGCCATCGTCACCATGCGCGAGGAGGTGCTGCGCATGGGGCTGACGCTGCTGCCGCCGGACATCAACGACAGCCAGTACCGCTTCACCGTGCCGGCGCCGCGCGCGATCCGCTACGGCCTGGGCGCGGTCAAGGGTGCCGGCGAGGCGGCGCTGGAAGGCATCATCGCCGAGCGTCAGGCCAATGGCCGGTTCAAGGACCTGTTCGACTTCTGTCGCCGCATCGATACCAAGCGGGCCAACAAGCGGGTGCTGGAGGCGCTGATCGGCTGCGGGGCGATGGACGGCTTCGGCCTCAACCGGGCCTCGCTGATGAAGACGCTGCCGAAGGCGATCCAGTACGCCGAGGCGACCGCGGCCAGCGCCGATTCCGGCCAGAACGATCTGTTCGGCCTTGGCGGTGGCGAAACCCGCGCCGAGCCGCCGATGACGGCCGATCTGGAAGTCGAATGGTCGGAGCGCGAACTGCTGGCGCGCGAGCGCGACACGCTGGGCTTCTACCTGTCCGGCCATCCGATCGACGCCTATCGGGAGCTGATCGATCAGGTCTGCAGCGGACGTCTGCCGGATCTGGTCCGGCAGTACGCGCAGCCGCAGCCGGTCGACGCCAAGGGCAAGCCGATCTGGCAGCCGCGCACCAAGCTGCTGTTCGCCGCCTGGGTGGCGGACCTGCGCTTCTTCAAGGGCGGCGACGGCAAGGGCAGTGCGAGCTACAAGGTCACGCTCGACGACCGCGCGACGCAGTTGTCGACCTGGATCGACGTCGACAAATGGTCGCGCTTCGCACCGATCGTCAAGCCGGACAGCCTGATCTTCGTCATCGCCGAGATCGGCCTGTCGCCGGGCCGCGAGGGCCGGGAGCCGGAACCGCGGCTGTATGCGCCCGAGTTCATCGCCCACGACGAGATCCTGCGCGACTATGCCGTGCGCCTGAGCTTGGACTGGCGCAAAGGCGCCAGCGAGGTGATGGCGATGCGCAAGCTGCTGCAGTCGCAGCGGCGCAATGGCGTGCCCGGCGGCACTGCGGTGGAGGTGCGCTACCGCACCGCCTTTGCCGCCTGCGAACTGGATTTCGGTGCCGACTGGAAGCTGCGCCTGGACGATGCCACGCTGCTGGCGCTGCAGCAGTCGATCGGCGCCGATTGCGTTAAAGTTGCGTACAAGCGTTACCAGCCCCCGCAGCCCGAGCGTCGCTTCTCGATGGCCGGTGCCGGGGCCTCAGACGAGTGAGCCTACCGATGAACCTGAACTATCTCGACTTCGAACAACCGATCGCCGAACTGCAGCAGAAGATCGAGGAACTGCGCTTCGCGACGACCGGCAGCGGCGTCAACCTCACCGAGGAGATCGCCCGCCTCGAGGTCAAGAGCCGGCAGCTGACCGAACAGGTGTTCTCCAAGCTGACGCCCTGGCAGATCGCCCAACTGGCGCGCCATCCGCAGCGTCCGTACGCGCTCGATTACATCAAGGCCCTGTTCACCGAGTGGGAAGAGCTGCACGGTGACCGCCACTTCGCCGATGATCCGAGCATCGTCGGCGGCGTTGCCCGCCTCGAAGGCCGCGCGGTCGTCGTCATCGGCCAGCAGAAGGGCCGCGATGCCAAGGAGCGCGTGTACCGCAACTTCGGCATGCCCAAGCCGGAGGGCTACCGCAAGGCGCTGCGCCTGATGAAGATGGCGGAGAAATTCAATCTGCCGCTGATCACCTTCATCGACACGCCGGGTGCCTATCCGGGCATCGACGCCGAGGAACGCAACCAGTCCGAGGCGATCGCCCGCAACCTGTTCGAGCTGTCCAAGCTGCGCACGCCGGTCATCGCCACGGTGACGGGCGAGGGTGGCTCCGGCGGCGCCCTGGCGATCGGCGTCGCCGATCACGTGATGATGCTGCAGTACGGCATCTACTCGGTGATCTCGCCGGAGGGCTGCGCGTCGATCCTGTTCAAGAACGCCAGCCGCGCGCCGGAGGCCGCCGAGGCGATGAAGATGACCGCGCCGGACCTCTACGAGCACAAGCTGATCGACGAGATCATCCCCGAACCGCTGGGCGGCGCACACCGCGATCCGGCGGCGATGATGGCCACCGTGCGCCAGAAGCTCACCTCGAACCTGGAACGCCTGCGCCACACGCCGATGACCAAGCTGATGGCAAACCGCTATCAGCGGCTGATGTCCTATGGCGCGCATGAAACGGTGCATTGAGGGGCTGCTGCACCGCCTGTTCTGAGCCGGCTTTCACGGCTTGCACAGACCCGCCTCTGTGAGATCCGTGAAGTCTGCGGGGGCGTCGTTCGAACTGCCGCCGCCGCCGCCCTGCGCGCGCGTCTGGATCGCATGCAGCGGCGGGCTCGATTCCACCGTGCTGCTGCACCGGCTGCACGCGCAAGGCCTGCGCAATCTGCGCGCGGTTCACATCCACCACGGCCTGCAGGCGGCGGCGGACGGCTGGGTCCGTCACGTCCGCGCGCAGTGCCGCGCGCTCGGCGTGCCGCTGACGGTGCGCCGGGTGCAGGTGGCGGCCGACCACGGCGAGGGGCCGGAGGCGGCGGCGCGGGCGGCGCGTTATGCGGCTTTCGCTTCGCTGCTGCGCAGCGGCGACCTGCTGGTGACCGCCCACCATCGCGACGACCAGGCCGAGACGGTGTTGCTGCGCGCCCTGCGCGGCAGCGGCATTCACGGTCTGGCGGCGATGCCGGCGCTGGCACCGCTGGGCGCGGCACAGCTGTGGCGGCCGCTGCTGGCGCTGTCGCGGCGCCAGCTGCGCGACTACGCCGAGGCCCACGCGCTGCGCTGGATCGAAGATCCCCATAACGCCGACCCGCGCTACGCGCGCTCCTGGCTGCGCGCCGAGCTGATGCCGCGGCTGCTGCCGCACTGGCCGCAGGCGGTCGACAGCCTGGCGCGGCTGGCCGGGCGCGCGGCCGAGGCCACCGAGCTGCTCGACGCCCTGGCGCAGCAGGATCTGCTGGCGCTGCGCCGCGGCGGTGCGTTGTCGATCGCCGGCCTGCTGGCGCTGTCGCCGGCACGGCGCCGCAACGCGCTGTACCGCGCCTGGTGTGCGCAATGGCCGGCCCCCTCGCAGGCGCAGCTGCAGGCGCTGGAGCGGGAGGTGCTGGAGGCGCGCGATGACGCGCAGCCCTGTCTGCGCCACGAGCACGGTGAACTGCGCCGCTACCGCGACGACCTCTACCTGCTGCCGGCCCTGCCGCCGCGACCGCCGGCCGGCTGGCAGCGCGACTGGCCGCGGCAACGGCGCGGCGTCGAGCTGCCGGACGGACTGGGCCGCCTGCAGCTGGCGCGGGCTCCGGTGCAGCCGCTGCGCCTGCGTTTTGCGCGCGGCGGCGAGCGTCTGCGACCCGACGGCGATGCGCATACGCGCGGCTTCAAGGCGCTGTGCCAGGCGCGCGGATTACCGGTCTGGGTGCGCGAACGGATGCCGCTGGTCTATGCGCGCGATGGCGGGAATGAGGAGCTGATCGCCATCGCCGGCTATTGGCGCAATGCCCGCGCAGCCGCATCGGGGCTCGATTTCCGCTGGCAGACGACGCTGCCCGGCGCCGCCCCGGAAGCGGGCTGAGACCGCCTGAGGACTTCCTCACATTGAGCAGGGGGTGGCGGCGGCGTAAAATCCGCGCATTCACGAACCTGTTTCACGGACCTGTCTCTGGCCATGCCCGACGCGCATCAGACGCGATTCATCTTTGTCACCGGGGGCGTGGTGTCCTCTCTGGGTAAAGGCATCTCTGCCGCCTCCCTCGGTGCTGTCCTGGAGTCCCGCGGGCTCAAGGTCAGCATGATCAAGCTCGACCCGTACATCAATGTCGACGCGGGCACCATGAGCCCGTTCCAGCACGGCGAAGTGTTTGTCACCGAGGATGGCGCCGAAACCGACCTGGACCTCGGCCACTACGAACGCTTCCTGCGCGGAAAGACCACGCGCTATTCCAACCTGACCACCGGCCAGATCTACCGCAATGTGCTCGACAAGGAGCGCCGCGGCGATTATCTGGGCAAGACGGTGCAGGTGATTCCGCACATCACCGACGAAATCCAGGCCGGCATCCGCCGCGGTGCCGCCGGCGCCGACATCTGCATGGTCGAGATCGGCGGTACGGTCGGCGATATCGAATCCCTGCCGTTCCTGGAGGCGATCCGCCAGATGGCGGTCGAACTGGGCCGCAAGGATTCGATGTTCATCCACCTGACGCTGCTGCCGTTCGTCAAGGCCTCCGGCGAGCTGAAGACCAAGCCGACGCAGCATTCGGTCAAGGAACTGCGCGGCATCGGCATCCAGCCGGACGTGCTGCTGTGCCGCACCGAGCGGCCGATTCCCGACGCCGAACGGCGCAAGATCTCGCTGTTCACCAACGTGCCGTACCAGGCGGTGATCGCGGCGATCGACCTCGACGACATCTACAAGATCCCGGCCTGGCTGCACCAGCAGAACCTCGACCAGATCGTCATCGACCACTTCGGCCTGGACACGCGTCCGGCCGACCTCTCGGCCTGGGAGCGCGTGGTCGATGCGCGCGGCAAGGCCGACATGGAAGTGCAGGTGGCGATGGTCGGCAAGTACGTCGATCTCGCCGACGCCTACAAGTCGCTCAACGAGGCACTGCATCACGCCGGCCTGCACAGCGGCACGCGCGTCAAGATCCGCTACATCGAGTCCGAGGCGGTGGAGACGCAAAGCGCACGCATCCTGCAGGGCATGGACGCGATCCTCGTGCCCGGCGGCTTCGGCGAGCGCGGCGTCGAGGGCAAGATCATGGCGGCGCGCTATGCGCGCGAGAACAAGATTCCGTATCTCGGCATCTGCCTGGGCATGCAGGTCGCCGTGATCGAATACGCGCGCAACGTCTGCAAGCTGCCGCGCGCGCACTCGACCGAATTCGACCCGAAGACGCCGGACCCGGTGATCGGCCTGATCACCGAATGGCAGGACGAAACCGGCCGCGTGCAGCAGCGCAGCGAAGGCTCCAACAAGGGCGGCACGATGCGCCTGGGTTCACAGGCCTGCCGCCTCAAGGCCGGCAGCAAGTCGCGGGCGATGTACAACGCCGAGATCATTCGCGAGCGGCACCGCCACCGCTACGAATTCAACAACAACTATAAGAAGATCCTTTCCGAGAACGGCATGGATCTGGTCGCCGAGTCGGCCGAGAACGAGCTGGTCGAGATGGTCGAGCTGCCGGCGCATCCGTTCTTCGTCGCCTGCCAGTTCCATCCGGAATTCACCTCGACGCCGCGTGATGGCCATCCGCTGTTCGAAGGCTTTGTCCGCGCCGCGCGCGAGCATCATCAGGCGCACCAGGCCACGCAGGCCTCGGTGACCGCCGGCGTTGCCGCTTCCGCCTCCAGCGTGAAAGTCGCATGAAGCTCTGTGGCATTGAAATCGGCGTCGATCGTCCGCTGTTCCTGATCGCCGGCCCGGATACGCTGGAATCTCAGCAGCTCGCGCTCGACGTCGCCGGCCATATCGCGCCGATCGCCAGGCGCCTCGGCATCCTCTACATCTTCAAGGGCAGCTTCGACAAGGCCAACCGCAGCTCGCACAAGAGCTATCGCGGCCCGGGCCTCGAAGAGGGCCTGAGGATCATGGAGAACGTCAAGAAGCAGATCGGCGTGCCGGTGCTGACCGACGTGCACGAGGACACGCCGCTGGATGAGGTCAAGGACGTCATCGACGTCATCCAGACGCCGGCCTTCCTGTGCCGGCAGACCAACTTCATGCAGAACGTCGCCCGTACCGGCCGGCCGATCAATGTCAAGAAAGGCCAGTTCATGTCGCCCTGGGAAATGGGCAATGTGATCGAGAAGATGAAGGACGTCGCCGAGCACCAGTTCATGCTCTGCGAGCGCGGCTTCAGCTTCGGCTACAACAACCTCGTCGCCGACATGCGCGGCCTGGCGATCATGCGCACGTTCGCGCCGGTGGTGTTCGACGCCACGCACACCGTGCAGCTGCCGGGCGGGCAGGGCAATGCCTCCGGCGGCATGCGCGAGATGATTCCGGTGCTGGCGCGCGCGGCGGTCGGTGCCGGTGTCTCGGGCGTGTTCATGGAGACGCACCCCAAGCCGGACGAAGCCTTGTGCGACGGCCCCAACTCGCTGCCGCTGGCCGAGATCGAGGGCCTGCTGGAGACGCTGGTCGAGCTCGATCGCGTCGTCAAGAAGAACGGCCTGCTCGAGACCAAGCTCGGCAAGGCATGATCACGGGGGCGGCGCTGCCACAGCGCCGCCCTTTTCGTTTTTGAATTACCTAGTCACTACTTACGAAAGAACAACATGTCGAAGATCGTCAAAATCACTGCGCTCGAAATCCTCGATTCCCGCGGCAATCCGACCATCGAGGCAGAAGTCGAACTCGAATCCGGTGCCACCGGTCGCGCGGCAGCGCCCAGCGGCGCCTCGACCGGCACGCGTGAAGCGGTGGAGCTGCGCGACGGCGCTGCCGCTGCCAAGGGCAAGGCCGCCAAGTCGGCGAAGCCGGCCAAGGCCGTAAAGGCGCCGCGCTATCTCGGCAAGGGTGTGCAGAAGGCCGTCGCCAATGTCGAAGGCCCGATCGCCAGGGCCGTGCTCGGACTGGACGCGCAGGAGCAGGCGCTGGTCGACCAGACGATGATCGAGCTCGATGGTACCGACAACAAGTCCAAGCTCGGCGCCAACGCGATCCTCGCGGTGTCGCTGGCCGCCGCCAAGGCTGCGGCGGATGAGAACTTCCTGCCGCTGTTCCAGCACCTCGGCGGCATCTCCAGCGTGACGCTGCCGGTGCCGATGATGAACGTCATCAACGGTGGCGCGCACGCCGACAACAACGTCGACATCCAGGAGTTCATGATCCTGCCGGTCGGCGCACCGAGCTTCTCCGAGGCGCTGCGCTACGGCACCGAGATCTTCCACTCGCTGAAGAAGGTGCTGCAGGGCCGCAAGCTCAACACCGCGGTCGGCGACGAAGGCGGCTTCGCGCCGAACCTGCCGTCCAACGCGGCGGCGCTGGACTGCCTGCTCGAAGCGATCGAGAAGGCCGGCTACAAGCCGGGCAAGGACATCTACCTGGGCCTGGACGTCGCGTCGAGCGAGTTCTACGAGAAGGGCAAGTACCACCTGCACGGCGAAGGCAAGAGCTTCACCAGCGAGGAGTTCGCCGACTTCCTCGCCAACATCTGCGCAAAGTACCCGGTCATCTCGATCGAGGACGGTTGTGCGGAAGGTGACTGGAAGGGCTGGAAGTACCTGACCGACAAGCTCGGCAACAAGGTGCAGCTGGTCGGCGACGATCTGTTCGTCACCAACACCAAGATCCTCGCCGAGGGCATCGTCCGCGGCACCGCCAACTCGATCCTGATCAAGCCCAACCAGATCGGCACGCTGACCGAGACGCTGGAGGCGATCCAGATGGCCACCGACGCCGGCTATTCGAGCGTGGTCAGCCACCGCTCGGGCGAGACCGAAGACGCGACGATCGCCGATATCGCCGTCGGCACCACCGCCACGCAGATCAAGACCGGCTCGCTGTGCCGCTCGGACCGCACCGCCAAGTACAACCAGCTGCTGCGCATCGAGCGCCGCCTGGGCTCGCGCGCCCGTTATCCGGGCCGTGGCGCGTTTCCGATCGTCCTGTAAAAACCGCTGCAAGACGGCGTGACGGCGCGTTAGACTGCAGGTCATCATGGACCAACGCGCCGTCATCGCCGTCCTCGCCGCGCTGCTGCTCGGTCTGCAGTGGCGGCTCTGGGTCGCCAACGGCGGCATCGCGCATACCCATCGTCTCAAGCAGCAGGTGGCCGAGCAGACCGCCGAGAACGAGCGGCTGCGCGCGCGCAACGCCACGCTGGATGCCGAGGTCCGCGATCTGGGCTCCGGCGTCGTCGCCATCGAAGGCCGCGCGCGCACGACGATCGGCATGATCAAGCAGGGCGAGACCTTCTACCTGGTCGTACAGCCGTAATTTCCCCACGTGGCTCCGACGACACGCTATTGGGCCGTCATTCCGGCCGCCGGCGGCGGCACGCGCATGGGCGCGAGCGGCCCCAAGCAGTACCTGCGACTGGCAGGCCGTGCGCTGCTCGAATGGTCGCTGGCGCCGTTCCTCGACGCCGAGTGGATCGACGGCATCGTCCTGGTGCTGGCGCGCTCCGACAGCGAGTTCGCCAAGTTGCCGATCGCGCGTCATCCGAAGATCGTCATCACGCACGGTGGCGCTGCGCGCGCCGAGTCGGTGCTGGCGGGCTTGCAGGCCGTCGCCGAACGCACCGCAGCTTTCAAAGACGTGCAGGTGCTGGTGCACGACGCCGCGCGGCCCTGCCTGCAGGCGTCCGACATCGACCGCCTCTGCGAGGAAGCCGACGACGAGCACGGTGGCATCCTGGCGATGCCGGTCACCGATACGCTCAAGCATGCGCGGCAAAGCCGCATTGCCCAGACGGTGGACCGCGCGCAGTACTGGCGCGCGCAGACGCCGCAGTTGTTCCGGCTCGACCTGCTGGTGCGGGCGCTGAAGGATGGTGCCTGCGGTCGCGAGATCACCGACGAGGCCTCGGCGATGGAGGCGGCGGGCTACCGGCCGCGGCTGGTACGCGGCCGCGAATCCAACATCAAGGTCACCTATCCCGAGGACCTGCAGCTGGCCGCGTTCTGGCTGGCACGGCAGGCGCCGCCTGCATGAGAGGTTCGCGATGAAGCTGCGTATCGGCCACGGTTTCGACACGCACCGCCTGGAAGCCGGCGAGGGCGTCACGCTGGGCGGCGTGCACATTCCCTGCGCCTATCGCGTGATCGCGCATTCCGACGGCGACGCGCTGATCCACGCGCTGTGCGATGCCCTGCTCGGCGCGCTGGCGCTCGGCGACATCGGCAAGCTGTTTCCGGATACCGACCCGCGCTGGCGCGGCGTCGACAGCCGCGAGCTGCTGCGCGAGGTGATGCGGCGGGTCGGCGCGGCCGGCTATCGCGTCGTCAATGTCGACAGCACGGTGATCGCGCAGGCGCCGCGGCTGGCACCCTACATCGTGGCGATGCGCGAGGCGCTGGCGCCGCTGCTCGGCGTCGACGCCGACGCGGTCAGCGTCAAGGCCACCACCAACGAGGGCATGGACGCGATCGGCCGCAAGGAAGGCCTGGGCGCGCATGCAACGGTGCTGCTGATCGGCATGGACTGACAAGCCCTCACTCCGACCCCTCTCCCGCGAGCGGGAGAGGGGCTTTGTCTTCCTTCTCCCGCTTGCGGGAGAAGGTGCCCGAAGGGCGGATGAGGGCGCGATCGCTAGTCGCGCTGCTGCGCCGCCTCGGCGCCCGCCTGCCGCGCAATGATCATCTTCATGATCTGTGCGGTGCCGTCGCCGATCTCGATGCCCATCACGTCGCGCATCCGCTGCTGGTGCGGCAGGTCCAGCGACCAGCCATAGTGGCCGTGCGTCAGCAGGCACTGATGGATCACTTCAAAAGCGGTGTTCGGCCCCATCCATTTGCACATCGCCGCTTCCGCGGTATGCGGCAGGCCGGCGTCGCGCAATTGCAGCGTGTGGTAGCAGAGCTGGCGCACCGCGGCGAGACGGCTCTGGCCCTCGGCGAGCGGAAACGTGACGCCCTGGAATGCGGCGATCGGCTGGCCGAAGGCCTCGCGCTCGGCGGCGTAGCGCCAGCTCTCGTCCAGCGAGGCCTGCGCGGCGCCGACACACTGCAGGCCGAGCAGCGCACGGCTGTAGTCGAAGCCCTGCATCACCTGGCGGAAGCCGCCGCCCTCGTCGCCGAGGCGATGGCTGTCCGGGATGAAGACGTCGTCGAAGAACAGCGAGCCGCGGCCGATGATGCGGCTGCCGACATCGTTGAATCGCGTGCGGCTCAGGCCCGGCACATCGGTCGGCACCAGGAAGGCGCTGACGCCGCGTGCGCCATCGGCAGCCGCGCCGGTGCGCGCGAACAGGATCACCGCGTCGATCTGATCGGCTCCGCTGATCGAGGTCTTCTCGCCCCGCAGGCGGTAGCCGCCGTCGACCCGCTCGGCGCGCAGGACCAGGTTCGCCACATCGGAGCCGCCACGCGGCTCGGTCAGGCCGACGCCGACGATGACTTCGCCGCTGACGATGCGCGGCAGCCATTGCGCCGCCAGCGCCGGCGGGCCATGCCGCGCAATCAGCATGCCCATCAGCGAGCCCATGATCTGCACGAAAGTGACGTTGAAGTCGCCGTAGCCGAGCGCCTCGACGATCAGGCCGACGGTTGCGCCATCGGCACCCAGACCGCCGGCGGATTCCGGCAGATCCGGCGCGATCAGGCCCAGCGCGCCCATCTCGCGGATCAGCGCACGGTCGAAATGCCTGTCCTCGCGCTCGCGGCGCAGGTAGTGCGGCGCCAGCCGCTCGCGCGAGAACTTCCGCGCGACGTCCTGAATGGCCTGCTGCTCTGGGTTGGGGATCATCGTGAAGCCGCTCTCCTCGGATGCCGTCTATGCGGATGTCATCGGCATCCTAGCCGCTGGCGCCGACCAGGACTTCAACGCGCCGCCGACCACTGGCCTTCGCCGTAGAGCATCCGGTAAGTGTCGTCGGGCAGGCCGGCCTGCTGGCCGCCGCCGGCGATCGTCTCCTTGCGCGTCTGCTTTGCCATCAGGGCCAGGCCCTGCTGGACCGCCGGGCGGGCCAGCAGCCGCGCGGCCCAGGCGTCCAGCGCCGGGTAGTCGCCCGGCACCAGTTGCTTGAGCAGCAGCCACCACGGCAGCACCGCGATATCGGCGACGCTGTACTCGTCGGCGAAGTAGTCATGCGTGCCCAGGTGCTGGTTCATCACCCGCATCTGCCGCGCGATCTCGTTGCGGTAGCGGGTGGTCGGCAGCTCCAGCCGCTCCTTGCAATAGACCGCGAAGAACGTCAGCTGGCCGCCCATCGGGCCAACGCCGGCCATCTGGAACATCAGCCATTTCATCATCTCGACGCGGCGGCGCGGCTCGGCCGGAATCAGCCGGCCGGCCTTCTCGGCCAGGTAGAGCAGGATGGCGCCGGACTCCCAGACGCTGAGGGGGCCGCCCGGGCCGTCCGGGTCGACGATCACCGGCATCTTGTTGTTGGGGCTGATCGCCAGGAACGCCGGCTTGAACTGGTCGCCGGCGAGCACGTCGACGGGATGCAGGCGATATGGCAGGCCGAGTTCGGCGAGCGCGATGGCGATCTTCTGGCCGTTCGGCGTGGGACCGTAATAGAGATCCAGCATGGCGGTTTCCGCTGCCCGGGCGATGCGCCCGCGTCGATGCTGCCTGCGCTGGAGGCGCAGCGCCCACCCCGTTTGGGGAGTGCCGACGCGCGCCGGTGCAGCTACGGTGGCGGTATTCGCGTCACCCGCACCTCTGAGGACAGCCCATGAGCGACAGCAGCAAGCGATTCGACGGCCGTGTTGCCGTGATCACCGGCGCGTCTTCCGGCATCGGCGCCGCGACCGCACGCGAACTCGCCGCCGGCGGCGCGCGGCTGATTCTCGGCGATCTGGACGAGGCCGGCGGGCGCAAGCTCGTCGACGAACTCGGCGGCGCGACACGCGCCGTGTTCCTGCGCTGCGACGTCGCCGTGCAGGCCGAGGTGGAGGCGCTGATCGCCGCCGCCGACCGCCACTTCGGCCGGCTCGACATCCTGCACAACAACGCTGGCGTCGGCAGCTTCCATGCAACACCGGACCTGAGCCCGGAGGAATGGCACCGCGTGTTTGCGATCAACGTGCACTCGATCTACTACGGCTGTCACGCGGCGATTCCGCTGATGCGCCGGCAGGGCAAGGGTGCGATCGTCAACACCGCGTCGATCTCGGGAATGGGTGGCGACTACGGCATGTCGGCCTACAACGCTACCAAGGGCACGGTCATCAACTACACGCGGTCGATGGCGGTCGACCATGCCGCCGAGAACATCCGCATCAACGCCGTCTGCCCGGGGCTGATCGCCACGCCGCTGGTGGCGCTGCTCGACGACGTCGGCCTGCGCGCACCCTGGGAGGCCGGCATCCCGATGCGCCGCATGGGTCGCGCCGAGGAGATCGCCAAGGTCGTCGCCTTCCTGGCGTCCGATGACGCCAGCTATGTCACCGGCGCCATGTTCGTCGCCGACGGCGGCGCCAGCGCCCACACCGGCCAGCCGAACATTCCGGCTGCGCTGCAAGCCGCGCGCTGAGCCGCGCCGCAGCGGGCTTCAGGCCGCTGCGGCCGTCAGGCTCGCGACGGCCGCTCCGGTCAGCGCCGTGACCTCGACGGACGTGCCATTGAGATTGGGCGTGCCGGCGAGTTCGTCGATCTGCGCGGTGGAGATCAGCTGGTTGCGCATGACGCCGCGCACTTCCGGGGGCGCGCCGTGCTGCGGATCGAAGAGCCGCGATCCCCAGCCGTGGTCGATGCTGACGATGCCGGCGGGCACATCCTCGGTGAGCCGAGCGCGCAGCTCGATGCGGCCGGTCGCCGAGCGCACGGCGACCTGCTGTTGCTCGACGATGCCGCGCGCGGCGGCGTCCTGCGGGTTGATCTCGATGAGTTCGCCGTAGTCGCGGCGATGTTTGCTGCTCTCGACCAGCCAGCTGTTCATCATGCTGCTGCGTCGCTGGTTGACCAGCCGCAACGGGAAGCTCGCCGTGAGTTCGGTGTCCAGCGGCTCGCCGAGGCGTGCGCGCAGGACCGCCACGAATGACGGCGGTGCGGCGTGGATCCTGCGGTCCGGCGTCATCAGGCAGCGCTGCAGGTGGCCGTATTCCTTGTCGCGGACAAACAAGCCCTGCGGCTGCTCGAGCAGATCCTTCCAGCGGATTTCGCTGAACGCCTTGACCATCAGTGCCCAGAACCAGCGCGGGTTGAAGGCATGGCGCGGATTGCCGGTGCGCCGCGCGATCCAGCGGCTGGTGCGGATGACGGCGTTGAGTCCGGGGATGCCCATGAATGGCACTTTCATCTTCAGTGCCAGATCACAGAAAAACTCCCACTCGGAGCGGACGCCGCCGCGCGGCTCGATGGTCGCGGCGCCGAACTGCGCGAAGCCGCGCTCGAACAGTACGCCGAAGAACACCGCGAAGAACTCCTCGCGCTCCAGAAAATGCGTGCCGGGAATCAGCCAGTGCGCATGGCGGTGGCTCTCGCGCTGGAACATGTCGATCGCGACCAGCAGTTCGAGCTGCTGCAAGGCCGCGTCGAGCTTGTCCGGATGCGGGCCGGAGACCACCGGGTTGCCGGCATTGATGATCAGCGCGCGGATCTGGTCCTGGCCGGGCGTGGTGATCTCTTCGGGCAGGATCGCCAGCGGATAGGCGCCGGCCACCGCGCGGTAGTTGCCGATGCGGCTGCGGCGTTTCACTGGCGGCGCCATGAGGTTGTAGACCTTCATGGTGTTCTTGAAGATTCCCGGCTGGTGGTAGCGGCCGCCCTTGCGGTCGATACGGCCGGTGATCAGGTTCAGCGCGTGGCTGAGCCATTCGCCGAGGGTGCCGTTGCGGTTCTGCGAGACGCCGGTGCGGGCCACGCAGACGGCGGTTTCGGCGGTGGCGAAGCGGCGCGCGACCTCGCGGATCTGCGCTTCCGGCACCTCGCAGCGTGCTGACAGCTCGGCCAGCGGCTGCGCCGCCGCAAGCGCGCGCAGCGTGTCGACGCCGTTGGCGGCGTCGCAGTCGGCCCGATGCTCCCAGTTCTGCTCGAAGACCACCTTGATGACGCCGAGCAGGAAGGCCCAGTCGCTGCCCGGGCGGATCTTCACGTGGAGGTTGGCCTTCTTGGTGGTCGGCGTCTCGCGCGGATCGACCACGATCATGTCGGCGCCGGCGGCCTGCGCCGCCAGCACACGTTCCCAGCCCTGCGGCACCGTGTCGAGCCAGGCCATCATGCTGACGGCTGGATTCATGCCGAGAAACAGGAAGCACTTGGCGTGATCGACGTCCGGCACCAGTACGCCGAGTTCGGAGCCGTACATCGCCTCGGCCACCACGTGCGCGTTGTTCTGGTCGACCGAACCGACGTAGTAGTTGTTGTCGCTGCCCAGGCCTTTCATGAAGCCGCCCTGGAACAGCGCGCCCGGCGAGTTGAGCGCGCCCGGATTGCCGAGATAGGTGGCGATGGCGTGCGGGCCATGTGCGTCGCGGATCTTGCTCAGTCGCGCGGCGATGTCGCCGATCGCCTCGTCCCAGCTGGCCTCGACGTAGCGATCGCCGACGCGCTTCATCGGTACCGTCAGGCGCTTGGGGTGGTCGCGTACGACGTTGGCGGTGCCGCCCTTGGAACAGTAGTCGCGCCAGTTGTACGGATGCGTCCGGTCCGGCAGCACCTTGTCGATCTTGCCGTCGGCGCTATGGACATCGAGGCCGCAGAAGGCGACGCAAATACGGCAGAAGGTCTTGGTTGCGGGGCTTGGCTGGCGATCGGTGCTGCGCGTGGCAGCACTCGTCACCGGGGTCGCGGGGCTCATCCTTGTGTCCTCCAACAGGGGCCGCGTGGCCTGGTGAGCCGAGCTTACCGGGACTTCGTGTCGCAAGGAAACAATCCTTCGCGGCCGACTCATTCGCCCGCTTGCGGCTTGCAGGCGAATTCCTACGCTGCCTACACTCGGCCATGCTGAACCTCACCGAACGACCTTTGGCGCGGCGCCGTCCGCGTGGACAGCCGGATACGCGCGGCGCCATCCTCTGCGCCGCGGAAGCCTTGATGCAGCAGCGCGGTTTCGGTGGGTTCAGCTATCAGCACATCGCCGCGCAGCTGGGTGTGCGCACCGCCGCGATCCACTACCACTTTCCTTCGAAGGACGATCTGGGCGTGGCGCTGGTGCGGCGTTTTCGTGAGCGCTTTCGCGACTGGGCGAGTGAGGTCGAGCAGCACTGCGATGCCTGGCAGCGGCTCGAAGCCTATTTCCAGACCTATCTGGACCACCTCGAAGCCGACCAGTGTCAGCTCTGCCCGGGCGGCGTGCTCGGCGCCGAGTTCGGCACCTTGTCCGAGTCCATGCAGGTGGAGGCGCGGCTGCTGATGCGCGAGATCTACAGCTGGGTGGTGGCGACGCTCGAGGAAGGGCGCCGCGACGGCGTCCTGCGCTTCGATGGCGACCCCTATGACAAGGGCATGGTCGTGGGTGCCGCGCTGCAGGGCGGCCTGCAGATCGCCCGCGTCTCCGGCCCGCAGCGCTTTCGTCAGCTGCTCGGCCAGCTGGCGCTGGACCTCACCGGCCGCAAACCGGACAGCGGGCCGCTGCCCTGAGCGGAGCCTGGCGCGGGCCTGGGCTGTCAGGTGCACCGCCGTCGCCAGTTCGGCGCGGCCGGCCCGCATCGTGCCGCACTGGACGATCGGGTAACGGGGGGGGGCGGGCAGCTCTCGCTGACGCGCGTCTTCATTCTGGTTTCCCGGCGGGGGCGATGGTGGCGATGGACAGGCAGGGCGGCCGCGCTGCGTCCCAGACTTCGGTGCAGGCGCGGCGCCGCGCCGGTGGCGCCGCCTGGCTTAAGCGGCGCGCAGCAGCACGTAGACCGCGCCGGTGCCGCCGTCGACCGGGCGCGCACTGCAGTACGCCAGCACATCGCGCCGCCGTGCCAGCCAGCTGCCGAGCAGCGACTTGAGCACCGGCCCGCTGTTCGGCGAGCCGTTGCCCTTGCCGTGGATGATGCGTACGCAGCGACGGTCCTGCTCACGGCAGCGCAGCAGGAATTCGGCGACGGCGAGGCGGGCGCGCTCGCGGTTGTGGCCGTGCAGATCGAGCTCGGCCTCGATGCGGTAATGGCCGCGCCGCAGCCGCCGCATCACGCTGTCCTGCACGCCGTGCGCGCGATAGAGCAGGGTGTCGCCGCTGTCGACGATGTCCGGATCGGGGTCGGCCAGCAACTCCTTGAGCACTTCAAGGTCGTCGGCCAGGCGCTGCCGCGGCTGCGTCGACGGCGCTGCCGGCCGCTCGCTGTGGCGCGTCGACGGCGGTTGCCGGCGCACGCCCGCCAGCGCCAGCCGGAACAGGCTGGCATCGTCGTCGGAGGGGGCGTCGTGAGCGTCGCGGGAATCAGGGGGCACGGCGGCATTCCGTTTCCGTGGTGGGCCGATCATATCCGCTAAACTAGCGGCACTGAACATGGCCCGGTGCCGCAGGCTGACGCGGCATCTCTTGCAATGAAAATCCTGCTTTCCAATGACGACGGCTGTCAGGCGCCAGGACTGGTCTGCCTGCGCAAACACCTTCTGCAGGCGCATGAGGTTCGCACGGTCGCGCCGGACCGCAACCGCAGCGGCGCCAGCCATTCGCTGACGCTGATGCGGCCGCTGCGCGTGCAGCAGCACGACGACGGCACCATGTGCGTCGACGGCACGCCGACCGACTGCGTGCATCTGGCGCTGCAGGGTCTGATTGACTTCAAGCCCGATCTGGTCGTGTCCGGCATCAACGCCGGCTCCAACCTCGGCGACGACACGCTGTACTCGGGCACCGTCGCCGCGGCGATGGAAGGCCGCCAGCTCGGCTATGCGGCGCTGGCGATCTCCAACGTCTCGCACACGCCGGAGCATCTGGACACCGCCGGTCGCGTGACGATGCGCCTGATCGAGCAGCTGCAGGCGCAGCCGCTGCCGCTGGACACCATCCTCAACGTCAACGTGCCGGACGTGCCGTTCGACCAGCTGCGCGGCTTCGAGGTCACGCGCACCGGCCACCGCCATCGTTCCGAAGAGGTGCTGAAGTCACGCGATCCGCGCGGCCGGCCGATCTACTGGATCGGCGCCGCCGGTGCCGAGGCGGATTGCGGACCCGGCACGGACTTCCACGCCGTCGCCAACCAGCGTGTGGCGATCACGCCGCTGCTGGTCGATCTGACGCGCTACTCGATGCTGGAGCAGCTGCAGCAATGGGCGGTGCACTTGTGACGCCGCGCAGCGCGCAGCCGCCGGTGGTGAACGCCGCGCAGGCGCGCCTGATCGAGGATCTCAAGCAGCAGGGCATCA
>CAMLDZ010000010.1 GCA_946478985.1 uncultured Solimonas sp.
CGCGTCAGCTGGTGCGTCGGATCGCCGACCAGCGGGAACTGCGCCTTGCCGACCGCCGGCGAGGTCTCGTGCCAGACCTTGTGCGAGAAGTGGGTATCGGTGGTGACGATATAGACCTCCGCACCGGCCTTCTGGAACTCGGCATAGTTGGCGGCCGCGTCCTCGACTTCGGTCGGGCAGTTAAACGTGAACGCCGCCGGCATGAAGATGAGCACCGACCACTTGCCCTTCAGGGTGGCGTCGCTGACCTCCACAAACTTGCCGTTGTGGAAAGCCTGCGTCTTGAATTCCTTGATCTGCGTATTGATGAGCGACATCGGTCAGCCTCGTGTGAGTGAGTGGGTTGATGAGCGGATGCGCAGGTTAGCGAAGCCGCGGCGATACAGGAAGTTGATTTATTGAATGACAACGATTGGTGATGACTATGAGCAGTCCAGCCATGCCGGCTTTTGACCATCGCCATCCGCACTCTTAGCATTCCGCCTCTCGCGCGGTTCGCAAGGCCCTTGCCCGACCCGTCTCGCGCCCCCATCTGAACCGATCTCCTTCAGCCACTGAGCACGCCATGAGCACCCAGCATCACCGCCTGATCATTCTCGGCTCCGGCCCGGCCGGCTACACCGCGGCGGTGTATGCGGCGCGCGCCAACCTCCAGCCGGTGATCATCACCGGCCTGGAAGTCGGCGGCCAGCTGATGACCACCACGGAAGTCGATAACTGGCCCGGCGATGTCGAAGGCCTGCTCGGCCCCGACCTGATGGCGCGGATGCAGAAGCATGCCGAGCGCTTCGACACGCAGTTCATCTACGACCACATCCACGCCGTCGATGTGCAGAACCGGCCGTTCAAGCTGCGCGGCGACCAGGGCGAATACAGCTGCGACGCGCTGATCATCGCCACCGGCGCCAGCGCCAAGTACCTGGGCCTGGACAGCGAGCAGGCGTTCCGCGGCAAGGGCGTGTCGGCCTGCGCGACCTGCGACGGCTTCTTCTACAAGAACCAGGAAGTCGCGGTGATCGGCGGCGGCAACACTGCCGTCGAGGAAGCCCTGTACCTGGCCAACATCGCCGCCAAGGTCACCGTCGTGCATCGCCGCGACAAGTTCAAGGGCGAGAAGATCCTGCACGACAAGCTCTACAAGAAAGTCGCCGAAGGCAAGGTCGAGCTGGTGCTCGACTCCACGCTCGATGAGGTGCTCGGCGACGCCACCGGCGTCACCGGCATGCGCGTCAAGAACCTCAAGGACGGCAGCAGCCGCGAGATCCCGCTCAAGGGCGTGTTCATCGCCATCGGCCATTCGCCGAACACGGCGATCTTCGAGGGCCAGCTGAAGATGAATGGCGGTTACATCACCGTGCACTCCGGCTCCAACGGCGACGCCACCGCCACCAGCGTGCCCGGCGTGTTCGCCGCCGGCGACGTGATGGACCATGTCTACCGCCAGGCCATCACCTCGGCCGGTACCGGCTGCCAGGCGGCGCTCGACGCCGAACGCTACCTCGACAAGCTGGCGCTGGGCTGAGTCGCGCAGGAGCCTGCGCCCGGACCCCGCACGCGCTGACGCGCGGGGTTTTTCATGCGCCGCGAGTGCCGGCGCTGATGCGATAATCGCCCGCAATGACCGACCCCGTTCCCACCATGCGGCTGTACCACAGCGCCGTCTCGCCCTACTCGCGGCGCGTGCGCGTCGTTGCCGAAGAATTGGGCCTGAGCGAACAGATCGAAGTGATCGAGATCGATCCCTTCAATCCGCCCGCCGACTTTCTCGTACTCAATCCCCTGTCGAAAGTGCCGGTGCTGGTGACCGAGCTCGGTGAAGCCCTGCCCGACTCCAACCTGATCATCAGCTACCTGTTCACCCGCGGTCATGGCCTGGCCGCACTGCCGCGCGCCGCCGGCCGCTGGAAGGCGCTACGCCGACAGTACCTGGCCGAGGGCATCATCGACGCGGTCGCCGCGTCCGTGCATGAGAAGCGCCGGCCGGAAGGCATCATCTACCAGGTCTTTCTCGACCGGCAGGTGCTGGCGATCCAGCGCGCGATCGCGCGACTCAACGAGGAAGTCGACGAGCTGCGTAGCGGCCGGCCCACCACGGTCGAGATCACCATAGGCTGCGCACTCGCCGACCTCGATCTGCGCATGCCCTACGTCGAATGGCGGCGCCAGTTCGAGGCGCTGTCGGGCTGGCAGACGCGCTTTGCCGAGCGCGCGTCGATGCAGAAGACTGCGCCTTCGACTTGATGGCTGCGGGGGCGTGGCAAGCGACCTTGCGCGCCGGCCTGCTGGCCGGACTGGCGCTGCTGGCGGCCTGCAGCGGCCTGGCGCCCGATCCGGAAAATGCCGAGAAGCGACGCGATCTGGTGCTCGAAGCGCTGGGCCAGGTCGGCCGGCCGTATCGCTACGGTGGCACCACGCCTGAAGGCTTCGATTGCAGTGGCCTGACGCAGTACGTCTACCGTCAGATCGGCATCCAGCTGCCGCGCAGCTCGCGTGATCAGCACGGCGTCGGCCGCACGATCAAGCTGTCGCAGGCCGAGCCCGGCGACCTGCTGTTCTACAGCTTCAGCGGCCGCGGCATCGACCATGTGGCGATCTACCTCGGCGACGACCAGGCCGTGCACGCACCGGCCAGCGGCCGCGCCGTCATCGTCGCCAGCGTCCAGCTGCCGTACTGGCAGGAGCGTTTCGTCGATGCGGTACGGGTCTTCCGCTGAGGCTTATCGGTTTCTCATCCACGCCGCGCGCAGCTTGCGGCCGCAGGCCGCGGATTCCACGTACGCCTT
Source organism: uncultured Solimonas sp. (assembly GCA_946478985.1). The sequence continues at coordinate 2,784 of CAMLDZ010000010.1, forward strand.
CTTCGCCAGCTTTTGCCGCGCCAGCAGACCGTAGGTGGTCTTGTCGGCGGAGATCCACGGGTAGAAACCCATCAGCCCGGGACTGCTGAACGCGCCGTCGCCCTGCGCGTCATCCTCGATCCAGTGGTTGAGGCTGTAGTGCCAGGCGCGATCGGCGGGACTGCTGCGCGCCTGCGCGCATTGCGTGCAGACCGGCTGGAAGCCGAGGAAGCTCTTCATTCGCAACTGCCCGGAGACGATCTTGCGCAGGAACTTGCCGTATGCGGCCGGCGTCGCCTCCATGCCCCCGGCGGGCTGCGGGTTGGAATAGCTGATCTCCAGATCCTGGCCGATCTGCCGACGCAGCTCCTGCGTCATCTGCGCGGCATTGAGGCGGCCCAGGCCGAGCAGTTGCGCGAGCCTTTGATCGTGACCGCCGCTGTACGAGAAGTAGCCGACGTCGCCGCTGACGCGCTCGGCATTGGAACGCGCGCTCGCACACGCATCGACGGTTTTCGAGAACAGGCAGGCCAGCGGGTTGAAGCGCGTGTAACCGGAGCGCATTTGCAGCAGCGCAATCTGCTCGGCGCTGGGCTGCTGCCCGGGGCCGATCTTCTCCAGCACGTAGCTGCCCCAGACCAGCTTCGACGCCGACGCCAGCTTGATCGAGGTATTCGCCGCGTAATCGGTGCCGATCGCCCCGCTGCCGAGCACGCCGCTGGCGTCGCCGATCTCCCAGTAGAAGTCGCCCAGCTTGCGGCATTCGGAATCCGATTGGGCGACCGCCGATACCGCACGTGCCCGCGTCGTCGCGTCTGCCGCCGCCACGGAGCAGGTAACGCCGCTGCACAGCAAGGCCACAGCCAGACGTCCGATCATTCGCCGCATGCCGACTCCCTCGTGATGCAGGCGCATCGCCCGCTGCTGCCGACTCTATCAGCGTGCGGCTTCGGCCCGCACTGCGCGCAGGGCCGCGATCAGCGCGCCGTCGCGCTCGTAGATGTCATCGCGGAACGACGCGCGACCCTGCGGGTCGGCTTCCATCGTCCAGTACGCGATCAGCACCGGCACCGGCCGCTGCAGATTCACTTCGCGCGTCGCCGGCTCGCGCATCGCCGCGTCGAGCGCCGCGCGGTTCCATTGCTGCGGATCGTCGAGCAGGAGCTCGACCAGTTCGCGGGCACGCTCGACGCGGATGCAGCCGGAACTGAAGGTGCGTTGCTCGATATCGAACTGCGCCTGATGCGGCGTGTCATGCATGTAGACGTTGTACGAATTGTCGAAACGGATCACCGCGCGACCCAGCGAGTTGTCGTCGCCGGGGTCCTGCCGCCAGGTATAGGCTGCGGCCTTGCTCCAGTCGATCTTCGCCCGCGGCACTTCACGCCCTCGCCCGTCGAGCACGCGGATGTTCTGCCCGGCCAGATATTCCGGATCGCGCCGCGCCTTGGGCACGATGTCTTCGCGCAGGATCGTCGGCGGAATGGTCCAGTTCGGATTGAGCGTGATGCGGTCGATCCTGGAGTTGAAGATCGGCGTCTTGCGGTAAGGCTTGCCCACCTGCACGCGGGATTGCCAGATCTGCTGCGAATCCCGGTACAGGGACACACGGTAGCCGGCCACGTCGACCAGCACGAAGTCGCCCTGAGCGTGCCGCAGCAACCAGCGGCCCCGCTCGAGATTGGCGCGGGCCTGCTCGATGCGCGTGGCGACCGGCACGTTCATCTGCGCAATCGTGCGATTGCCGATCACGGCATCGACGTTGAGCGCCTGCGCACTCTGGAAACGCAATACCGCCCATTGCAGTTCCGAATCGTAGAGGCGGCTGTCTGGCGCCGCGGTCGCCTTCGGCAGATCGCCGCTGATCACCAGCCGCTGGCGGATCTGCGGCACCCGCGCGTCCTCGGCGCCGGGCTGGATCGGCTCGCCATCGGCAATCTGCGGCCAGCCGCCCCGCGCCGCGATGGCGTGGAGCTTGGCGAGCGCCAGCTGCATGTTGCGGTACATCCATTGCGAAGGCCGCGCGCGCTTGAACAGCCCGGCAGTGTCGCCGCGCGCCACTGCGTCGGCCACCGCGGCCACGCCCAGGTCCGCATCTTCGGCGGGCAGGCCGAAACCACTGCGCGGCTCGAGGCTGTCGCGGTCGAGGACCCCGCGGTGCAGATCGCCGAGTGCGCGCAGCAACTGCCGTGTCGTCGCCAGCTCGACCGCGGCGGCCCGGGCATCGGATGGCAGGCTGTAGCGCGCGGGACCGAGTCCGTCGTTCTCCAGTTTGGCGAGTTCGATCGCCAGTGCCTTGCGCAGCGAAGGCGTCCATACCGGCTGCAGGGCGCGACCTTCGTAGAAACGGGCGAGGGCTTCGTCGATACCGATCTGGCTGCCGTTGCGCGCGGCACCGCGCTGGCGCACCGATTCGACGAAATCACGGATCTGCTGCGAAGGCGCAGCTTCGGCCGCTGCAACGAGGCCTGAATGACTCCCCACCGACAGACCGGCCAGCAACATGCAGAATGCCCGCAATCGAAAACGCATCAGCCCTCCTGGCTCGACGACGGTGGGAGTTCGGCCGCACGGCCCGACCAGCGGTCTTGGCGCACCGCGATGCGCATCGCTACGATGCGAACTGTCCGGCCTGTCCATCTCCGCGTCATCTTCGCGATGGACCCGATACCGCTCCTGAATGCGCTGCCTGGCGCAAGGACTCTCGTAACCGATGTCGCTTCGTCTGCCCGGCCGCGCGGCGCTCGCGCTCTGTGCCTTGCTCGTGTCTTCCCTGTCGGACGCCGACCCGCTCCTGCGGGCGCCGGACAGCCTCGACACCGGCCTCTATGCCGCACTGCGCCAGACCGCGCCGGACATCGCACCGGAGGTCCTGCAGGCCTCGCTCGATGCGCTGGACTGCGCGCGCGCCGCCGGCGACCTTGGCCGCGCGACACGACTGGCGGTGATCGATTACTCGCTGCCGTCGACAACGCCGCGGCTGTGGATCTTCGATCTGCGCGCACGCCGCCTGCTGTTCCACGAACTGGTTGCGCACGGCAAGAACACCGGCGAGGCACAGGCGCGGCGCTTCTCCAACCGTGACGGCAGCCTGCAGTCCAGCCTGGGCCTGTTCCGCACCACCGGCAGCTACGACGGCAGCAATGGCTATTCCTTGCGCATGGAAGGCCTGGAGCCCGGCTTCAATGACCGCGCGATGGACCGCGCGCTGGTCATTCACGGCGCGCCGTACGTGAATGCCGCGCTTGGCCGCAAGCAGGGCCGCATCGGCCGCAGCTGGGGCTGCCCGGCGGTGCGCGCCGGCATCGCGCGGCCGCTGATCGACGCGATGAAGAACGGCCAGCTGCTGTTCTCGTACTACCCGGAGCAGCGCTGGCTGGCGCAGTCGCGCTATCTCAACTGCGCAGCGCTGCGCGAGCGGCGCGACACCCTGGCCAGCGCCGGCGCGCCGGTATCCGCGCTCAGCCCCTGAGACGGTAGGCGCAGCTCAGGGCCGGCGGTCCAGCGCGGCGATCAGCGCCGGATCGCGGTCGTAGATGTCCGGCTTGAATGCCGGACGGCCGGCCTCGTCGACATCGACTGTCCAGTACGCCAGCAGGATCGGCACCGGGCGCGCCAGCGCAATGTTCTGCGTCCTGGCCGTCGCCACGGCGGCGTCGATCGCCGCGCGGTTCCATTTCTGCGGATCGTCGAACAGCAGTTCCACCAGCTCCAGTGCGCGCTCCACGCGGATGCAGCCCGAACTGAAGGCGCGCTGGCTCTGCGCGAACAGCGCCTGGTGCGGCGTGTCGTGCAGATAGACCGCGTAGGCATTGGGGAAGCGCAGCGCCGCGCTGCCGAGCGCATTGCCGGGGCCGGCATCCTGGCGCAGCGTGATGCCGCGCGGCCGGTTCCAGTCGATGTCGTCGGCCGCCAGTTCGCGGCCGGCGGCGTCGAGTGCGCGAATGCGGTTGCGCTTCAGGTAGCCGCTGTCCTTGCGGATCTTCGGCAACACGTCCTTGCTGAGCACCGTCGGCGGCACCGTCCAGGTCGGATTGAGAGTGATGGTGTTGATCACCGATTCGAAGATCGGCGTGCTGCGATACGGCTGGCCGACCTGCACGCGCGAGTTCCACACCGGCTTGCCGTCGCGGTACAGCGCGATCTTGTAACCGGCCACGTCGACCAGCACGAAATCGCCGCCGCTGCGATGCAGCTGCCAGCGGCCGCGTTCGAGGTTGGCGCGCAGCTGCGCGATCCGCGCGGCCACCGGCACGTTCAGCACCGCCAGCGTGCGCGCACCGATGACGCCGTCGGCATCGAGATACTGCGCGGCCTGATAACGCTTGACCGCCGATTCGAGTTCGCTGTCGTAGAGCAGGCTGTCGGGCGCCGCGGTCAGGGGCTCGCCCTGGGCCGCGAGGCGCGCCCGCAGCAGCGGGACGCGCGCGTCCTCCATGCCGGGCTTGAGCGCCGCTCCGGCGGCAATCTGCGGCCAGCCAGCCGCCACCTCGATGGCACGCAGGCGCGTCAGCGCCACGCGCAGGCGTGCATACAGCCAGTGACTGGGCCGCGCACGCGCGTACAGGGGCGCGAACTCGCCCTGCTCGACCGCCGCCGCAAAGGCTTCCAGGCCGCGGCGCGGATCCAGCGCGCGCGGCTGGAAGTTCCAGTGCGTATCCAGCGTCGCCGGCTCGACCTTGCCGCGGTACAAATGCAGCAGCGCCAGCATCGCGCTGTGGGTGATCAGCCAGTCGTAGTCGGCCAGCGCCTGCGGCGGGCCCTGCGGCGGTCCGGCGGCGATTTCGGCGACGTGATAGTGCTCGGGCGTCAAGCCATCGTCATAGACGGACTGCATGGCTTCGAGCAGCGCCGCACGGCGCCGCGGCTCGGTCCACGCCGGCCGGTCGCCGCGGGCGCCGTAGAACAGGGCGACGGCCTCATCGAACCCCAGCGCCGCCGGGCCGCCGGGCACGGTATCCAGCTTGCCGACGGCGCTGGCGCGCAGCGGCGCCGCCCGCGCGGCGATGATCGACTCGACGCCGGTCTGCGCGGCCAGCGGCGGCGCAAAGCCGCCGCACAGCAAGATGCAGCTGAAAACAAAGCACCGCACGCATCCGAGCCTGTCGTGCATTCCGAGTCCTTGGCCGTACCAGAGCCGAAACCTACGGCAAAAGCCCGCTGCCGATCCATGCGCGGATCGGCAGCGGGCCTTGTACACCAGCGCTGCGGGCGGCTCAGCCGATGATGATGCGGCTGGAACCTTCGCCCGACGTGCTTGGGCCGCCGAGCAGCAGCTTGTTGAGGCGGCGCACGAAGCCGGCCGGGTCGTCGAGCTGGCCGCCTTCGGCGAGCACCGCCTGACCATAGACCAGTTCGCCGAGATCGCTGAAAGCCTCGTCGCTGCCGGCGCCGCGCAGCTTCTCGACCAGCGGATGCTTGGCGTTGATCTCGAGGATCGGCCGCGCGCCCGGCGCGGCTTCGCCGGCACGGCGCAGCAGTTCCTCCATGCGCCGCGACATCGCGTGTTCGCCGGCGACCAGGCATGACGGCGACTCGGTAAGCCGCGATGACAGGCGCACGGATTCGACACGATCGCCGAGCGCCGCCTGCAGCCGCTCCAGCAGCTCCTTGAACTCGCCTTCGAGCTGCGCCTTCTCCGGCGTCTCGATCGCCGATTCCAGATCCTTGGAAGCGCGTGCCACCGATTCCAGTGTCTTGCCGCCGTACTCGCGCAGATGGCCGACGACCCATTCGTCGATGCGGTCGGTCAGCAGCAGCACTTCGAAGCCGCGCGCCTTGAAACCTTCCAGGTGCGGGCTGGAACGCGCCGTCGCCAGGGTATCGGCGGTGATGTAGTAGATCGCCTTCTGCTCGGCCGGCATGCGCTCGATGTAGGCGTCGAGCGTGGCGTCCTGCTTGTCGGTGCTGAGGGTCGACGCGAAACGGCAGAGCTTGGCGATGCGCTCGCGATTGGCGTGATCCTCGACCAGGCCTTCCTTGAGCACGTTGCCAAAGGTCTGCCAGAACGTCGCATAGTCATCCGGCTTGTTCTTTGCCAGATCATCGAGCAAGTCCAGCACGCGCTTGACCAGCGCCGCCTTGATCTTGTCGACGGTGCGGTTGCCCTGCAGGATCTCGCGCGAAACATTCAGCGGCAGATCCGGCGTGTCGACGATGCCACGCACGAAGCGCAGGTAAGCCGGCAGCAGCTCCGCCGCCTTGTCCATGATGAAGACACGCTTGACGTACAGCTGCACGCCACGGCTCTGCTCGCGGTCCCAGAGATCGAAGGGTGCGCGCTTCGGAATGTAGAGCAGCGAGGTGTATTCGAGCGTGCCTTCGACCTTGTGGTGCGCCCAGGCCAGCGGCGGCTCGAAGTCATGCGCGAGGTGTTCGTAGAACTGCGCGTAGTCCTCGTCCTTGAGCTCGGACTTGGGCCGCGTCCAGAACGCGCGCGCCTGGTTGAGCGTGTCCAGCTCGCCCTGCTCGTTGCGCAGCTTGATCGGCAGGCCAATGTGGTCGGAATAGCGGCGCACCAGCCCGGAGATGCGCATCGGTTCGAGAAATTCCCTGGCATCCTCGCGCAGGTGCAGGATCACCTCGGTGCCGCGATCGAGCTTGAATGAGGGCTCGAGCGTGAACTCGCCCTGCCCGTCGGACTCCCAGCGCACCGCCTCCTCGACGTCGGCGCGCCTGGACAGCACGCTGACCTTGTCGGCGACGATGAAGGCCGAATAGAAGCCGACGCCGAACTGGCCGATCAGCTGCGAATCCTTCTTCTGGTCGCCGGACAGCGTATCGAGGAACTTGCGGGTGCCGGAACGGGCGATGGTACCGAGATTGGCAGCCGCCTCGTCGCGCGACATGCCGATGCCGTTGTCCTTGATCGTCAGCGTGCCCGCGGCCTTGTCGATCGACAGTTCGACGGCCAGTTCGTCGCCACCGAGCAGCTCCGGCTTGTCGATGGCCTCGAAGCGCAGCTTGTCGCAGGCATCGGAGGCATTGGAGATCAGCTCGCGCAGGAAGATCTCCTGGTTGGAATACAGCGAGTGGATCATCAGGTGCAGCAGGTCGCGCACCTCGGTCTGGAACTCACGTTTCTCGGCACGCTGCTCGGCGCTCATGGGTTCTCGCCATCCTTTTGTTTTCAATCGGGGAGCCGGCCTTTTAGGGCCATGGCGCGCGGTTTTCAAGAGCCACCTGCCGGATGCCTCAATCCAGGGTACGCCGATAGAAGCGCAAGGCGACGCCCATGACGACGGCGGTGAACAGCAGCATCGGCCAGATCTGCGGCCACAGTTCCACCCAGCCGCTGCCCTTGAGGACGATGCCGCGGATCAGCCGGTTGAAATGGGTCAGCGGCAGCAGCTCGCCCAGGGCCCGCGCCCAGGCCGGCATGCCGGCGAAGGGGAACATGAAGCCCGATAGCAGGATGTTCGGCAGGAAGTAGAACATCGTCAGCTGCATCGCCTGCAGCTGGTTTTGCGCCAGCGACGACAGCGTGATGCCGACCGTGAGATTGGCAGCGATGAACAGCAGCGCGCCAAGATAGACCGCCAGCACGCTGCCGGCGAACGGCACGCCAAACACGAAATGCGCGGCGAGCAGGATGATGCTGGCCTGCACCAGACCGATCGCGATGTACGGCACGATCTTGCCGCTCATCACCTCCAGCGGCCGCACCGGCATCGCCAGCAGGTTTTCCATGGTGCCGCGTTCGCGCTCGCGGGTGATTGCCAGGCCCGTCATCATCACCAGCGTCATCGTCAGGATCACCCCCATCAGGCCGGGCACGATGTTGTACTGGGTGATGCCTTCCGGGTTGTAGAGGCGGTGCACGCGGACTTCGAACGGCGGCGCGCCGCCGGCCAGGCCGGCGAGCGGCCCGCGCAGATCCTTGGCGGCGACGCTCGCCGCCAGTTGCTGCGCGGCCGCCAGCGCCATGCCGGTCGCGGCCGGATCGGTGGCGTCGGCTTCCAGCAGCACCGCGGGCCGTTCGCCGCGCAGCAGGCGCCGCGTGAAACCGGCGGGCACATTGAGGACGAACTGCACGCGGCCCTTGACCAGCGCCTCACGGCCGGCAGCCTCGTCGGGCAATGTCTCGACCACATCGAAGTAGCTGGAGTTTTGCATCGCCGCCACCAGGCTGCGCGTGAACTCGCTGTGCTCGGCAACGATCACCGCCGTCGGCAAATAGCGCGGGTCCGAGTTGATGGCGAAGCCGAACAAGGTCAGCTGCACGATCGGAATGCCGACGATCATGCCGAAGGTGACGCGATCGCGGCGCAGTTGCAGGAATTCCTTGAGCACCACGCTCCACCAGCGCGCCCATGAGAACGGCGACCGCTTCACGGAGTCCCCGCGTAGTTGTCGCTGGCCTGGCGCATCAGGTGAATGAATACATCCTCCAGCTGCGTATCGACGCGCTGCAGCCGCAGCGTAGTGCCGGCGACCACCTCGCGCAGCGTCGCTTCCAGCTGTGCCGCGTCGCCACCGCTGACGTGCAGCGCCGCGCCGAACGCAACCGTCTGGCCGACGCCGGGACGGCCGCGCAGTGCCTGCGACAGCGGTGCGAGGTTTTCGCCGTAGATCGCCCAGGTCGACAGCCGCTGGCCGGCGACCACCTCGGCGGCGGTGCCCTGTGCCAGCAGCTTGCCGTAGGCGATGTAGGCCAGCTTGTGACAACGCTCGGCCTCGTCCATGTAGTGCGTGCTCACCAGCACCGAGACGCCGCGCGCGGCAAGCAGGTGCAGCTCCTCCCAGAAATCTCGGCGCGCCATCGGGTCGACGCCGGCGGTCGGTTCGTCGAGCAGCAGCAGTTGCGGCCGATGCAGCATGCAGGCAGCCAGCGCCAGCCTCTGCTTCCAGCCGCCGGACAGGGCGCCGGTCAGCTGCGCGGCGCGGCTCGCCAGGCCCAGGCCATCGAGCGCCTCGTCGACACGCTGGCGTCGTTGCGGCAGCTCGTAGAGGCGTGCGACGAAATCGAGGTTTTCGCGGATCGTCAGATCGTCCCAGAACGAGAATTTCTGCGTCATGTAGCCGACGTGGCGCTTGATCTGCTCGCTGTCGCGGCGGATGTCATAGCCCAGACAGCGACCGCTGCCGGCATCCGGTGTCAGCAGCCCGCACATCAGCCGGATCGAGGTGGTCTTGCCGCTGCCATTGGGCCCGAGGAAGCCAAAGATCTCGCCGCGCCGCACCTGCATTGAGAGATCATCAACGACCTTCTTGTCGCCGAAGCGCTTGCTCAGACCCCGCACATCGATCGCCAGCTCCGCGCTCACGGCAGCGTGACCGTCACCGGCTGGCCGGGATGCAGCGACGCGGCCTGCGCGACATCCGGCTCGGCCTCGACCATGAACACCAGCTTGTCGCGCGTCTGTTCGCTGTAGATCAGCGGCGGCGTGTATTCGGCCTCGCCGCTGATGTAGCGCACGCTCGCCTGCAGGCCGGCGGCGCAACCGTCGCAGCGCACGCTCACTCGCTGCCCCAGCTGCAGGGCGGCCAACTGCGGCTCGGCGACGAAAAAGCGCAGCTTGAGGTTCTGCGGCGGCAGCAGGCGCAATACCGGGCTGCCGGCATTGACCCACTCGCCCTCGCGATAAAGCGTGTCGTAGACGCGCGCCGCAGCGTGCGCGCGCTGCGATTTCTCGGCGAGCTTCCAGTCCGCCTGTGCCAGGGCCGCGCCTGCGGCCTCGACCTGAGCCTGCTGCGCCACGATCTGCTGTTCGCGGCCGGGCAGCCGCGCCACCTCGAGCTGGCTGCGCAGCTCGCGGACCCGCGCTGCAGCAGCGAGGTCGCGCGCAACACTCTCGTCGAGCCGGGCACGCGAGACGATCGCTTCGGCATACTGCGCCTCGTCACGGCGGCGCTGCTCGGCTGCCTGACCGGCCTCGGCCGCAGCCTGAGCGAGCTGCGCGCGGATCACCTCGACTTCCGGCGGTCGCTTGCCCGAGCGCAGATCGGCGAGCTGAGCCTCGGCGGTGGCGAGCTGCTGCGCGGCCTGCTGGCGCGCCGCGGCCTCGGCGGTCGCTTCCAGCACGAACAAGGACGCCCCGGCCTGCACCTCGTCGCCGCGATGGACCAGCAGGCAATCGAGCCGGCCGGCCTGCGAGGAGGCGACATAGACGAACTCGCCTTCGACATAGCCCTGGAAGCGGCGCGGCGACTCGTCGCCACAGCCCAGCAGCAGCAGACACAAGGACACAGCGGCGAAGCGCTTCATGGCGTGTCTCCACGGACGCGAAGCTGCTGCAGCGCGCCGATCGAGAAATCGGCGATGTGTCGCGCCAGCCGCGGCACCCGGTCGCCGTCATAGGTCTGCGGCGCCAGCGCTTCGACCAGAGGCCGCGCGAACAGGTAGAAGAAGCACTGGCTGACGATGCTGAATGTGCTGGCGCGGACCTGCGCCTCGTCGACGGCGTCGCCCAGCATCTGCCGCACCAGCGCCTGCAGCTGCGAAAACTGCGGAGCGATGAGATCACGGACCATGGCCGGCAGGGCATCCGTCGGCGCGGCCAGTTCGCGGACCATCAGCCGCGGCAGCACGGCGGCGTCGTCGAAAGCCAGCATCCGGCTCAACAACGCTTCGATCGCGCGATGAAGCGCCTGCTGCGGGTGCTGTGCATCGGCGGCCGGGAGTGGATAGCGCTCGATGCGGACGCTGGCCTGACGGCGCAGGACTTCGAGATACAGCGACTGCTTGCCGCCGAAGTGGTAGTTGATTGCCGCGACATTGGCGCCGGCGCGCTCGGCGATCTCGCGGACACGCGCGCCGGCATAGCCCTGTTCGGCAAACAGCTGAGTCGCCGCCAGCAGCAGCGCCTCACGGGTGGTGTCAGGTGATGACGAGGTGGACACGAGGATTTAAACACCTGTTTCAAACAAGTGTTCAAATACCCCGGAATCGATCCCGCGTCAAGAAACGCGGGCAAAACAAAAACCACGGCGGGCAAGCCCACCGTGGTCGTCTACCGCTGCTCGTCCAGCCGGCGCGCCGCAGGCGGCGCGCTGGCGGATGTTTAGTCGAGCTTCTCGGCGATGCGTGCAGCCTTGCCCGAACGATCGCGCAGGTAGTACAGCTTGGCGCGGCGGACGTCACCGCGGCGCTTGACGCTGATCTCGGCAACCTGCGGGCTGTACGTCTGGAACACGCGCTCAACACCTTCGCCATGCGAGGTCTTGCGCAGCGTGAAGGCCGAGTTCAGGCCGCGGTTGCGGATGGCGATGACCACGCCTTCGAAAGCCTGCAGACGTTCGCGATCGCCTTCCTTGACCTTGACCTTCACCTCGACGGTGTCGCCCGGGTTGAATTTCGGGATCTGCTTGTTCATCTGTTCCGCTTCAATCGCGGCAATGATCTTGTTCGTACGCATGTCTGATACCTCGTGTGTGCCTACCGCTGCTGAGCAATGAAGGCGCGCAGCAGCGCCCTTGAATGTTCGTCCAACTCCAAACCTTCCAGCAGCTCCGGACGCTTCAGCCAGGTCTGGCCGAGTGCCTGCTGATGCCGCCAGCGCGCGATTTTCGCATGATCGCCGGACATCAGCACTTCCGGCACCGCCTGCCCGCGCCAGTCTTCCGGACGCGTGTAGTGCGGATGGTCCAGAAGGCCGGCCGTGAACGAATCGTTCACCGCCGACAGCTCGTCGCCGAGTACCCCCGGCAGGAGCCGGGCAACGGCGTCCACTACCACCATTGCCGCCAGTTCGCCGCCGGACATCACGAAATCGCCCAGCGACAACTCAAAATCCACTTCGCTCGCGAGCACCCGCTCGTCGAGTCCCTCATACCGCCCGCACAGCAGGATCAAGCCCGGCTCCTGGCTCAGGCGCCGTGCCCAGGCCTGATCGAAGCGACTGCCCTGCGGCGACAGGTAAACCACCTTCGCCCCGGCCAGCTGCGCCTTCGCCATGCTGATCGCGGCGGCCAGCGGCTCGGCTTCCATCACCATGCCAGGCCCGCCGCCGTACGGCCGGGCATCGACCCGCCGCCACTTGTTGGTGCTGAAATCGCGCGGATTGCGCGTGCTCAACGCCAACTTGCCTGCCTCGACGGCAATCCGCGGCATCCCGTGCCGCGTCACCTGTTCCACCAGTTCGGGGAACAGCGTGATGACGTCGATCTTCATCACCAATCCGGCTGCCAGACGCAGACGATGCGGCGGGCATCCATGTCCACGTCGCGGACGATGGGGCCGTGGACGAACGGAATCAGCCGTTCCACCTCACCATCCGTGATCACCAGCACATCCTGCGCGCCGTTGCTGGTGAGATCGCTCACCTGCCCCAGCGCCACGCCTTCTTCGTTCTCGACCTGCAGGCCGATGAGGTCAGACCAGTAGTACTGGCCGCTCGGCAGCTTGGGCATGTCGGCACGCTCGACGGCGATCTGCTTGCCGATCAGCGCGGCGGCGACATCGCGGTCCTCGATCGGCAGGCCATGGGCATCGCCGATCTGCGCCAGGAGATTGTGCGACTGCGTCGCCAGCACCTGGGCCTCGAACCCCTCGTCGCCACCGATCCACCAGCGGCGGTACTTCAGGATGTTCTCAGCCGGTCGCGTGAACGAATACAGCTTGATCCAGCCCTTGACACCATGCACGCCGGCGACGCGACCCAGCGTCACCCGGCCAGCGCTCATCGCTTAGGCCGCCGGAGCCGCCTTCGGGGCGCTCTTGACCAGATAGGCAACGCGGTCCGACAGCTGCGCACCGTTCTTCTGCCAGTGCTCGACGCGCGACAGGTCGAGCACGAGCTTCTGCTCCTGACCCTTGGCGTTCGGGTTGTAATGGCCCAGACGCTCGATGAAGCGGCCGTCACGGGCGCTGGCCTTCTCGGTCGCAACCACGTGATAAAACGGGCGCTTCTTGGCGCCAGCGCGAGCCAAACGAATCGTTACCATGCTTTCAATCCTGAATTTGTCGACAGTCTCGACACGCACAAGGCTGTCGAAAGGCCGCGTATTGTAGCGATTCGCGCCGGAATTTCCAGTGGAAATTCCAACAAGTTACGCGCGTTTGTCGCGACTCAGCGGCGGATGCCGCGCAACAGCGCCAGAACGCGGTTCTCGATATCACCGGCGAAGGTCTCGCCGAAGCCGTAGTAGATCTGGTCGATCTCGCCGCTGGGCTTGATGATGAAGGTCGCCGGCAAGCGCCACAGGTCGAAGTTACGGGTGGCAAAGCCGATCGGATCGACCACCACCGGATAGGTCACCGGGTGCTGCGCAAGGAAGCGGCGGGCGCGGTCGGCCTCCTGGTCGACGCTGACCGACAGCACCTCGAAGTGCTCGGCGAACCCCTGCGTCTTCATGCGCCCGTGGATCGCCTCGATCTTCGGCATCGTCTCGATGCAGGGCCCGCACCAGGACGCCCAGAAGTCGACCACCACGACCTTGCCCTTCAGGACACTGAGCTTGATGTCGGCCGGCCCTTGCAGAACGATGCCGGCGGCCTCCGGCGCCTGCTGGCCGGCCTTGATCGCCAGCGCCGGGCCGCTGCAGGCCAGCAGGGCCAGCAGCAGCAGACGTCCCCCCAGCGCGCGGCGCATCGCCTTCAGCGCCTCGGCATCATGCCCGGCGGCAGGCGCCCGGCGAGTCCGCGCATCATCTTGGCCATGCCGCCGCTGGCGACCTTCTTCATCATGTCGCGCGTGGTCTCGAACTGGCGCAGCAGCTGGTTGACGTGCTGCACCTCGACGCCGGCACCGGCAGCGATGCGACGCTTGCGCGAAGCCTTGATCAGGTCCGGGAAGCGGCGCTCCTGCCGGGTCATCGAGTTGATGATCGCGACCGTCTTGCGCACCTGCTTCTCGGCATCGACATTCTTCAGCTGCGCCTGGATCTGCGCGCCGCCCGGCAGCTTGTCGAGCAGCGACGACATGCTGCCCATGTTCTGCATCTGCATCATCTGCTCGCGGAAATCCTCCAGATCGAAGCTCTTGGTCTTCTTGAGCTTCTCGGCGAATTTCTGCGCCTTCTCGTGATCGACCTTGCGCGCCGTCTCCTCGATCAGGCTGAGCATGTCGCCCTGGCCGAGGATGCGCGCGGCGATGCGATCCGGATGGAAGACTTCGAGCCGGTCGGATTTTTCGCCGACGCCGATGAACTTGATCGGCTTGCCGGTCACCTGACGTACCGACAGCGCGGCACCGCCTCGCGCGTCACCGTCGACCTTGGTCAGGATCACGCCGGTCAGCGGCAGACGATCAGCAAACGCGCGGGCGGTCTTGGCGGCGTCCTGGCCGGTCATGCTGTCGACGACGAACAGCGTCTCGATCGGATTGAGTGCGGCGTTGAGCGCGGCGATCTCCTGCATCATCTCCTCGTCGACCGTGGTGCGGCCGGCGGTGTCGACGATCAGCACATCCATGTACTGCTTGCGCGCCTCCGCCAGCGCGGCCTGGGCGATGTCGACCGGCTTTTGGCCCACGCTGGACGGGAAGCAGTCGACGCCGACGTTGCCGGCGACGATGCGCAGCTGCTCGATGGCGGCCGGACGGTAGACGTCGCAGGACACCACCATCACCTTCTTCTTCTGTTCCTTGAGCCACAGCGCCAGCTTGCCGGTGCTGGTGGTCTTGCCCGAGCCCTGCAGGCCGGCCATCAACAGGATCGCCGGCGGCTGCGCGCGCAGGTTCAGCGGCTCGGCGCTGCCACCGAGCGTCGCGGTCAGTTCCTGCTGCACCACACGCAGCAGTTCCTGACCCGGCGTCAGCGATTGCGTGACCTCGACGCCGACCGCCCGCGCCTTGAGCTTGTCGATGAAGTCCTTGACGACCGGCAGCGCGACATCGGCCTCCAGCAGCGCCATGCGCAGCTCGCGGCTGGCAGCGTTGATCTGCTCTTCGGTGAGGCGGCCCTGGCCGCGGATCGAGTCCAGCACGCGCCCGAAGCGCGATGTGAGATTTTCAAACATGGAGTTCAGCCGCGTGGTTCGTGCTTATTGTATTCAGGCCAAGTTAATCGTGTCGCCACGCTTCAGATGAACGTAGCTCCAGCCGCGCAGCGCGGTTCGGCATTCTCTGTCGATGGCCCGCTCGCTGCCCGGCTTGTGATGGGTCAGGTAGAGCCGCGGCCGGTGATCAAGCTTGGCCAGCTCCGCACCCAGCAATTCCGGCGTGAAGTGCTTGGCGGCGTAGCCGAGCGCCGCATCCGTGTCACCGAAGGCGACGTCGATCATCAGCTTGTCCAGTCGCGGCAGGCGGTTGAGGAACCGCCACAGCCCGTCGTCCGCATACGTGTCGCCAGAGAACGCAAAGTTGCCGTGTCGGCCGCTGACCACGTAACCGACCGCCGGTACCGTGTGACGGACGCCGAACGCGGTGATGCTGCGGCCCTGGCCTATCTCGATCGGCTCGCCGGCCGCCAGCTCCTGCCAGCGCAGCAAGGGCTGCTGCGGGTCCGGCAGCACCGAGAAATCCGGCCAGACCTTCCAGTTGAAGATGTGCTCGCGCAGCGCCTGCAGCGTCGGATGGATCGCGCGCACCGCGATCGGCGTGTCGATCCGGCCGAACAGATTGTCGGCCAGAAAGGCCAGGCCGCAGACATGGTCGAGATGGCTGTGCGTGAGGAACACCTCGCGGATGCGCTGCTGCTGCCTCAGGCTCAGATCGCCGACGCCGGTGCCGGCGTCGATCAGGATGTCGTCATCGAGCAGCAGGCTGGTGGTCCGCAGGCCGGGGCCGATACCGCCGCTGCAACCGAGCACCTTGATCCGCATGGCGTCCCGACAGGCCGAGAAGGCGCCGATGCTAGCACGCGAGCGCATGGCGGCTGCCCGATCGCCGCAGCCCCGATGCTATGCTCGCCGCATGATCCTCACTGTCCTGGCCTGCGTGCTGTACCTGACCGCGGGCTTCCTGATTTGGCGACAGCCGGCGGCCGAAGCGCCGGCCCGCTGGATTCCGCCCGTGGCCATCGCCCTGCACGGCGGCAGCCTGCTCGAGCACGTCTTCCACGGCGGCGCGATCCAGCTCGGGCTGGGCGAAGCGCTGTCGCTGTTCGCCTGGCAATCGTCGCTGCTGCTGTGGATGCTGTGCTGGCGCGAGCCGCTGCGGGTGCTGGGCATCGCCATCTATCCGATCAGCGCGGTGGCGGCGCTGGTGGCGGCGTTCTGGGTCGATCCCGCCAGCGCCGTCCCGGTCGCGGGCTGGAAGGCGCGCATCCACATCCTCTTGTCGTTGTTCTCGGCGGGGTTGCTGACACTGGCGGCGGTCAATGCCGTCGTCCTCGCGGTCCAGGATCGCCTGCTCCATCGCCATCAGCTGACCGAAATGTCGCGCGCACTGCCGCCGCTGCAAACCATGGAACGGCTGCTGTTCCAGCTGATCGGCATCGGCTTCGCCTTGCTGTCGCTGACGCTGGCCTCGGGCCTGTGGTTCATCCATGACTGGCTGGCCCAGCACCTGGCGCACAAGACGGTACTGTCGATCGCGGCCTGGCTCATCTTCGGCGTGCTGCTGCACGGTCGCGTCCGCTACGGCTGGCGCGGCCGCACGGCGATCCGCTGGGCGCTGTCCGGCTATGCGATGCTGATTCTGGCTTATTTCGGCAGCAAGCTGATTCTGGAAGAAATCCTCGGCGTGCACTGGAGCTGAAGCGGCGCTGGCGCGAAGCCGTGGATTGACAGCGGCCGCCCGCTTCCGATAACTAGAACCTCAGCCACGGCCTTTCGCGACCGCGCTCTTGGACGATATCCCGCTAGCCGCCCTCATCGGGCTGTTGATCTTGCTGCTCATCCTGTCCGCGTTCTTCTCGGCCTCCGAGACCGGACTGATGACGCTGAACCGCTACCGCCTGAAAACCCGGGCGCAGAAGGGCGAGCGCGGCGCCCGCTATGCGCAGCGGCTGCTGCGCCGGCCGGACCGGCTGATCGGCACGATCCTGTTCAGCAATACCTTCGTCAACAACCTCGCGGCCGCCGTGGTGGCGCTGATCGCCACGCACCTGTTCGCGCACGACAGCATCGTGCTGCTGGCCACCGGCCTGACCACCCTGGTGATGCTGATCTTCGCGCAGGTGACGCCGAAGACGCTCGGCGCCCTGCATCCGGAACGCATCGCTCTGCCCTCGGCTTATGTTTACTGGTTCCTCCGCCTGCCGCTGGTGCCGCTGGTCTGGCTGGTCAACCTGGTCAGCAACGGCCTGCTGCGGCTGTTCGGCGTGACGCCGGAAGACGCCGCGCAGCACAGCCTCAGCTCGGAGGAGTTGCGCACCGTCGTCGCCGAGGCCGGCGCGATGATTCCGCAGCGCCATCAGAAGATGCTGATGTCGATCGTCGATCTCGAAAAGGCCACGGTCGAGGACAGCATGGTGCCGCGCAACGAGATCGTCGGCATCGACATCAGCGACCCGATCGAGACCATCCGCCAGCTGGTGATCGAAAGCCCGCACACGCGGCTACCGGTATTCGACGGCTCGATCGACAATCTCAAGGGTGTGCTGCATCTGCGCCGCGCGGTGCGGCTGGCCGCCGAGGACCGGCTCGACATCGATCACCTGCTGGAAATGTCGACCGAGCCCTACTTCATCCCGGAAGGCACGCCGCTCAACCAGCAGCTGCTGAACTTCCAGAACCAGAAGCGTCGCGTCGGCTTCGTCGTCGACGAGTATGGCGACATCCAGGGCCTGATCGCGCTGGAAGACATCCTCCAGGAAGTGGTCGGTGAATTCACCTCCGATCCGGCGACACGGATCAAGAACGTCTACGCCGACGCCGACGGCAGCTACCGCGTCGCCGGTTCGGTGACGATCCGCAGCCTCAACCGCAATCTCGGCTGGAAGTTGCCGACGCAAGGCCCGAAGACCATCAACGGCCTGATGCTCGAGCAGCTGGAAGCCCTGCCGCAGACCGGCGCGCGCGTCGAGATCGCCGGCTACACGCTGGAGATCACCGAGTCGCGGACCAATGTCGTCAAGGCGACGCGGATCTGGCCACCGGCGGCACACCAGGCGGCACGGCGCGGCGCGCAGACGGCGCCGGCCTAGATCTGCGCCAGCGCCTCGTCGAGGCGCGAGATCGGCAGGACTTCGATCCCCAGCTGGGCGTTGCGCCGCGGCTTGTTGGCCTCCGGCACCAGCGCGCGCTTGAAGCCTTGCTTGGCCGCCTCGATCAGGCGCTCCTCGCCCGCAGCCACCGGCCGCACTTCCCCGGCCAGACCCACTTCGCCGAAGGCGATCCAGTCGCCCGGCACCGGCCGGCTGCGGAAGCTCGACAGCGCCGCCAGCAGCAGCGGCAGATCGGCCGCGGTTTCCTGGATGCGCATGCCGCCGACGACATTGGCGAACACGTCCTGGTCCGACAGCGAGATGCCGCCGTGGCGGTGCAGCACCGCCAGCAGCATGTTGAGACGATTGCCTTCCAGACCCAGAGTGACGCGGCGTGGCGTACCGATCAGCGACTGATCGACCAGCGCCTGCACTTCGACCAGCAGCGGCCGGCTGCCCTGCCGGGTGACGGTGACGACGCTGCCGGGCACCGGCTGGCCGTGCCTCGATAAAAACAGCGCCGATGGATTGCTGACCTCCTTGAGGCCGCCGTCGGTCATCGCGAACACGCCCAGCTCGTTGACGGCGCCGAAACGGTTCTTGACGGCGCGGATGATGCGAAAGCGCGAACCCGGGTCGTGCTCGAAATACAGCACGGTGTCGACCATGTGTTCGAGCACGCGCGGACCGGCGATCGCGCCTTCCTTGGTGACGTGACCGACCAGGATCACCGTGGTCTGCGAGTGCTTGGCGTAGCGCACCAGCTGCGCCGCGCATTCGCGCAGTTGCGAGACCGAGCCGGGCGCCGAATCCAGGGCATCGGTGTACAGGGTCTGGATCGAGTCGATGACGACCAGCGCCGGCTTGAGCAGCTGCAACTGGCCGATGATCGCCTCGACGCCGGTCTCGGCGAGCACCGGCAGATCGAGCCGCGCGCAGCCGAGCCGCTGCGCGCGCAGATGCACCTGGGTCAGCGATTCCTCGCCGGTGACATACAGCGTCGGCAGGCGCGCCTGAACTTCCGACAGCATCTGCAGCAGCAGCGTCGACTTGCCGATGCCCGGATCGCCGCCGATCAGGACCACCGCGCCCGGCACGATGCCGCCGCCGAGCACGCGATCCATCTCGACCATGCCGCTCTGCGCGCGCGGCTGCTCGCGCAGTTCCACTTCGCCCAGCTTCTGCACGCGGCTGGCGCCCGCGGCGCCAGCCATGCCGCCGGCACGGCCGCGCGGTGCACTGGCGGCAGCCGTGGTCTCGGCCAGGCTGTTCCAGGCACCGCAATCCGGGCACTGACCGACCCACTGACTGCTGCTGGCGCCGCAGGATTGGCAGACGTACTGGGTTCGCGCTTTGGCCATCGAGGGACGCAGTAGGGGAAACGCCGCCGCAGCGTGCGTCTCAGGGACCGAGATGGCGGAAGTGTACGCGCTGCGTCAGACCGCAAAACAGCTCGTAGGCCAGCGTGCTGGCGTGTGCGGCGACCTCCTCGGCGGGCAAGCCGGGGCCCCACAGTCGCACGGTGTCGCCGACCCGCGCCTGCGGGACCTCGCGAAGATCGACGGTGATCATGTCCATCGACACACGGCCGGCGAACGGTGCCGGGCGGCCGTTGATCAGCGTCGGCGTGCCATTGCGCAAGGCGCGCGGCAAGCCGTCCGCATAGCCGACCGACACCACGCCGACCGGCATCCGCTGCGGGCAGACATAGGCGCGACCGTAGCCGAGGCTTTCGCCGGCGTCGAACTCGCGCACGGCGATCAGCCGGCTTTCCAGCGTCATCGCCGGCCGCAGGCCCAGGCTGGCGGCGCTGATATCTGCCAGCGGTGAACAGCCGTAGATCGCCAGGCCCGGCCGCACCCAGTCGACGCGCGCCTGCGGCCAGGCGATCAGGCCGGCGGAATTGGCGATCGAGCGCGGCCCCGGCACGCCGGCCAGGGCGGCGTCGTAACGCGCGATCTGTTCCTGCGTGAAGCTGAGCTGCGGTTCGTCGGCGCAGGCCAGATGGGTGATCCAGCCTTCCAGCTTCCAATTCGGGTGACGCCGCAGCACCGCCTGCAGACGCGGCACGTCGCTCAGCGGAAAGCCCAGGCGGTGCATGCCGCTGTCGAGCTTGAACCACACGGACAGCTGCGCGCTGTCCGGCAGCGCCGCCAGCAGCTCGACCTGCCAGTGATCATGGACCACCACCTGCAGGCGCTCATACACCGCCAGCGCTGCCTCCTCGCTGGAGATCACGCCTTCGAGCAGCGCGATCGGTGCGATGACATGCGCCTGACGCAGCGCCATCGCCTCTTCCAGGCAGGCCACCGCCAGGGCGTCGACGCCAGCGGCCTCCAGTGCGCGCGACACCGGTACCGCGCCGTGTCCATAGGCTTCGGCCTTGACCGCTGCCATCACGCGCGAGCGCGGCGCCAGCGCGCGAACCACGCGCAGGTTGTGCTGGATCGCCGCCAGATCGACCGAGGCAGTGACGCGCGGAATCATGCGCCGGGGTCGTAGTCGCTGTAGCCGCCGTGCGCGAGATTCTCGAAGCGGGTGAACTTGCCGAGAAACGCGGTCTTCACGGTGCCCAGCGAGCCGTTACGCTGCTTGGCGATGATGATCTCGGCCTTGCCCTTGTCCGGCGAATCCTTGCCGTTCAACTCGATGCTGTTGTAGACCTCGTCGCGATAAATCATCAACACCAGATCGGCGTCCTGCTCGATACCGCCGGACTCGCGCAGATCCGACATGCGGGGACGCTTGTTGTCGCGCTGTTCGACACCGCGGTTGAGCTGCGACAGCGCGATCACCGGCACTTCGAGCTCCTTGGCCAGCGCCTTGAGGCTGCGCGAGATTTCGGAGATCTCGTTGGTGCGGTTCTCCTTGTTGCCGGGGATCTGCATCAGCTGGATGTAGTCGACGATGATCAGGCCCAGGCCATGACGCGCCTTGACGCGCCGCGCGCGGGCGCGGACGTCGAGCGGCGACATGGCGCCGGTTTCATCGATGTACAGATGCGCCTCACGCAACAGCACACTCGACGATACCAGCCGGTCCATGTCCTGATCGTCTAGCTCGCCCGAGCGCATCTTGCCCATCGGGATCCGCGCGAACGAGGAAATCATACGCAGCGCCAGCTGCTCGGCCGGCATTTCCATGCTGAACACCAGCACCGGCTTCTTCTCGTACATCACCGAATGCTCGGCGATGTTGAGCGCAAAGCTGGTCTTGCCCATCGCCGGACGGCCGGCCAGGATCACCAGATCGCCCGGATGCAGGCCGGTGGTGAGAGCGTCCAGATCGGTGAAGCCCGTCGACAGTCCCGCCAGCTGCCCTTCGTTGCTGCGCAGCCGCTCGATCTTCTTCTCGACCGCCGTCACCAGCGACGACATCGCGAAGTAATCCTTCTTGGAATGGTCGGCCTTGGCGCGCAGCGCGAACACCTTCTGTTCGGCGACGTCGAGCAGCTCGGCGTACTCGCGGCCTTCCGGACGAAAGCCCATGTCGGCGATGTCACCGCCGGCGGCGATCAGCGCCCGCAGCACAGCCCGCTCGCGGACGATCTCGGCATAGGCCAGCACGTTGGCCGCGCTCGGCGTGTCATTGGCGAGCATGCCCAGGTAGGCCAGTCCGCCGGCCTCCTCCAGCTTGCCGTGCGCCTTGAGGTATTCGGACAGCGTGATGAAGTCGCAGGGCTTCTGGCTGGAGGCCAGCGCCGAGATCGCCGCGAAGATCAAGCGGTGATCCTCGCGATAGAAATCCTCGATGCCGAGCTTGTCGGCCAGATCATCCCAGTGGCGGTTCTCCAGCATCAGGCCGCCGAGCACCGACTGCTCGGCCTCGATCGAATGCGGCGGCGCCTTGGGCTGCTGCTGGAGTCTGGGAAGGGTACTCATGGATGCAAGGGATTCTCGCTCGGCGGTGCCGTCTCGGCCAAGGCCGGCGGCAGAAACGCTGCGGCCCGCACGAGGCGGGCCGCAGGTGCACAGCTAGGGAAACGTGAAACTCAGCGCGACGGGCGGTCTTCTTCGACGACGACCGTCAGGCTCGTCTCCACTTCCGAATGCAGGCGCACGGCCACCGTGTAGGTACCGACGGCGCGGATCGCGCCGCTGACCAGGTCGAGCTCGCTCTTGTCCAGCTCGACGCCCTGGGCGGCAGCGGCAGCGACGACTTCAGCCGCACCGACCGAACCGTAGAGCTTGCCTTCTTCCGAGGCCAGCGCCTTGACCGTCAGCGTCTTGCCCGCAACCTTCTCGGCGCGGATCTTGGCGGCGTTGATGCTGTCGTTGGCCTTCTTGACCAGCTCGGCCTTGCGCGCCTCGAACACCTTGCGGTTGGCCTCGGTGGCCGCCAGCGCCTTGCCCTGCGGCAGCAGGAAGTTGCGGCCGAAACCCGGCTTGACCTTGACGGTCTCGCCCAGGTCACCGAGCTTCTTGATCTTTTCCAGCAGAATCACTTCCATGATCGATGCCCCTTACACGTGCTTGTCGGTGTACGGCAGCAGCGCCAGGAAGCGCGCGCGCTTGATCGCCAGCGCCAGCTCACGCTGGTAGCGCGTGCGCGTACCGGTGATGCGTGCCGGCACGATCTTGCCGTTCTCGCCGATGTAACCCTTGAGCATCGCGAGATCCTTGTAGTCGATCGCCGGAGCATTGTCCGAGCTGAACTTGCACGACTTCTTGCGGCGGTAGAACTGCGCCATGACTTAAACTCCTTCCTCGGCGTTGGCTTCTTCGGCGGGCGCGTCGGCATCGCCGGGGCGCGCACGGAATTCGCCGGGCTTCTTCTCTTCGTCCTGCACCTTGAACAGCGGCGACTGCTCGCTGACCGCGGCTTCGGTGCGGATGACCAGCTTGCGGATGACGGCGTCGTTGAAGCGGAAGGCGTTTTCCAGCTCGGCCAGGGTGGCGTCGTCGATTTCGACGTTGAGCAGCACGTAGTGAGCCTTGTGCGCCTTGGCGATCGGATAGGCCAGCTGACGGCGACCCCAGTCTTCCAGGCGGTGCACCTTGCCGCCGCCGGTCTGGATCATGTTCTTGTAACGCTCGGTCATGGCCGGAACCTGTTCACTCTGGTCCGGATGCACCATGACGACAATTTCATAGTGACGCATCGCATCTCCTTGTGGACACATGCTGTTCGCATGCGGCTCCCCGACGCAGGTCCGGAACTGGACCACCCTCGGTGGAGCAAGCAAAAAACCGCGCCGGGCGGCACGGGGGCGCGAATCTTAGGGGAATCACCCCGGCGGCGCAACGGCGCCGGCCGTGGCTCAGTGCTTCGGCCGCTTCTGCGCCAGGCGCTGGCGGTAGGCCTCGTACAGGCAAACGGCAGCGGCGACCGAGACATTGAGGCTTTCGGTCTTGCCGCGCATCGGAATCTTCACCAGGCGGTCGCAGCTCTCTCGCGTCAGCCGCCGCATGCCCTCGCCCTCCGCCCCCATCACCAGCACCGTCGGACCGGTCAGGTCGACGTCGTAAAGCTCATCCTTGGCTTCGCCGGCCAGACCGGTCAGCCAGTAGCCGAGCTCCTTGAGCCGTTCCAGGCTGCGCGCCAGATTGGTGACGGCGATCAGCGGCACGCGTTCGGCGCTGCCGGCGGCGGCCTTGCGCGCAACCGCGGTGAGGCTGGCGCTGCGGTCCTTGGGCAGGATCACCGCATCCACGCCGACCGCCTCCGCGGTACGCAGGCAGGCGCCGAGGTTGTGCGGATCCTGGATGCCGTCGAGCGCCAGCAGCAGGCGGTCGCCATCGGCCGGTCGGTACAAGGCATCCTCGGAGTCGAACGCCTTCTCCGGCACATAGGCCAGTACACCCTGGTGACGCAGCTCCGGCGCCTTCAGATCCAGTTCAGACCGCGGCACCACGCGCACGCGCACCTCATGCTGGCGCGCCAGGGCCTGCACCTTGCGCGCGCGCTCATCGTTGCGGGTGTCGGCCACCAGAATCTCGAAGGGCTTGTCGTGCGCGTCTTCGAGCGCCGCCAGCACCGCATGAAAACCGCCAATCAGGGTCGACTTCGCCACAAATGCCACCGCGTTCGGAAACGGCACGCATTGTTCCAGATTGCGCGCTGCAACGAAAAAGGCCCCGCGAACGGCGGGGCCTTCCGATCTTGTCTGACGCGATCAGCCGCCCAGATATGGCGGCGGCGCCCAGGCCTGCGACTCCTGCCCCTCGACCACCGGCTTGATGACGATATCGACGCGGCGATTGCGCGGCTCGTTGACATTGTCGCCGCCGCGGACCAGCGGCTCGCGCTCGCCGCGGCCTTCCTGGCGGATGCGCTGGCTCGGCACGCCCTGGCTGGACAGATAGCTGGCCACCGAGCTGGCGCGAGCCTCCGACAGCGTCAGGTTGTGGTCCGCACTGCCGGTGGTATCGGTATGACCGACGACGTGGATCACCGTCTTGTCGTAGGTCTTGAGGATGCTGCCGATCTTGGCGTAGGTGTCGAGCGCATTGGGCTTGAGCTGGGCACTGTTGAGATCGAAGCTGACGTCGCTGGCCACACCGACCTTGAGCGAGCCATCCGACAGCTGCGTGATCTGCAACTCGTTGTTGCGCTGCTCCTCGGCCAGCTTCTGGTTGAGCTCGGCCTTCTGCTTGTCCATGTAGTTGCCGACCGCACCGCCGGCGATCGCGCCGACCACGGCGCCGACGATCGGAGCCCCGCGCGCGTGGCTGACCTGATTGCCGAGCACGCCGCCCGCCACCGCACCGATCACCGCGCCGGTCTTGGCTCTCTGGTTGGGATCATTGGTGGCACACGCGGCAAGGCCGGCGGCCGCCAGCACAACGACGGCAAGGCGGAAGGATTTCATGAACGTTTCCTGGGTGATTTGCGACCGCGCGAACGGCCTTCTTCCTGCGATTTTCCCGGCGATTGTCTGGCGCCGTGCTGAACTCGATCTGAACGTTCCTGCGCCGGCTTCTTGCTGCCGCGGCTGAGCTGCTGCAGCAACTCCAGATCGATCTTGCGCTCGTCGAGATTGACGCGGATCAGCTTGACGCGCAGGCGGTCGCCGAGGCCGTAACTGCTGCCGCTGCGACCGCCGATCAGGCGGTGAGCGCGGTCATCGAAGCTGTAGTAGTCGTTCTTCAGGGTCGACACGTGGACCAGGCCGTCGACATAGAGCCCGTTGAGCTCGACGAACAGACCGAACGGCGCCACGCTGGTGACGGTGCCGTCGAACTCCTCGCCGACACGGTGGCGCATGAACTCGCACTTGAGCCAGGAGACCACATCACGCGTAGCCTCGTCGGCGCGGCGCTCGGTCATCGAGCAGTGCGTGCCGAAAGCATCCATCTGCTCCAGCGTGTACAGCGGCTTGGGCTTGCGCCGCAGCAGACCCTGGCGCGTGATCGCCTGCTTGAGCGCGCGATGCAGCAACAGATCCGGATAGCGGCGGATCGGCGAGGTGAAATGCGCGTAGTGCGTGAGCGCCAGGCCAAAGTGGCCGGTGTTGGCCGGGTGATAACGCGCCTGCATCAGGCTGCGCAGCAACACGGTCTGTACCAGCATCAGGTCCGGCCGGCCGCGGGCCTGCTCCAGCACCTTGGCGAAGTCGCCGGCCTGCGGCTTGTCGCCGCCGCCCAGGCTCAAGCCCCGCAGCGCCAGGAATTCGCGCAGGGTCTTGATCTTGTTGGCATCCGGATTTTCGTGTACCCGGTACAAGGTCGGGATCTTCGACTTCTCCGCCAACTTCGCCGCCTCGACATTGGCAGCGACCATGCACTCCTCGATCAGGCGGTGCGCGCGATTGCGCTTGACCGGCACGATTCGATCGATCTTGCGCTCGTCGGAGAACACGATCTTGGTTTCGGTCGATTCGAAGTCGATCGCGCCGCGCCGCGAACGCGCCGCGAACAGGGCTTCGAAGACCTCGTTCAGTGCCTGCAGATGCGGCAACAGCGCCGCGTGGCGCTGCCCGATCTCGCCCTCCGGCGCGTCCAGCGCAGCCGCCACGTCTTCGTAGATCAGTCGCGCCTGCGAGCGCATGACCGCCTCGTAGAACTTCGACTTCGCAATCTCGCCGTCCGCCATCACGCGCATCTCGCAGACCATGCAGAGACGCTCGACATTGGGGTTGAGCGAGCACAAGCCGTTTGACAGCTTCTCCGGCAGCATCGGGATGACGCGCTGCGGGAAATAGACCGAGGTCCCGCGCTTGGCCGCCTCCTTGTCGAGCGGCGCGTCCGGCTTCACGTAGGCCGAGACATCGGCGATCGCGACCCATAGCGTCCAGCCCTTCTTTTCCTTGCGGGCATACACGGCGTCATCGAAGTCGCGGGCGTCGGCACCGTCGATGGTCATCAGCGGCAGCGCGCGCAGGTCGACACGATCGCGGTACTGTTCCGGCTGCACGGTATCGGGAATCTGTGCGGCCTCGCGTTCGACGGCGTCTGGCCAGTCGTTGGGCAGGTTGTGCGCGCGGATCGCCGCCTCGATCTCCATGCCGGGCGCCAAATGCTCGCCGAGGATCTCGGTGACGCGGCCCACCGGCAGGGTGCGATTGCCCGGCGGCGCCACGATGTCCGCCACCACCATCTGGCCGTGCCGCGCGCCCATCAGATCTTCCGGCGGAATCAGCACGTCCTGCTGCACGCGCGGGTTCTCGGGGATCACGTAAGACATGCCGCGCTCGACGTGCAGCCGGCCGACGATGCTGCGATTGACGCGCTCGACGATCTCGGCGACCACGCCTTCCGGCCGGCCCTTGTAGTCGGTGCCGACGACACGCACCAGCACGCGGTCGCCGTTCATCAGCGAGCGCATCTGCTTGGGCGACAGGAACACGTCCTGACCACCGCTTTCGGGAATCAGGAAGCCGAAACCATCGCGATGCGCCTGCACACTGCCGGCGATGAGATTCATCTGCGTGACCGGCCCGTAAGCGCCGCGGCGGTTCTGCGCCAGCTGCGCTTCGCGCAACATCGCGACCAGACGCTTGGACAGCGCTTCCTGCTGGCTGAGCTTGGCCAGCCCGAAGACGCCGATCAGCTCGTCGAGCGTCATCGGCCCTTCCTGCTCGGCCAGCGTCTGCAGGATCAGATTGCGGCTCGGGATCGGATCGGCGTAGCGGTTCTGCTCGCTGCCGAACTCGGCGTCGGCGGCGCGCCAGTCGATGGTCTTGGCGCCACGGCTGCGGCCTGTCGCCTTGGGATTTTTTTCGTTATTTTTTTTCATTGACAAAGGTTATTGGCGTCGCCACAATGCGCGCCCTTGCTGCTGACCGCAAGTGTTTAGCGATCAGTTGTAAGCCGAGATGGCGGAATTGGTAGACGCACCAGTTTCAGGTACTGGCGGGTAACACCGTGGAGGTTCGAGTCCTCTTCTCGGCACCAAACAAAACAACCGGCGGAAGCCGGTTTTTTTGTGCCTGCAGCAAACTGCGGCGACTGCCTCAGCTGCTGCGAGCGCGCACTGCGGCGGCCGGACACCTGGGTGCCCGGCGCCGCGATACGACGCGATTCAATCAAACGGATGATGTAGCACCATGGTGTGGTCGCGATCCGGACCCGTCGAGATGATGGCCACCGGCGTCTGCGTCACTTCCTCGATGCGCTTGAGGTACACGCGCGCCTTCTCCGGCAGATCCTCGTAGCGCGTGACGCCGTAGGTATTGCTCTTCCATCCCGGGAACTCTTCGTAGATCGCCTCGACCCTGGAGAAGCCTTCGGCGCCGATCGGCGGCACTTCGACCGGCTTGCCATCCACCTTGTAGCCGGTGCAGATGCGGATCACGTCCAGCTCGTCGAGCACGTCCAGCTTGGTGACGCACAGGCCGCTGACGCTGTTGTTGAAGATCGAGCGGCGCGCCGCCACCGCGTCGAACCAGCCGCAGCGGCGCGGCCGCTTGGTGACGGTGCCGTATTCCGCACCCTTGTCGCGAATGTGCTGGCCGACATCGTCGTCGAGTTCGGTGGGGAACGGACCGGAGCCGACGCGCGTCGCGTAGGCCTTGACGATGCCGAGCACGTAGTCGAGCTCACGCGGGCCGACGCCGGTACCGGTGGCAGCGCCGCCCGCCGTGGTGTTCGACGAAGTGACGAACGGATAGGTGCCATGGTCGACGTCGAGCAGCGCGCCCTGCGCGCCTTCGAACAGCACGTTGTCGCCGCGGCGCAGCTGAATGCGCAAAAGCTCGGTGACGTCGGCAACCATCGGCCGGATGATCTCGGCGTAGCCGAGCAGCGCATCGAGCGTCTGCTGGAAATCGACCGGATCTTCCTTGTAGAAATTCTGCAGCACGAAGTTGTGGTAGCCGAGCAGTTCGCCGAGCTTGGCTGCCAGCAGCTCGCGGCTGAACAGATCGCCGACGCGCACGGCGCGACGCGCGATCTTGTCCTCGTAGGCCGGGCCGATGCCCTTGCCCGTCGTGCCGATCTTGTTTTCGCCACGGGCGCGCTCGCGGGCCTGATCAAGCTTGACGTGGACCGGCAGCACCAGCGGTGCGGCTTCCGAAATGCGCAGACGGTCGCGGACGGATGCGCCGGTCGCCTCGACCTTCTCGATTTCCTTGATCAGGTCCGGCAGCGACAGCACAACGCCGTTGCCGATCAGGCAGGCGACGCCGGGCCGCATGATGCCCGACGGGATCAGGTTCAACGCGGTCTTGATGCCGTTGATCACCAGCGTGTGGCCGGCGTTGTGGCCGCCCTGGAAGCGCACCACGGCCTGCACGCGGTCGGTCAGCAGGTCAACGACCTTGCCCTTGCCCTCGTCCCCCCACTGCGCGCCGATTACGACGACTGTCTTACCCATAGCTGCTCACTCAATGTTGGCGAGAGACCTCAACCCACCCGCAGGCAAGCGCTGCCGAGCGGGATGTGGACGACTATCGCAATGCCTACCCGGAAATCTGTCAATCAGCGGCCAAGCCGCAGGAGTTCGTTCATGTCGGCGGAGAAACCCGTCGCCGGCCGGGCCGCACCGAAATCGGAGCCGATGCCGTCGTAACGGCCGCCGCGGGCGATTTCACGGCCATGCTCCGGCACGAAGGCCGCGAACACCATGCCGGTCTTGTAGCGGTAGCCGCGCAACTCGGCCAGGTCGACGTGGATCGGCAGCTTGGGCATCTCGCGGCGCAGCTCGGTGACCGTCTGTTCCAGCAGATCCAGCGCATCGGCGATCGGCCCCTTGCCGGCCTTGAGGCCGACGCGGGCGCGCCCGATCACCTCGGGCCCGCCATGCAGGTCGATCAGCTCGGTCATGGTCCTGAGCACGCGCGGCTTGAGCATGCGGGCCGCCGCGAAGCTGGCCAGATCCGGATGCGACTTGCGCTGCACGACGTCGAACAACGCCGCCTCGTCATCGGCGTCGAGCGCGAGCCCGGCGACGACGTTGCGGTAAATGCCGACATGGCCCAGATCCAGATGCACGTTCCCGACGCCGGCCAGCTTGAGCGTCCTGAGCATCACTCGCAGCACTTCCAGATCGGCAGCGATGCCCGGCTCGCCGAAGATCTCGCAGCCGACCTGCCGCGGCGAGCGCGAACCGCCGAGGCTGCCCGGCTGCGAACGCAGCACGGTACCCAGGTAGCACAGGCGCACCACCTCGCGGTCGCCATAATGGCGAGCGGCGATCCGCGCGGCCTGCGGCGTCATGTCGGCGCGCAGGCCCAGCAGCCGGCCGCTGTCCGGGTCGGTGAGCTTGAAGGTCTGCTGTTCGAGGTCCTGCGCGCTGCCGGTCAGCAGTGCGTCGAGGTGCTCGATCAGCGGCGGCAGGATCAGTTCGTAGCCGAGCTTGCGGTAATGGTCGAGCAGCTTGCGGCGCAAATCTTCCAGCTGCCATGAACTCGGTGGCAGGGATTCTTCGACACCGGCAGGCAGCATCCACTTCTTCATGAGGTTTTCAACACAATCCGGCCGTGCCGGGTACGGGGAAACGAATTTTCGCGTGCGTCATGCGGATGCGCTTCAGACGAACTGCAGCATGATGATGCCGGCCGCCATCGACCCCAGGCCAATCAGCCGCATCGTACGGTTGTCCATTTGCGCGATCGTGAACAGCACGCGGCGCCACTGCGAAGGCGCCACGAACGGCAGCAGCCCCTCGATCACCATGACCAGTGCCAGCGCACGCAGCAGGACCGGCCAGTCGACATTCACGGGCTTCCGTTCTTGAAATACTTGAAGAACGGACTGTCCGGCTGCAGCACGAAGACATCGCGCGAGCCGCCGATGCTGTCGCGATAGACATTGAGCGTGCGATAGAAACTGTAGAACTCCGGATCCTGGCCATAAGCCTTGGCGTAGATTTCCGCCGCCTTGGCATCGCCCTCGCCCTTGATTTCCTCGGCCTGCTTGTAGGCTTCCGCCAGCGTCACCTGCGCCTCCTGATCGGCGGTGGCGCGGATCTTCTCGGCTTCCTCGGCACCGCGGGCGCGCAAATCGGTGGCCACGCGGGCACGCTCGGCGCGCATGCGGTCGTAGACCGAATCGCTGACCGTCTGCGGCAGATTGATCGACTTGATGCGGACGTCGACGATGTCGATGCCCAGATCGCGGACCTTGCCGCCGACGCTGTTGCGCAAGGCCGCCATGATGACGCTGCGCTCGTCGGACACCGCCTGCTGGATCGTCCGCGAGCCGAACTCATCGCGCAGGCCGCGGTTGACGATGCCGGCGAGGCGATCCATCGCGACCAGTTCCTGGCCGCTGGTGGCGCGGTAATAGGTCGCCGCGTCGGCAATCCGCCACTTCACGTAGTAGTCGACCTCGACGTTCTTCTTCTCGATCGTCAGGAAGTTTTCGGTCTGGTTGTCGAGCGTCAGCACGCGGCCATCGAAGATCCGCACCGTCTGGAAGAACGGCACCTTCACATGCAGGCCCGGCTTGAAATCCTGGCCGCGCAATTCGCCGAACTGGAACAGGATCGCCCGCTCACGCTGATCGACGATGTAGAAAGCATTGACCACGGTCCACAGCGCCAGCAGCGCCAGGCCCATCATCACAAGCGTCTTGTTCTTCATTAGCGGCTCCGGTCGCGAGAACGCAGGCTGTCGTTCGGATTCACGCTATTGCCACGCGGTGCGGCGATGCCGGCGCCGCCGGAGAAATCGTCCTGCGCGTCCGGCCCATGCGCGTTCTTCAGGATTTGATCGAGCGGCAGGTAAATCATCGGGCTGCCCTTGTCGACGTCGAGCATGACCTTGGCGGAGCTGCCAAGCACGCTCTGCATCATGTCGAGATACAGGCGCTCCTTGGTGACCTTCGGCGACTTCTTGTATTCGCCGACCAGCTGCGTGAAACGCGCCGCGTCACCGCCGGCCTTGGCGATGACCTGATCCCGGTAGCCGGTGGCTTCGGCGATCTGCCGCGCCGCCGCGCCGCGTGCCTTGGGCAGACGATCATTGGCATAGGCTTCCGCCTCGTTCTTGAGTCGCTGCTGGTCCTCGCGTGCCTTGATAGCGTCGGCGAACGAAGCCTGCACCGGCTCCGGCGGCTGCGCCTGCTGGAGATTGACCTCGGTGACGACCAGGCCCGCCTTGTACTCGTCGAGGCGATCCTGCAGCAGACGCTTGGTCTCGTCTGCGACTTCCTCGCGACCTTCGGTCAGGATGAAATCCATCGAGCTCTGACCGACGATGTCGCGCACCGATGCCTTGGTCGCCTGCTTGAGCGTGAGGTCCGGCTCGGTGACCTGGAAGATGTAGTCCTCGATCTTGGAGACGCGGTACTGCACCGAAAGCTCGAGGTCGACGATGTTCTCGTCCTTGGTCAGCATCGTGGCTTCCTCGCGCACCGAGCGGATGCCGGTGACGTTGACGACTTCCTCGTCCTCGATCGGCCACGGCAGGTGCCAGCGCAGGCCCGGATCGGAGGTGCCCACGTGCTGACCGAAGCGCAGTACCACCGCGCGCTCCTGCTCGTCGACAACATAGAACCCTGAAGCGATCCACAGCACCGCGATCAGACCAGCCAGCAGACCGACGAAACCGGCCGGCAAGGCATTGGAGCCCTTGCCACCGCCCGTACCGCCGGAGCCGCCGCCGAAGCGCTTGCGAAAGCGGTTCAGCATGTCATTGACATCGGTCGCCGGACGCTCGTTGCGCTTCGGCCCCTGATTCCACGGGTCGCGGCCCGGACCGGGCTCATTCCACGCCATGCATGGCTCCTCGAACTGCAGTGAATAGTGATGAAGCGGCGCGGATCGGCCCGATGGCGGCGGATTCACGCTAGCCCGCGCCCCGCCGGATCCGATACCGACGGGCCGGCCCGGCACTCCCGCCCGCCGGCGACGCCCATCAAGCTTCTGGCGAGACGCGGATTCTAGGGAGATAGTTCCCATTCCTCAATGACATGCGGCGCCGGCGGCGCCTCGATGCCGGCCGCCGCACAAAGTCCGCGCAAGCGTTCGTAGGGCATCGCCACGCGCAGATGGAAATTGCCCTCGTCGTCGATCTGCTCGTCGCGGACCGCATGCTGCTGGAACAGCTGGGCACGCAAGCGCGCCGCACTCGGCGGCAACACCAGATCCTGCGGCGGCACCGCCGGCACGATGCGCTCGATGATCGCGGCCCGCAGTTCGGCCAGGCCTGCGCCGCTGCGCGCCGACACATAGACGCGCGCCGGCAGGCCATCCTCGCCACGCTCGACGCGCGGCAACTCGCCTGCCCGCAAGTCGATCTTGTTGAAAACCTGCAGCCGCGGCACTTCGTCGGCGCCGATCTCGCGCAGCACGTCTTCGACTTGCGCGATACGGCTGACGCGCTCGGCATCAGCCGAATCGACCACGTGCAGCAGCAGGCTGGCGTCGCGCGCCTCCTCCAGGGTGGCGCGGAACGCAGCGATCAGATCATGCGGCAGGTCGCGGATGAAGCCGACGGTATCGGCCAGCAGCACCGTCTCGCCGCCGTCCACGGGCAGGCGCCGCACCGTGGTGTCGAGCGTCGCGAACAGCTGGTTCGAGGCAAAAGTCTGGTCGCCGGTCATGGCATTGAACAGCGTCGACTTGCCGGCATTGGTGTAACCGACCAGCGACACCACCGGCACGTTGTTGCGGGTTCGCGCGGCACGGTTCTGCGCGCGGCGGCCGCGGACCACGTCGAGATGGCGTTTGAGCGTGCTGATGCGCTCGCGGATCAGGCGGCGGTCCATTTCCAGCTGGGTCTCGCCCGGACCGCGCAAGCCGATACCGCCGCCGCGCTGACGCTCCAGATGCGTCCAGCCGCGAATCAGCCGCGTCGCCACGTGATTGAGCTGCGCGAGCTCGACCTGCAGCTTGCCCTCGTGCGATCGCGCGCGGGTGGCGAAGATATCGAGGATCAGCCCGGCGCGATCCAGCACGCGGGCTTTGAAGATCTTCTCGAGATTGCGCTCCTGGCTGGGCGACAAGGCATGGTTGAAGATCACCAGCTCGGCGCCAGTCGCCGCCACCGCGTCAGCGATCTCCTGTGCCTTGCCTGCACCCACAAACAATCCCGCGTCCGGCTCGCGCCGCGAGCCGCCGATGACGGCGATGATCTCGGCGCCCGCGGAGCGGGCAAGTTCGATGAACTCCTGACGATCCGACTCGAAATCGGTCGACGGAAATTCGAGGTGGACCAGAAGTGCCTTCTGGCCCGCCTGAGGACGTTCAAACATGCCTTAACCGGCCGACGCCATCATCGGCGCGGCTGCGCTTGAAGCCGAGCCGATCAAGCGGACGCAGACTCCGGATGAGAATCGCCGCCTTCGTTTTCGCCGTCGTAAATGCGCACGGCGCGGGCCGGCACCACGGTGGAGATCGCGTGCTTGTAAACCATCTGGCTGACGCTGTTGCGGAGAAGCACCACAAACGAATCAAACGACTCAATCTGGCCCTGAAGCTTGATGCCATTGACCAGGTAAATGGAAACGGGGATGCGTTCTTTACGCAGGGCGTTCAGAAACGGTTCTTGTAAGGTATGACCTTTCGACATCGGACTTTCCCTATTGTGTGCTGGATTTACGTGGACCCAGCGTGAGTTATGAGGCGGCAGTGTAGCATGCTCTTTTGCATTATCCCTTGCTGTGCATGCCGAAATGAGCTAGGGCCCGGTCCAGCAGATCGGGCTGCGCCGGATCGAGCCAGTTCAAGTCGGTTTCGCTGCGCAGCCAGGTCAACTGGCGCTTGGCGAACTGGCGGGTTGCGGCGATGCCCCGCTCGACCGCTTCGGATTCCGAACATTCGCCCTGCAGATACGCCCAGAGCTGGCGATAACCGACCGCGCGGATCGAGGGGAGTTCCGGGTGCAGATCGCCGCGCGCATACAACCGCCCGACCTCTTCAAGAAAGCCTTGCTCCATCATGGCGTGAAAGCGCCGGGCGATCCGCGCGTGCAGTTCGCTGCGCTGCGGCGGATTGAGGGCCAGCTTGCACCAAGGCAGTGCCGCGCGGCGTCGCGGCTGCGCCTGCAACAGACTGGCGGCGTGACCGGACAGTTCGATGACTTCCAGCGCGCGCTGGATGCGCTGCTGGTCGTTGGGGTGCAGCCGCGCTGCGATCTGCGGGTCCAGCGCCGCCAGCCGTGCGTGCAGCGCCGGCCAGCCGAGGCGGCGCGCCTCGTCTTCCAGACGCGCGCGAACCGCTGGATCGGCGGACGGCAGCTCATTGAGCCCCTGCGTCAGCGCGCGGAAATACAGCATCGTGCCGCCCACCAGCAGCGGTACCCGCTGGCGCGCGCGAATCTCGCCGATCAAGCGCAGGGCGTCGTCGGCAAAGCGCGCCGCCGAGTAGGGCTCGCTGGGGTCGAGGATATCGATCAGGTGATGCGGCACGCGCTTCAGCGTGGCCGCATCCGGCTTGGCGCTGCCGATATCCATTCCGCGATAGACCAGCGCCGAGTCGACGCTGATGATCTCGACCGGCAGCCGTGCGGCGAGATCGAGTGCCAGCTGCGTCTTGCCGGATGCCGTCGGCCCCATCAGCAGGACGACTGGCGACGAAGCGGTAGCGGTGGCCGGCACGATGCTCAGCGTCCGCGCAGAAACAGGCGGTCCAGTTCGGCGATCGACACCTGCACCCAGGTCGGCCGGCCGTGGTTGCACTGGCCGGCCAGTTCGGTGCGCTCCATGTCGCGCAGCAGGGCATCCATCTCGGCCAGGCTCAGCCGCCGGTTCGCCTTGATCGCGGCCTTGCAGGCGACGTCGGCGAGCACGCGGTGCTGGGCGTCGAGTGCTTCGCCGAAATGCTGCCGGCTGTCGCGGCGGATCTCGTCGCCGGCCAACTCGCGCAGCAGGGCCCCGACATCGCTGCGCGCCAGCAGCGGCGGCACCGCGCGGACGAGGATGCTGGCGGGTCCGCTACGATCGAAGCTGAAACCGAAAGCCGCCAGGGTCTGGCGCTGCGCTTCGAGCGCATCGGCTGCGTCCTCTGGCATGGCCACCAGTTCCGGTACCAGCAGCGCTTGTGCGGGAATGCCGCCGTCCGCCAGCTGCCGCTTCAGTCGCTCGTAGAGCACCCGCTCATGCCCGGCATGCGCATCGATCAGCACCAGGCCGCGATCGTTCTGAGCCAGCACGTAGATGCCGTGGATCTGCGCCAGCGGCGTGCCGAGCGGCCGGTCGTCGCCCATCCCTGGCGACGACGATGATGGCCACGCCGGCGCTGCCGGCACGGACGAGAGTGCCTGCGCCGCCGCGAACGCCGGTGCGGGCGGTTCACGCAGATCCAGCCGCGCGCCCGGCTGCGGCATCGGTCGCGCCGGCGGCGTGAAGGCAGCGGCGTCGGCGCGTGCGACATAGCCCGGCACCACCGCCGTCGTCGCTGCCGTAGTGCTCGTCGGCGCCAGGCTGATGCGATGCTGCTGCGCGTCGGGGCGCAGCCGTCGCAGCATCTGGTGGACCGCGCCGAACAACAGATCGTGCACGCGTGCGGCCTCGCGGAAACGCACTTCGGTCTTCTGCGGATGGACGTTGACATCGACCGCCGCCGGATCGATCTCCAGGTAGATCACATAGGCCGGATGATGCGTCGAATGCATGACATCGGCGAAAGCGCGCTTGAGCGCAAAGGACATCAGCCGGTCACGAACCAGGCGGCCGTTGACGTAGAGATATTGCAGGTCGGCCTGCGTGCGGGCAAAGCCCGGCAGACCGACACGGCCGTGCAGGCGCATGCCGAGCCGTGATTCGTCGAAGTCGATCGACTGCGCGACGAACTCGTCGCCGCAGACCGCGCGCAAGCGCTGCAAGCGGCCTTCGTCGCCAGCAGCCGGCGCCAGATCGAGCACGCGGCGCTGGTTGTGGCGTAGCGCAAAGCCGATGTCGAAGCGCGACAACGCCACCCGGCAAATCGCCTGCTGGATCTGCCGGAACTCGGTTGATTCGGATTTGAGGAATTTGCGCCGCGCCGGCGTGTTGAAGAACAGATCGCGGATCTCGACGGTGGTGCCGTGAGGATGCGCCGCTGGCCGCGGCTCGCCATCCACCGCGCCGGCGCCGCTCAGTTCCCAGCCATGGTCGGCCTCGGCGGTGCGTGAGCTCAGACGCAGCCGCGACACCGACAGGATGCTCGGCAGCGCCTCGCCGCGGAAACCCAGCGTCGCCACCCGTTCGAGATCTTCCAGCGCGGCAATCTTGCTCGTCGCATGCCGGGTCAGCGCCAGCGCCAATTCGTCACGCGCGATGCCGCGGCCATCGTCACGGATGCGGATCAGCGTCGCTCCCCCTTGCTCGATCTCAACATCGACCGCGCGCGCTCCGGCATCCAGGGCGTTCTCGACGACTTCCTTGACGACGGCGGCGGGGCGCTCGACGACTTCGCCGGCCGCAATCTGATTGACCAGCGTATCGGGGAGGATGCGAATCATGCGGCGAAGTTTACTGCCATGCGCGGCGCAGGCCGGAAGAATGGCCCAGCGCGCTCATGCGCCCCGATCGCCAGCGCGAGATCGAGCCTCCGGCGCCACGGCGATGCGGGCGTGAACAGGCATTGAACGAGCATTGAACGGCGGGCAAAAATAACCCGGGCGGCAGTGACTCCGCCCGGGCAGCTCGCACCCCCGTATTACCGGGAGACGCCTTGGGTGAAAGATGCCTCGCGCAGCGCCTTGCGCAGGCCGGCGGCCTCGCGCGCGTAGGCGGCGCGGGAAACGCTGCGCTCCGGCGCCGGCACCGGACTCGGCGCCTGCACCATGTGCTGCTTGGGTCGGTAGCTGTGGAAGTAGCCCTTGATGCCACTGAGCATGCTCGCCGCCAGCTTGTTCTGGTAATCGTCGTTGCCTAGCAGCTTCTCTTCGTGCGGATTGGTGATGAATGCCGTCTCGACCAGCACCGAGGGGATGTCCGGCGCCTTGAGCACCACGAACGCAGCCTGCTGCACCGCATCCTTCTGCAGCGTGTTGACCTGCCCCATCGTTCGCAGCATCCGCGAACCGATGTCGAAGCTGGCCTCCATCGTCGCGCTCTGCGATAGATCGATCAGCACCGCGGCCAGATCGCCATCCTTGTCGTGCAGGTCGACGCCGCCGACCAGATCGGCCGCGTTTTCCTTGTTGGCGAGCCAGCGTGCGTGCTCCGTGTTGACGCCGCGATCGCTGAGCACGTAGACCGCCGTACCGCGCATGTCGCGGCGCGTGAAGGCGTTGCAATGTACCGAGATGAACATGTCCGCCTGATGGCGGCGCGCGAACTCGGTACGCTGGCGCAGCCCCACGTAGTAATCGCCATCGCGCGTCAGCACCGCACGCATGTTCGGCTGCATGTTGATCATCAGCGCCAGCTTGCGCGCAATCGCCAGCGATACGTCCTTCTCGCGCAGGCCACTGAGACCGATCGCGCCAGGGTCCTCGCCGCCGTGGCCGGCGTCGATGGCGATGATCAGCGGTTTGTCGCCAAGTGGCGCTGCGCCGGCTGCTGCCGCCGGCGGCGGCGGCGGCTCGATGTTCGCCGCCGGCGGCATCGGTGCAGGCAAGGCTGCGGGCGCACTGCCGGCCGGCGCGAGCGCCGCGGCCGCGAGGTCGACGATGATGCGATGGCCGTACTGCTCGTTCGGCGCCGCAACGAAGCTCTGCACCTTCACCGCCTGGCCGACTTCGAGCACGACGCGGATGCCTTCGGCACGCGGTCCGCTGCGAACCCGCTGTACCAGCCCCTTGGGAATCGCCCGCGCCGCGCGTGCCACGCTCGCGGCATCGAGTGCCGGCACATCGATGACGACGCGATGCGGGTTGTCCAGGGTGAAGACATCCGGCTGCGCGGCTGCGCTCAGATCGAAGACGACGCGCGTCGACGTCGGGCTGTCCCAGACGCGCAGCTCACGCAGCTGCGCCGCCTCCAGCAGCGGCGCAATCAGCAGTAAGCAGACGCAAATCCCCCAACGCATGCCCGAGTCCGGCGAAGATCTGCGCAAAAATTTAGCGGATGCTTATTTCGATTGCAAACTTTTCTTTTATGTGCAGGCAGATAGAGGGGCTTGTTAAGAAGACGCCTGACTTTCCGCCGGCAAGCCGGCCGCCTTCAGGCGCGCGTACAGCTCCGCCCCCAGGCTCGACGGATGCAGACGCGCCCGGCGTGCGCCATCGTCGAGCGCCAGCGTCACATGCAGATCCGCTGCGGGCAGCAGTCCGGCGCCACGATCGGGCCACTCGACCAGCCAGTAACTCTGCGCCGGCGCATAGTCATGCACGCCCAGGCCGATCAGTTCCTCAGGATCGTGCAGCCGGTACAAGTCCATGTGCAGGATCTGCCGCCCGTCGACCTCATACGGCTCTAGCAGGGTGTAGGTCGGGCTCTTGATCGCACCGCGCACGCCCAGCGCCCGCAGCAGACCGCGCGCCAAAGTCGTCTTGCCGGCACCCAGAGCGCCTTCGAGAAACACCACGCCCCCCGGACGCTGCCAGAGATGGGCGGCCAGCACGGCGCCGAGCGTCTCGGTCACACCGGCATCGGCCAGATGCAGGTCGATGATTGTCATGGCCGCGGATTGACCACGGTTTGCAGCTGCGCGATCAGATCGCCCGGCAGCAGGCCGCGCTCGCCGCCTGCCGCCGCGGCATCACCGGCCAGCGCGTGCGCCAGGACGCCGGTGCTGGCCGCAGCGGCGGCCTCCAGGCCCTGCGCTCGCAGCGCGGCGACCACCCCGGTCAACACATCGCCGGAGCCGCCGACCGCCATGCCGGGGTTGCCGTAAGGGCAAAGCCGCGGCAGCTCGCCGCCACTGAGACTGCCGGCCCCCTTGAGCACCACGCTGCAGCCGTAGCGCGACTGCAGCGCCAGCAGGCTGCCGAGCCGGTCGCGCTGGATCTC
Source organism: uncultured Solimonas sp. (assembly GCA_946478985.1). The sequence goes on from CAMLDZ010000010.1 coordinate 41,936, forward strand.
CAGCGCGCTGCAGCCCAGCAGGCGCGCGGCCTCGCCCGGGTGCGGCGTCAGCACCGCCTCAGGCACGACGGTGACATTGAGCGCCAGCAGGTTCAGCGCATCGGCGTCGATCACCAGCGGCTTGCCGCTGTCCAGCGCCGCCGTCCACAAGGCCTGCGCCCAGTCGTCCATGCCGAGCCCGGGACCGATCGCCACGACATCGGCTCGCGCCAGCAGCGGCCGCAAGGCTGCGGCGTCGGCGACGCCACGGCACATCAGCTCCGGCTGAGCCGCCGCCATCGCCGCGGCATGCGCCGGCTGCGTGGCGACGCTGACCAGGCCGGCGCCGCTGCGCAGCGCCGCGCGGCCGGCCAGCAGCGCAGCGCCGAGCATGCCGAGATTGCCGCCGATGATCAGCACGTGGCCATGCAGCCCCTTGTGCGCGCCACGCTCGCGCGGCGGCAGGACGCGACACAGGTCGCTGGCGTCCTGCAGCACCGCCTGCGGCGGCAGATCTACATACACCCCGTCCGGCACCGACAGCCTGTCGAAATGCCGCTCGCCGGCCAGCGCCGGCCCCTGGCCGGCGTAGAGACCGAACTTGTTGCCGATGAAGCTGACGCAAAGATCGGCCTGCACCGCCGGCTCAAAGGCGAGGCCGCTGCTGGCATCGAGCCCGGACGGCACGTCGACGGCAACGACGGCGGCACCGCGCTGGCGCAGGCGCTCGATCGCGCGGATCGCCACCACGGCCTCGCCGCGCGGCGCGCGCGCCAGGCCGGTGCCGAGGATCGCATCGAATACGAGGTCTGCATCCGGCGCGGCGCCGCCGAAGGCTTCGATCAGGCCACCATCGCCACGCCAGGCCGCGGCAGCCTGTACCGCCGCCTCGCTGCGCGGCAGGCCATCGACAGCGATCGCCTGCACCTCGCAGCCTCGCGCGCGGGCCAGCCTTGCGATCTCATAGCCGTCACCGCCGTTGTTGCCGACGCCACAGAACACCGCGATGCGATGCGCTTGCGGCCAGCGGCGGATCGCCGCTTCCCAGCAGGCCCGCGCGGCGCGCTGCATCAATTCGTACGAGGCGATACCGTGCTCCTCGATCGCGCGGCGATCGAGTTCGCGCACCTGCGCGGCGGCATAGAGGCGACGGGAAAGAGCATCCATCGGCACAGTATAGGAGGCCGTTCGCCGGCGGGACGCTACAATTTTGCGCCCCACCCTACCGATCTGCCGTGACGTCCACGCTACCCGATCCCGCCTCGCTGTCCACATCGATCCGCCACTGGGCGGCGGAGCTCGGCTTTGCCGACGCGGCCGTAGCGAGGCTCGAACTCGGCGACGATCTGGCCCACCTTCAGCGCTGGCTGGCCGACGGATTCCACGGCGGCATGGCATTCCTGGCCCGTGATCCGCAGATGCGCGAGCAGCCGGCGCAGCTGCGTCCCGGCACCTTGAGCGTGATCTCGGCGCGGATGAACTATCAGCCTCAGGCCGCCGACGCCATGCAGGTGCTGGACGATGGCCGGCTCGCCTATGTCTCGCGCTACGCGCTCGGCCGCGATTATCACCGCCTGATGCGCGCACGCCTGCTCAAGCTGGGCGCGCGGCTGCAGGCCGAGATCCGTCCGTTCGGCTACCGCGTGCTATGCGACAGCGCGCCGGCGCTCGAAAAAGCAATGGCGCGCAACGCCGGTCTCGGCTGGATCGGCAAGAACACCCTGCTGCTGCGCCGTGACGCCGGTTCGTGGTTCTTCCTGGGCGAGATTTACACGGACCTGTTGCTGCCGCCGCGCGACGAGATGCCTGTCGCCGAATCCTGCGGACGCTGCAGTGCCTGCATCAAGGTCTGCCCGACCGATGCGATCGTGGCACCGTACCGGCTCGACGCGCGGCGCTGCATCTCCTACCTGACCATCGAGCATCACGGCGCGATCCCGCTGGAACTGCGCCCGCTGATCGGCAACCGCATCTTCGGCTGCGACGACTGCCAGCTGGTCTGTCCATGGAATCGCTACGCGCAGCGCAGCGCCGAGGCGGACTTCGCGCCGCGTCACGGACTCGACGCGGCGCGGCTGGTCGACTTGTTCGCGTGGAGCCAGGCGCAATGGCTGGAGAAGACCGAGGGCATGGCACTGCGTCGCGCCGGCTATGCGCGCTGGCTGCGCAATCTGGCAGTGGCGCTCGGCAACGCGCCACGCTCGGCGGAGGTCGTCGAGGCGCTGGACCGCCGCGCCGATGACGCGGACGAAATGGTCCGCGAGCACGTGCGCTGGGCGCTGGAGCAGCAGACGCGCTGATCAGCTGGCGTGCAGCCGTACCTTGTGCATCAGCTCCTGCGTCGAGGGATCGAGCGGCACGGTGCTGTTGCTGTCGAGAATCTGGTTGGCCAGCTGCTTGCCGAACTCGACGCCCCATTGATCGAAGGCGTTGATGTTCCACAGCACGCTCTCGACGAAGGTCCGGTGCTCGTAGAGCGCCAACAGCGCCCCGAGATGGAAGGGGTCGAGCCGCGGCAGCAGAAGCATATTGCTGGGCCGGTTGCCCGGAAACACGCGATGCGGGATCGCCGCTTCCAGTGCGGCCCCCTCCAGCCCCTTGGCACTGAGTTCTGCGCGGACTTCGTCGGCAGTCTTGCCGCGCATCAGCGCCGAGGCCTGAGCGAAGCAGTTGGCCATCAGCTTGCGGTGCATGTCGCGATAAGGGTGGGCAGCAAACACCGGCTGGATGAAATCCACCGAGTGCGCTGCCGGCCCCTGATGCAGCATCTGGAAATACGCATGCTGCGCGTTGGTGCCGACGTGGCCCCACATGACGGGCGCCGTCGCGTAGTCGACCGGCAGGCCGTCACGCGTCACGCCCTTGCCGTTGGATTCCAGCGACAACTGCTGCGCCCAGGCCGCCAGCAGGCTGAGCCGCTGCGCATAAGGCGCCAGCACATGGCTGGCGATACCGAGGAAGTTGACGTTCCAGACCGACAGCAAGCCCATCAGGACCGGCAGGTTGTGATCCAGCGGCGTGCGGCGGAAATGCGTGTCCATCGAATGCGCGCCGCGCAGCAGCTCGGCGAAGCGCGAAGAGCCGAGCGAGATCATCGCCACCAGCCCGACCGCGCTCCACAGCGAATAGCGCCCGCCGACCCAGTCCCAGAAACCGAACATGTGTTCGGCGTCCATGCCGAAAGCCTCGACCGCCTCGCGGTTGGTCGACACCGCGACGAAGTGCTTGGACACCGCGTCGATATCCAGCGAGGAGGCCAGCCAGGCTCGCGCGTACAAGGCGTTGGCGAGCGTCTCCTGCGTGGTGAAGGTCTTGCTGACGACGATGAACATCGTCGTCTCCGGTCGCAATCGCGCCAGGGTCTCGTGCAGTTCGGTACCGTCGATGTTGGCGACGAAGTGCGGGCGCGGGCCATCGACCATCGCCGACAGTGCGCCACAAACCAGCCGCGGGCCCAGATCGGAGCCGCCGATGCCGATGTTGACGACATCGGTGATGCGCTTGCCGGTGGCGCCGCGCCAGTCACCGTCGCGAACGCGCTCCGAGAACGCGCGCATGCGGTCGAGCATGCCGTGCACGTCGTCGGACACCCGCCGCCCCTTGTCACGGTAGTCGGCACCGCGCGGCGCACGCAGCGCCATGTGCAGCACGGCGCGGTTCTCGGTGTTGTTGACGTGCTCGCCGCCGAACAGCCGCGAGCGCCACTGCTCCAGCTGCTGTTGCCGCGCCAGCCCCATCAGCAGCGACAGCGTCTCGTCAGTCACACGCTGCTTGGAGTAGTCGAGATAGAAACCGACGTCCTCGCAGACCAGACGGCGTGCCCGCGCCGGGTCCTGGTCGAAGAGATCGGCGATGCGCACATCGGCCATCGCCTGGGCATGCACGCTGAGCGCGCGCCACGCCGGTGTGGCGGTCAGGGGCTTGGTGATTCGGTTATCCATGTCGCACGCAGACTATCCGGTCACAGCTGAATCGTGAACTAGCGGCATCGCCAGCAGACGCGCGCCATGTGCCAAAGCGCACGCCAGATTCACGCCAGAACGCGCCACGCGCGGTGACCGCGCTAGAACCAGTGGTAGTTGAAGCTGACGCTGACGCGCTCGCCGTCGATCTGGCTGGCCGGCACCTCGTGGCGAAGCCAGCTTTCGAACAGGATCAGGTGCCCGGCCTTGGCGGGATAGCTGATATGCGGCTGATGCGCCATCGGCGCGGTGCGCCGGCGCGCCGGCGCCGCCATCAGCCGCGACAGCCGCGGATCTTCGAACTTGAGACCGCTGCAGCCTCGCGGCGTGCGCAGATAATAGGTGCCGCTGATCACCGCCTGCGGATGCAGGTGGAAGCTGTGCGCGCAACCGCGCGGCATGATGTTGATCCAGCAGTCGGTCATCTGCAGCCGGCTGCCACGCAGATCCCAGTGCAGGCTGCGCGCATAGCGGCGCACGTGCGGGTCGATCTTCGCGCGCAGACCGTCGAAGCTCGACGAGAAACGCTGCAGACGGTCGAGCGAGCCGTAGCTGGTGTAGCCAAGCGAATAGTTGCGGCTCGACCAGTGCTGGCCGGCGACGTCGTGGTCGCGAATGCGATAGCACTCGTCGAGCAAATCGGCGTTGAATGCGCGGGCGCCGCTGTCTTGCAGCGGCGCGTTGTAGATCAGCGTGGGAAACCACGCCGCGACATGCTTCATGCGCGCGTGGCCCCCGTTCGGAACAGCGCCCGGATCAGCGGTTCGAATCAGGCACTGGCGGCCGGCTGGATCGGGATCGTGTTGGCAGTGCGAACCACGCGATTGTGCTCGTCCAGATAAACCAGGCTCGGCTTGTAGGTGCGCGCGCTGGCGGCATCCATCGACGAGTACGCACAGATGATCACGCGATCACCGACGCGAGCCTTGTGGGCAGCAGCGCCGTTGACCGAAATGATGCCGGAACCGGCTTCGGCCTTGATCGCGTAGGTGGTGAACCGCTCGCCGTTGGTGATGTTGTAGATCTGGATCTGCTCGAACTCGAGAATATTGGCGAGTTCGAGCAGCTTGGCGTCGATCGCGCAAGAGCCGTCGTAATCGAGCTCAGCATGGGTCACACACGCACGATGCAGCTTGCATTTCAGCATGTGCAGTTGCATGAAGCAGCCTCTTTGAGATTGGGAGAAGTCGGCGGCCCACCAAGACATGCGCACGACGTCTGAATCGATCTAACAACGGCGGGTGGCCCACTAAGACATGCACCCGTTGCCTGTGATGGGGGTCACGAAGCAGGGCGCAAGTTTAGCCGATTTGGTTCTATCGTCAAATCTCTGACATCTTCACACCAATGTTGTCTATCAAGCGCGTATTTCCCAGCAAAATGGCGGCAAGTACCCGCCATTCCGCGGCCTCCGCGCCTGCTTCGGACAGATCCGGTCGACGCACGGTCAGATACTGCGGATGAAAGCCGCTCGCGCGCAGCCCCGCCAGCTGCTCCTCGCACAGCGCGGCGTAGTCGCGACGCCCCTGCAGCAGGCCCGCGGCGACCGCGCGCAGGCTGGCGTGGACCGCCGCCGCCAGTGTCCGTTGCGCCTCGCTCAGATATTGATTGCGCGACGACATCGCCAAGCCGTCGGCCTCGCGCTCGGTCGGCACGCCGACGATCGTCACCGGCAGGTGCAGGTCCTGCGCCATCTGCCGGATTACCAGCAGCTGCTGATAGTCCTTCTCTCCGAACAGCGCGACATCCGGCTGCACAAGGTTGAGCAGGATGTTGACGACGGTGGCGACCCCGTCGAAATGCCCGGGACGCCACTCGCCTTCCAGCATGCTGGCATAGCGCGGCACACTGACCACGCTCAGCTGCTCGCGCCCGTGCGGATACATTTCGGCGACGCTGGGCGCGAACAGCAGGTCGCAGCCGGCACCGCCAAGCTTGTCGGCATCTGCCGCCAGCGTGCGCGGGTAGCGGTCGAAATCCTCATGCGGGCCAAACTGCAGCGGATTGACGAAGATGCTGGCGACGACGCGCCCGGCGTGGGCGCGCGCGGTCTCCACCAGACGCAGGTGGCCCGTGTGCAGGTTGCCCATCGTCGGCGTCAGTGCGATGCGCTCACCGTCGCGTCGCCAGGCAGCGAGCTGGGCGCGCAGTTCGGCAACGCTATGGACGATCCTCATCGCCGCGGACCCGATGGCCGCTGCTGCACCGCCACGGCATCGCCCGACGGCGGGCCCGCCTGGGCATTGGTGACGGCGCCGGGCGCTTGGGCATGGGTGACGGCGCTGGGCGCTGCCGCCTCGAAGCAATGCTCCGGCGCCGGATAGGCGCCGGACTTCACCGCACGCACGTAGTCGGCGATCGCCGCCTCGATCGGCCCGGCCTTTTCGCCCGCATCGCGGGCCTGCGCCATGAAGTTCTTGACGAAGCGCGGCGTACGCCCGACCGTCACCTGCGGCGAGATGCCGAGCACATCCTGCAGCACCAGGATCTGACCATCTACACCGGCACCGGCACCGATGCCGATCACCGGCACGGGCGATTCAGCGGCGATGCGCGCACCGAGTTCGGCGGGAATGCACTCCAGCAGCAACAGATCGGCACCGGCCGCGGCGAGCACGCGCGCATCGTGCAGCATTGCCTCGGCGGCGACTTCCTCTCGCCCCTGCACCTTGAATGCGCCCATCTTGTGGATGAACTGCGGCTGCAGGCCCAGATGCGCGCAGACCGGCACGCCGCGAATCGACAGATACTCGACGATGGCGGCCTGCTCGCGGCCGCCTTCGAGCTTGACCATCTTGGCGCCACCCTCTTGCATCAGCCTTTGCGAGGCGTCGAGCGCACGATCGAGCGTTGCGTAGGAGAGAAACGGCAGATCGGCGACCAGAAACGCGCGCCGGAGATGCGGCGCGACACAGCGGCTGTGGTAGACGATGTCATCGACCGTCACCGGCGTCGTGGTGCTGCCGCCGTGAATGACCATGCCCATCGAATCGCCGATCAGCACCAGATCGACGCCGGCGCGATCTTCGATCAGTGCGAAGCTGGCGTCGTAACAGGTCAGCGAGGCGATTTTTTCGCCAGCCGCACGCATGCGGCGCAGTTCGGCGATGTTGACTGGCTTGAGATTGTCCATTCCAGGCTCCCGGCTAAGAACAGTCGATGCTCGTCGATGAGCATACGCAAGACCGTGCTAGCGGAGTGACGCGCCGGTGGCCCACCAAGACATGCACGCGGCAGCGAAGGTTTGAAAACGGCGGGCGGCCCAAAAAGACATACACCCGTGCGCGAAGCGCGCGGCAGTTTAGCCCAATCCTGCCGGCGGGCAAGCCTGCCAGACCGCCAGCCCGCCGCTGCCGATCAGCGCTGCCGCATCGCCGATGCGGCCGACGCCGGGCACCTGCAGATCGGCGGCGATATCGGCCCACGGAACCAGCACGAAATTGCGCTGCGCGATGCCCGGGTGCGGCAGCCGCAAAGAATCGGCACAGGATTCCACACCCTCGACGTGCAACAGATCGAGATCGAGGCTGCGCGGCCCCCATTTGCGATCGCGGACCCGGCCGGTCTCGCGCTCGATCGCCAGCAGGCCGTTCATCAGCTCCTGCGGCGCCAGCGCCGATTCGACGATGCAAACGGCATTGCAGTAGTCGGGCTGATCACTGGGCCCCATCGGCGCGCTGCGGTACAGCGGCGACCGCGCAACGACCGTGCCGAGCGAGCTCAGGCGAGCCAGCGCCCAATGCACGCGCTCGGCCGGATCGCCGAGATTGGCGCCCAGGCCGATATGCGCGCGCCGCTTCACTGTACCGGCGGCGTCGGCTGCTGCTCGTCAGGCCGGCGGCGGCCGCGGCCACCGCGACGCCGGCGACGCTTGCGCGGGGCGCCGTCGGTACCGAGCTCTTCTTCGTCGCCCTCGCCGCCTGGCAGCTCGATCCTGGGCAAGGGCGGCAAACCGTTGCCGATCTGCGCTTGCGTCCACCAATCGGCGACCGGCTGCGGCACCTCGCCGGAGCGGGCGCGCAACAGGAGGAAGTCGTAAGCGGCGCGAAAGCGCGGATGCGTCAACAAACGCTGCGCGCGACCACCACGGCGCAGATCGAAGCGCGACTGCAAGGCCCAGATCTCGCGCATCGGCACCGAGAAGCGCTTCGGAATGATCACGTGCTGCTGCGCGCGCGCCAGCACGTCCTCCGACGCCTGGCTGATCGCGACGTTGGCGTGCACGCCGCCCTGGCGAACCAGTTCCTCGGAGCGCGTCGCGACGGCCGGCCACAGCAGTGCCGCGTAGAGAAACGCCGGACTGACCGATTGATCGCTGGCAATGCGCTCGGCGGTATTGGCCAGCGCCGCCTCGAGGAACACGCGCGAGCGCGCGTCCTTCATCGCCTTGTCGACCGGCGGCAGCAGATGCGCCAGCAAGCCGTGATCGCGCAAACCTTCGAGGTTGGCGACGGCGTCGCGGCACTGCAGCAGCTTGACCAGCTCGTCGAACAGGCGCGCCGCGGGGATCTCGCGCAGCAGCGGCGCAAGCTTGCGGATCGGCGCCAGCGTCGCCGGCTCGATCGCGAACTTCATCTTGTTGGCGATGCGCACCGCTCGCAGCATGCGCACCGGATCTTCGCGAAAACGCAGCTCCGGATCGCCGATGAGGCGGATGAGCCCCGCCTTCATGTCGGCCAGGCCGCCGGCGAAATCGACGATCGTGAAGTCGCGGATGTCGTAGTACAGCGCGTTGATCGTGAAGTCGCGCCGGAAGGCGTCGGTCTCCAAGGTGCCGTACTCGTTATCGGAGAGGATGCGGCCGGTTTCATCGCGCTCGTGGCTGTCGGTGATCGGGCCGCGGAAGGTCGTGACCTCGCTGATCTCCGAGCCGAAGCGCACATGCGCGATGACGAAACGGCGGCCGACCAGCCGACAGGAGCGGAAGACCTGCCGGATCTGCTCCGGCGTCGCGTTGGTCGCGATGTCGAAGTCCTTGGGCTCCATCCCGGCCAGCAGATCGCGCACGCCACCGCCCACGACGTAGGCTTCAAAGCCTGCGTCCTTGAGTCCGTAAAGAACCTTGAGCGTGCCCGCCGGGAACTGGGAACGGGAAATCGGATGCTCCGCGCGCGGCACCCGTTGTGGTCCCCGATGACCCGGTCCCTGATTCTTCTTATTGCGCGGCAATAATGCCTTGAGCCAATTCATGAGCCGCGTATAATACGCGGCCTTCGACAGCATCAAAAGTTTTGCTCCTATCGTCTAGAGGCCTAGGACAGAGCCCTCTCAAGGCTTAAACCCCGGTTCGAATCCGGGTAGGAGCGCCA